>CAZSJV010000034.1:0-2938 GCA_964607255.1 Candidatus Woesearchaeota archaeon | reverse complement strand
GCAACTTCAATATCCATCTGCCTTGATTCATTCAAATGTCTTATTGTATTATGCTTCTCAGCTCTCCAGACAGGTGCAATAGTAAATACTTTTTCAAGAGAAATAGCACATAATTGCTTATACAACTGAGGACTTTGAGCTAAATACGCTTTTTTCTCAAAATAATTAACAGAAAATAACTGAGTTCCACCTTCTGAAGCGCTTGCAATAATACTTGGAACTTGAATTTCAATAAATTTATTCTTTCTAAAAAACTCTCTAAATGAATTAGAAATTTCAGATTGAATTTTAAATATACTTTGAACTCTTCTTTTTCTTAAATCTAAACTTCTGTTATCTAATCTTATACTTAAATCAGTAATAATATTCTTATCTTTTTCAAAAACCTGCATTGGTAAATTTTCAGCTTTATGTAATACTTCAAGATTATCAACAAGAACCTCCATATCATTTATAGATAATTCTTCAGAAGTTAACTTGGCATCTTTAACCTTGCCTTTAACTTGAATAACGCTTTCCAAAGTCAATTTTTCATTAAAACCTTTACTATCTTGTTTTAGAACACATTGAACGATTCCCGTAATATCTCGTAATAATAAAAATTTAGCTTTTTGTAATTCCCTTATATCATGAACCCAACCCTGTAATAAAACTTCCTTGTTCTTAACAATATCATTAACATAAGTTCTTTCCATTAATTTTAAAGTTATTCTTAATTTTATAAATGTTTTCTTTAACGATTCCTATGCATTAAACTAAATATCAAAAAAATGATTATTATAAAAAATAAGGAAAGACCGACTGTGAAAACGAGGGGATATTTATTTAAAATTTTTTCTAAGTTAATAAAGAACTTTGATTTAACATAAAATGTATCAGAGGCGTTTGTTGTATAACCTTGGTAACTTACCTTAGCTCTAACATGATAAGTTCCCGACTCAAGATTATCTGGTAATCTAAAATACTCTGTTGTCTTTAAAGACGTGTGTAAAGCAATGGTTGATTCACTTTCTGTTATTAAATTATTATTTTCGTCTACAATAGTGTAATCTAATTTAATATCTATAATGTCTCTAATCATTCCTAAACTTTTTATATCCATGCTAACAATAATTTCTTGCCCGGGATAAAATATCTTTTCATCATTCATTATCTCAAAATTAATATCAAAAATATACTGGGCATCTACAAAAGTAACAAAAAATAACAGAAATACTGCAATTACCAGGTTAATTTGATTCTTGGTAGCTACCATAATTTCCCTCTATTCTTCTTAAAGCAAGTTCTCTTCTAGAAGGATTTATTTTGAGCTTATCAACAACATATACAAAAACAACCTTATCTTTAAGATCAAGTCTTTGGCATGAAGTTGTATTATTAAATCTAAAGCCTCTTCTAAACTCTCTCGGTATTAAGAAATACTTAGTAGCCTCATTCTTTCCTCTTTGGCTTATATTGGTTTTTACCTCAGCTACTTTTTCAGTGAATAAATGTATATTATCTAAATGTCCTTTTAATTGCAAGAATTCATCATAGTCGGACGCTACTTCTAATATTACTTTGCCGTTTTCATTTTGTCTTTTTGAACTTATTATTGTTGCCATGTTAAAATTTTATCCTTAACTTAGAATTCTGGATAAATTATAATATATATTTTCTTATCACATTGTACACATAATGTATACATGTTTACATTAGAAAAATATATATACTAAGACAAATTAACAGAAATGGGGGGATTAATATCAAAAGAAAAGTTGTTTTACACGGAGATGCAACATTAACTATTTCTCTGCCAAGTAAATGGGCTAAAAAATTTAATATTAAAAAGGGTGATGAATTAAACGTTGAAGAATATGATAGAGAGATAAGAATTACAAATGACAATGAAATCACTTTAGACAAAAAACAATTTAGCATAGGAAATTTAAAAAGACTTGGGATTAGCTACATTACCTCATTATACAGATCTGGCTATGATGAAATACATCTTAATTATGATGACAATGATTATGTAGAAACAATTCATGATGTTCTTTCAAATGAAATAACTGGTTTTGAAATTGTAAAGCAGGGAAATAATTACTGCATAATAAAAGATATAACGGGTCATAGCAAAGATGAATTTAATACCGCGTTGAGAAGAATCTGGCTTTTAACTTTGGATTTAGCAGGTGAAACTTTAAATTCTATAAAAAAGAACAATATGGGTAATCTAAAAAATATTTATTTTATGGATGATAGCATAAATAAGTTTTCCAATTATTGCCTTAGATTATTGAATAAAAAAGTTTATGTTAATTACAGCAAAACCCCATTATACTATTATCTAATCAAGAGTCTAGAAGAACTCGCTGACAAATACAAGGATTTATACAAATTTTATTTAAACAACAAAGTTAAAATTAATGACAAATCGCTTGAAACTTATGACAAGATTAATAGCCATTTGAATGAGTATTATAATTTATTTTATAGTTATGATAAAGAGAAGATGGAAAACTTATTCAATGAGACAAAGTCAACTTACGAAAAAACCCTAAAGTTAAACAGCAACATTTCTATTTACTTGTCTTCTATTTGTAATGATATAAAAGATTTATTGTCTGTGTTAGTCGAACTTAATGTATAGCTGGATAAAAGAGTTTCTTGTTTTGCATTAATCTTTTAAATTTATCCTGTTTTGTTCGTCTGGTTTTAATCTAATTGGTGATATACTCCTAAAAAAGTGGTGAAGGAGTATACAATGAAAAAAATTGTTAAGGTTATGGCTATTTTGTTGATAGTCGGATTATTATTTTTTGTTGGAATTGGGGTTAATGATAGTTATAATGGAGAAAGTTATGATGGATTAGTTGGTAGTGTTCAAGATGTAAGTGCAGATGATCCTTGCATTCCACCACCTCCGCCTTATCCAAATAATTGTCATTAATCCTTT
>CAZSJV010000033.1:0-3428 GCA_964607255.1 Candidatus Woesearchaeota archaeon | reverse complement strand
ATTTTAAATTCTTTTTTCAACAAATCCTTTTCACCTTCTACATCTATTAAGATATTCAATAAAAAACTATCATCATGCCTGTTATAATTATTTATTTTCAATTCATTTAATTTTATTGTAAGGTTTTTCATGTAGTTATAAGGTATATTCCTCCCAGCATTATTAGAGATGCAATAAACTTCTTAAATATTTGTTTTTCATGGTATAACGGTCCCCCAAATAATATAACAAATAACACACTAATTCTTTTTACAGGCTCAGCTAAAAATGCAGATACCTGCGAGAATGCCTGATACAAAAATATCCTGCTTAATATAACAAGTATAGCTAGGATAATTATGATTATTCCGCTTACTTCAAATCCCTTATTGATATCCTTAAGACCTTTATGCAGAATAGATATTAAAATGCTGTAATTGATTGCCAGAAACATGCTTATTAAAAAGAAATAAGAAATCGGGTCTATATTTACAGCATCCTTTAGAAAATATCTGTCTAATGTGGCTGTAACCCCATTTAATGCCAATGCTATAAAGATATAATGAATATATTTTGATTTTATGATTTCTTTTATTGGTGCGAAAAAATCACTTTCCTTGCTTTTTAATATATAACTTCCGAACATAACAAGGAATATTCCAAGAAGATGAAAATTTGTTATTTTTTCCTTTAAAATTATCAATGAAAATATTAATATAAATATAGGACCAAATGAAAGCAACGGACTTACTAAACTAACTTCCATATGTCTTATTGCCTTGCTTACCAATAGAAAAGAGATTGTTGCAAGCCATGAATTAAGATAAATTATAATAATCGAGTCAATGTTTATATTATCAAAATTTAAATAAGGAAGGAATATTAACGAGATTACCGCTACTGAAATTGCCAGAATCGTTGAGAATTGCATTGCATGTTCTTTTTTTAATATCTTTTTTTCAAGGATTGTTTCTATAGAAATAAGAACAGCAGAAGCAAAGGCAAACCAAAACCAATTCATAATCTTATTGTCTTTTTGAGATTATATAAAATTTTCCAATAAGTTTTTAAAGTTAATAAAAGGCGATTTAATCTTGAGGGCCCGTAGCTCAGGCTGGTAGAGCACTTGACGTAATACGAGTGAAGCTCTTAACCTTGGAGTCACCAAGGGGTCGTGGGTTCAAATCCCATCGGGCCCGTTTATTTTCATAACGTTTTTAAATTTTTCCGTTAGTATAATTCTATGAATAAAAGAACAAATACAGAGCAACCAATTTTTAATCCGACTTTAGAGCAAAAGTTGGATAGAGTTTTTGATAAAGTTAAAGGGAATTGGTATACCTTAAGAATGGGAAGAATATATTCTAAAGAAGCCTTTTGGGCAGAAGTGAATAATCAAAACATAGAAAGCAGATTTGAATTGGAATTAATGAAAAACCCAAGTTTACATGGTTTTTATACAAAGAAAAAAGAAAGTAAAGAAAATATGACCTTGCCCCAATATCTTTCTGGATTAATTGGATTTTGGAGCCATCCTCTATATGCTTTAGGGTATAGCGTGATGCAACCTGAATTTTTAGAACCATGATAACATTTATATTCTAATTAATCTCTTCACTTTCAATGCAGGGAATAGATAACTGGGTTAATCATATTTTGCAGGACAATAGTTCTTTGATACTTGTTGAGGGTAAGAGAGATGTTAAAGCACTAAACAAATTAGGAATAAACAATGTTGATTCAATAGACAAGCCAATCTATTCATTGGTAGAACATATTGCAAGGAAAAATAAAGAGGTTATTATTCTGACTGATTTTGATCCGATGGGAAGAAGACTGCATAAAAAGATAAAACATGAGTTAAATAGAAATGGAATCAAGGTTAATGATAAATACAGAAAGTTCTTATCAAGGTGCAAAATTACACATGTAGAAGGGTTGTATACTTATTATAAAAATAATTCTAAAGAAGTTCTCTGATCTTCTCAATATGCTCGGCTACTTTATTTCCCTGTTCGGTTAACTCAATGTTCTTGATTCTGCCGTGCTTTTCAAAATTAACTAATCTTGCTTTTTCCATATCCTGCAAGATTTTAACGGCATGAGAATAAGTACAGTCAACTTCCTTTGCTAAAATGCTTCCGTATCTGTTCTTTGTATTTCTTCTTAATGCTACGAGAATTAAGGCAGGTTTTTTTCTGAAGAATACTTCAAACATTGTTTCTATTTTTTTAACCAATTTTGTTAACCCCAATCAACAAATAAAATCAACTCATTTATAAATGTTTCTTTTGATATATATTTCCGAGAATAATATACCATAATCTTTATATAATATGTTTGATTAATTGACTTATGCTTGATATCGGCTTAATAAGAAATAATCCAAGTCTCATAAAAAAGAATCTTGAGAAAAGAAATCAGAACGAAAAAAAGGAATTTGTCGACGATATTCTCAATTTGGATAAAAAATACAGGGAAAACCTGCAGGAATTAGAAAACTTAAGACACGAGCGCAATGTCATTTCTGGAAAAATAAATTCTTTAAGAAAGGCAGGAAAGTCCTATCAAAATGAACTATTAAGAGCACAATCTTTACCAAAAGAAATTTCCAGATTAGAAGATGATGTTAATGATATAAAAGAAAAAGTTAATAATTATCTTTTAAAATTCCCAAATTTAATTTCTGATAAAGTTCCAATTAGCAAAGAAGATAAAGTTGTCAAGAAATTCGGCAAAATTCCCAAATTTAATTTTAAAGTTAAGAATCATGTAGAATTATTAGAAGAATTAGATTTGGCTGACTTTGAGAGATCTGCAAAAACATCTGGAAATGGCTTTTATTATATTAAGAATGAACTGGCTTATTTGAATCAAGCTCTGATAAGATTTACAATAGATTTTTTAAAAAAGAAAAAATATACTTACGTTGAAACGCCATTAATGTTGAGATCTAATGTTGCATATGCGGCATTTGATAAAAAAGAAATTGAGCAGTCTGTTTATAAAATAGAAAATGAGGATTTAAATTTAATCGGGACTTCAGAACAATCTTTATTGGGAATGCATTACAATGAAATAATCAACGAATCAAAATTGCCGTTAAAATATTTCTCTTACTCAATGTGTTTTAGAAAAGAAGTCGGTGCACACGGAATAAATGAAAAGGGATTATGGAGAACACATCAATTTAACAAGGTTGAACAGGTTATTTTTTGCAAATCAGAGGATTCAGAAAAATATTTTGATGAATTATTAAAAAATTCAGAAGATATCTTAAAATTATTAAAATTACCATATAGGATTATAGACATATGCGCTAAAAATTTATCAGACTGGAAATATTATCAAAAGGATATAGAGGTTTACAGGCCAACAACAAAAGATTACGGTGAAATTGTTTCTTTGTCCAATTGTTCAGATTATCAGGCAAGAAAATTAAATATAAA
>CAZSJV010000032.1:0-4404 GCA_964607255.1 Candidatus Woesearchaeota archaeon | reverse complement strand
GCTGTTAATAGTGCATGTACAACGAGTGGAGGACAATCAGGAGTTTGTAACAATGCAGATCCTTCAATATGTGTTGTCTCTGCATGTAATATTGGAACTTGTTATGATGGTAATTCATGTACAACCGATACGTGTAAATTTCCTGGACAATGGAATGCGGTATGTAGTTATGATCCTTATGCACCAAATACATTTTGTAAAACATCTACAAATCCTCCTTTAAATGGGGTTTGTGATGATAATGAAGAATGTGTTGTTCCACTTTGCACCTCCAGTTCACAATGCGAAGATGGAAATGCATGTACAATAAATACTTGTAATTCTCCAGGACAGTGGAATGCGGGTTGTTCAATAAGTTCAACAATAAGTTCATGTACTAATAATGATGGTTGTTGTCCTTCTGGTTGTAATGCGAACAATGATAATAATTGTAATGCTATTTGTGGTAATGGTGTAAAGGAAACGGGAGAAACTTGCAGTAATTGTGCAGATGCTTCTTGCTTGCCAGGGCAGATTTGTAGTTCTGGGGTTTGTTATAATGTTGCGTGTTATTATGATACAGATTGCGGCGATAATAATTCTTGTACAAACGATTTCTGTAATAATCCTGGAACAATAAGTGCATATTGTAGTCATACAAATATCAGAAATGGTATAAAATGTTTTGTTGGAAGTCAGACTGGAACTTGTCAGAGTGGATATTGTAACATTGGTGGTGGAGGAGCATAATGGAAAAATTTATAAAAAGAAAATCATCTATAGAACTTGAAAAAAGAGGTAAAAATGAATAAAATTCTAAAAAATATAAGCATTATATTGATATTATTTTTTCTAATATTTATTTTTGGATGCGGTAAAAAGCAAAATGAAGTTGTTCAGCCAGTCCCGGAAGCACCTGGTGAAGTTCAATTAACACCATCTGCAGTTCCTCCGACAGAAGAGGAATTAGTGACATTAGAAAATGGCTATCAGATAACAACTGGCTTAAAATTAAAAATTGATCAAAGATGTGAGGCATCTGGTCTTAAGGGTGGGGATACTGGAAGCGGATATGGTTGCGTAGCATCTTAAATATGAAAAAAGGTTTTATCTTTTCCATAGACGCATTTTTAGCAATATTATTATTCGTATTTGTCGTTGCCCTTATTTATTCATTTTCAGTAGCCTTCTTTAGCTTAAATCAGCAATACTTTTACTCCGAGGATATATTAACAACATTCTCTGAAATAAGATTGAATGAACTTGATTTAAATTATTATCCTCAGATCAGCAACTTAATCAATGAGGGAAAGATAAATAATACGGATGTTAAGGTAGTTGAGCAAATAATTGCATTCCAGCTTAATGATGATTCTGGTGATCCTGAAAACGTTGATAATACCCTGGAACTAATAAGTGATATAATGAATAACGTTGTGAATCAGAACATTAACATAGGCATATTTGCAGGTGATTTAAATATTTATAATACAAATCCTAGCGTTGATCCTAATGATATAAATAATTTAATAGCAAGAACAAGGATTGAAGTAGGTAAAAAATAATTTAACAGCTAATTCTATTATAAAAAGTTAGATGCGAACTCTCAAGGAAGAAGTTGCTGGGCATCCCTTGAACACATTGCCCGGGTATCAAGGAAAAATACTGATGGTCTACATTTGAATAATCTGATGGATTTGAAAATAAAACAGGGCTAAGTATAGATTCAATTCCATTTGTACCGGAAGGAACAAGCTGTCCATGTAATCTTTCCAGAAAACTTGGCGCATCTACATTAGTTATAAAATAAAAATTATAAACATGATCAATAAAATCATTTATATTGTTAAAATTCGCGTAGGGTGTTTTCATAATATAAATGCTCTTTCTTGATTCTGGCTGTACTAAATAAAGTGGATCTCTGTAATCCCCTACATCTAACCTAGTCGAAATAGCCCTATCTTGAATATCCCAGCTTATTTCATTTTTTGCATCGCTTAGAGAATAACTTATACTCATCTCAACTACAACATTCCATGGATCGTCCTGCCTTATTGTTAATGTATTAAAATCAAGAGGTTGATAATTAAAAATAGCACCTTGTCTTTCTGCTAGATTTCTTACTTCATCTAAAGTATGAACTAGAGTAAAATCAAGATTATCTTGGAACATATCTTCTTGCAAAACGCTATTGTAATTCCCATCATTCATAACTTGCCTAAGATAATCTTCTACATCTATAACATAAGTAGTGTTGGATTCATAGTCCAGCAAAGATATCATAGCCTGGTTAGAAGAAGACCTTAAGGCATCCGGCAGTAAAGTAGAATTCAGATTTTTTACAACGTTATTTAATGTTTCTACTTTAATATTTGTAGTCTGTATTTTTGTACTTGTTCTGTTGTTTATGTTAATTAAAAAAATTAATATTATTATAAATAACAATGTCACAGCTATAAACGTAAAAACAACCGATTTTTTATTTAGACGATCCATGATTTTATTTTAAAGTAAACTGTATTTAATAATTTAGAATTAAAAATTATGCATTCATCTATACATGGGGGATTTGGATTGTCTATTGTAAACACAAATTCGCTTTCATCACCGATATCATCTCTATTAAAATTCTCTCTTCCATCATAACCAAAGACTTCTATTTTAAACTCTTTATTATCGCATTTTGTGGTATCAAAGTTAGATATAAAGTCATAATTTTGCGGTAAGGTAAATATTTCCTGGATTCCTAGAAGATTGCAATTTGGCTGTGTTAAAGGATCACATCTAAAAGAACAATAATCTCCGTTGTTGGGATTTGTATTAAATTTTACAGGCCTAAATTCATTTGTTAAAGGATCTTTTTTATAAATGTAAACACTTCCTCTTTTTACACCCTGCAAACTTTTAACATTTGTATTTATTTGTATATTACCAGAAACAACGATTGTTCCAGTAGTTGGATATCCTATTAAACTTGCTGTAACTTCTGGATTAATTTCTATGCATTTTGTAACTTTAATTCCTCTTGTTTTTAAATCCGTGGAAGTAGCTGAAAGACATTCATCATCTCCCCCAACGCAAGACACAGGATGATTGGAAAATGTGCGAGAACAACTTATTGTATTACAAGTATCTGTATAAAGAACAGGGCTTGTCAAATCTACACCATCTAATATTTCTAATGTATCTGGTGTTGTGCTTAGCTCAGCTGTCACAAGGATATCAATATTGCTGCACGGATCTGCTTCACTTTGTGTTAACATTTGAATAGTTTCATTAGGGTTGCACGTTGGACAGCCTCCTCCCCCACCGCAAGTTCCACAATCTGGATCACAGGGATAGCATTTCCCGTAAGATTGTAACTCGCATGCATTCCAGTTACCATAATTTTCAGGACAAAATCCATCACCTACAGAATTACAGCTTACATTATAATTACTGCAGATTTGAGATCCTATGCACACATCAGCGTCTATATTTTTTATATAAAAAAGACTAACTAAAATTACAAATATTAGTAAAAATAAATTTTTTATCCTAAACATAAGTTTCTTAGTCCCTCATCTGATATTTTGTCGCAATTCTTTAAAACAAGATTAACCTGATCTAAGCACGATTGTTCTATTTCATTTGTCTTGATTTCATTGCATTTCTCAAGATTTCCTTCAGCTATTGCAACGTTTATTAGGGTGGTATAACAGCCATACAGACAAGATTCTGTTTTGCATGTTTCAGTACACGGTTTTTGTGCTACGATCCCCGTATTAGTTTGCTGTTCCTTCAAATTCTCAACTTTAAGATAGGATATTACAATAAAAACGATTATCAGAATGCCTATAAAAATAAATATATTCTTGTAATCAGTCAATATACCACCTCGTTAAAAGTTAATTAAAGTTTATATTTAAACATTATGATTTCTATCGTTTCTAGTTTTATTATTACTTGTAAGTGACGATAGATTTATAAATGGTAAAATTAGTGTATTTTACATGAAAATCTGGAAAAAAATAGGGTTAATTGGAGCATTTTTAGGAGCATTAAATTTCGGTTTTAATAGTGCTAAAGCTCAAACTCAGCCTAAAAATGTCCGTTTAGTAGATGCATTAATCCATCAAGTAGACACATTAAACTCTGGAATAGCAAACCAGGTTATTGAATGGGGTTCTTATAAATTTAAAACAAACTCTCAGGGTTATATTGATTTCTTAACCGGTGTTGATGATCCTAAAGATAATGAAGGTAATAAAGATTTTCTAAATAGATATGTAATAAATAATAATCTGGTTTTTCAGTATAATGGTTTTGGAAATTTAAAGGTCTATGATATACTTGGAAGGGAATTATTTAACAGTGAGAATAAATATAATAGCATAAATTTTGATTTTAGTAATTTATCAAGCGGAATGTATCTTTATAAATTAA
>CAZSJV010000031.1:2340-4606 GCA_964607255.1 Candidatus Woesearchaeota archaeon | reverse complement strand
GATCCAAAATATGGAAGTTTGCCAGATGAACTTTTAGAAAAAGTTAAACGAATTCATGAAAATGGAGGAGATACGGGAAGCAAGGGATGGCAATATAAATTTAATGTTGAAGAAGCGAGAAAAAATATATTAAGAACACAAACAACTGTTCTAAGTGCAAAAACGATTTCTTTATTAAAAAAACAGGATTTACCCGCTAAATTTTTTGCAGTAGGAAGAAATTACAGGAATGAAGCTCTTGATTGGACTCATTTATTTGAATTAACACAAGTTGAAGGTATTGTAGTTGATGAAAATGCTAATCTAAGAAATTTAATCGGTTATTTAAAAGAATTTTTTAAAAAGATGGGATATAATAAAATAAGAGTAAGACCTGGATTTTTCCCTTATACATCTAATTCAACCGAGATAGAAGTATTTCATCCAACTAAGAAAGTATGGTTAGAACTTGGTGGAGCTGGTATTTTTAGGCCAGAAGTTAGTATTGCTTTAATGGGAAAAGAAATTCCTGTTTTAGCCTGGGGTCTTGGATTAGATAGAACAATTATGGAGTATTATAACATTACAGACATCCGTGATTTATATAAAAATGATCTTAAACAAATAAGAGAGATGAAGTTATTTTTAAAATAAAATGCCAACCATAAATTTACAAACAAGAGAGATAAAAAGATTACTTAGTGAGAAAATTTCTTTAGAAGAATTAAAAGAAAAAATCACGATGCTGGGAACAAGTTTGGATAAATTAGATGAAGATGAAATTATTGTTGAAGTCCCCGCCAATAGACCAGATTTACTTGATGAATCTGGTTTATCCCGTGCTTTAAACTCATTTATTGGGGCTAAAGTTGGATTAAAGCAATATAAAGTAAATAAATCAAATTACAAGGTTATTATTGAAAACTCTGTTAAAGATGTGCGTCCTTATACAGCTTGTGCAGTTGTTAAAAATCTAAAATTAAATAATGAGAGAATTAAGCAAATTATACAATTGCAAGAAAAATTGCATATTACTTTTGGAAGAAACAGAAAAAAGATTGCCATTGGTATTTATCCCTTGGAACACATTAAATTTCCAATAAGATTTTTAGCCTTACAACCAGAGAAGATTAAATTTCAGCCTTTAGACGAAAATAAGGAAATGAATGGAAACGAAATTCTTGAAAAACATCCTGCTGGAAAAGAATATGGACATTTATTAAACAATAAAAAAGTTTATCCAATTTTTATTGACTCGAATAATAATATCTTAAGCATGCCTCCAATTATAAACTCAGAATCAACTGGAAGAGTAACAGAGAAGACAAAAGATGTTTTTGTTGAATGTTCTGGCTTTGATTTTAATATATTAAAGAAGTGCCTAAATATAATTGTAACTAGCTTGGCAGATCTTGGTGGAGAAATTTATGAAAATGAATTAAATTACCAAAATAAAAAAGAAATAACCCCAAATTTACAGCCAGAAGAAATGAAAATTGATATTAATTATGCAAATAAAATTCTCGGATTAAATTTAAATGAAATTAATATAAAAGAATTATTAGAAAAGATGGGTTATTCTTATTCTAATAAAAAAGTCTTAATTCCAGCTTACAGATCAGATATATTACATGAGATTGATTTGGTTGAGGATATAGGAATAGCTTATGGTTACAATAATCTTAAAGAAGAAATTCCCAATGTAGCTACAATCGGAAGTGAAGATGAATTTTATTCCTTTAAGGAAAAAATTGCTAACTTACTTATAGGATTTAATTTATTGGAAGTTAAAAATTATAATTTGACTAATAAAGCTAATTTGAATGAGAAAATGAATCTTAACAATGAAGTAATTATGTTAGCTAATTCATTAAGTCAGGATTATAATAGCTTGCGTTCATGGATAATTCCCAGTTTACTGGAAACATTAAGCAAAAACAAGCACCATGAATTTCCGCAGAATATATTTGAAATGGGAACGATATTTAAAAAAGGTTCAAGCGAGACAAATGTTATAGAGCAGGAAAGATTAGCTATTGCCTTGTGCCATAATAAAGCAGATTTTACACAAATAAAACAAATTCTTGATTCTCTATTAAATGCACTAGGATTAAAATATGAAATTAAAGAAGTTGAGCATAATTCATTTATTTCTGGAAGATGCGGTAGAATTTCTGTAAATAATAAAAATATAGCTTATATCGGGGAAATTCATCCTTCAGTTTTAGATAATTGGAATTTGGAAGTGCCGGTAAGTGCATTAGAATTAAATCTTACTGAATTATTT
>CAZSJV010000031.1:0-2240 GCA_964607255.1 Candidatus Woesearchaeota archaeon | reverse complement strand
TGAAACATTATATTTCTGCCTTCTTTAACTAATTTAGCAGATTTAATAAAATGTTCTTGCTTTACTTCTTTAGGATTATTTGTTATGGCTAATCTTGCGGCATTTATAACAGAATTTTTAATATGACCTCCTGAAAATTCGAATTCCTTAGCAAGGTTGTAAAAATTAACATCCTTTGCCAACGGTAGAGTTTTACTCAATAATTTCCATATCTGTTCACGATCTTCAATTGATGGTATCTTAAAGGTTATATGCAGATTAATTCTTCTTTCAAATGCCTTATCAAAATTACTTGCCAAATTCGTGGCAAATATAACAATTCCATCAAATTTCTCCAATTCCTTTAATAAAACATTTCTAGTTAGATTTGTTTCAGAATCTGTTGCAGTAAGTATATTTGTTCTTGTTGAGGCTATAGCATCTGCTTCATCAAAAAATAATATTGAATCATTTTTCTTTGCAGATTCAAAAACCCTAACAATATTTTTTCCAGTTTCTCCGATATAACTATCTACCAAATTAGAATATCTTACAATATATAATTTCTTCTTTAAATCATTTGCCAATGCCTCTGCTGTCAATGTCTTTCCAGTACCAGAAGGACCTGAGAATATCAACGAGATAGCATTGCCTTCCTGAATACTGCTTAATCCCCATTTATTCATTAAAACATCATGGTTTTTGATCTGGGATAAAGCCATATTTAACTGTGCCTTTATATCATTGCTTAAAACGACATCCTTGAATGTTTTTTTTGGTGTAATCTTTTCAATTAAACTTGGATAATATTCCTGGAGTCCTTTCTCTGTTTGAGGTTCAAGAATAATCTCATAATCATTATAACCCAGTTTTTGCAGTTCACCGATAATTAAATTAAACTTTTTTCTGAAATTTCTCTTGACTAGATTAAGTTCTTTCTTGAGTAAATTAACTTCTTTGTTTATATCATTCACTTTTTTTTCCGCCATATTAGAATTTTATTCCTCTTTTTTATTGAAATAACTAGGATATAAAAATTTATAAAGCTTTTCCTAAAATTTATAGAGAACTTTTTCAAAATTCAAAACCAGATTATTTTTTATTTTAATGCCTTCTTTTTCAAGTAATTTAGATTTATTTTTTAATCCTGTTGCAAATCCTGTTAAATGTGAATTACTTCCAATTACTCTATGACATGGAACATATGAATAAGGATTTTTATTTAATGCGTTTCCAACTGCCCTATAAGCTTTAGAATTTAATTTTCTAGCAATAATTCCATAAGTAGAAACTTTACCTTTAGGAATTTTCTTGCATAATTCATAAACCCTTTCATTGAAGTTCATTTTGCTGTTTTTAGATCAAATTTTGGCAAATCCTCTCCTAATCTTTCAACTTGGGATCTTATGATTAATATTGCTCCCTTATTTGATTTAGAAAATATATTTAATTTAATCAAATCATCAACATTGCTTTCGCTTATTTTATTAATGCTTTTTTTAACATTAAGTAATTCCTTTATTGTAAAATTAATATTAAAAACATCTAAATATTGATATGCATCCTGAAGGTGATCATTCGCTTCTTCAATTAAAGACTTAACCTTATTAATTAATGCTGTAATTGATTTATCTGGCGTTCTAGAAAATTTATTATATTTTTCATCTAATTTTTTTATTAAAGCCTGGGAAAGAATACTTAATTCCTTTATCTGCGCAAGTAACTTAATCTTTTGATCTTCTGCTTTTTTTTCCTCTTTTGATTTAGTAAACCATTTATCCCAAAAAGCCATATGCATAAAATTATAATTTAGTATTTAAATATTTTCATTGGCATTAATTATAAAGATTTTACCCGATTCAATTGCAAATTCAACAT
Source organism: Candidatus Woesearchaeota archaeon (assembly GCA_964607255.1). GTDB lineage: Archaea > Nanobdellota > Nanobdellia > SCGC-AAA011-G17 > GW2011-AR20 > GW2011-AR20. Next base: position 383 of record CAZSJV010000031.1, on the reverse strand, counting down.
TAACCGGTTTATTGTAATATTTTTCTATTTTGTTATTAAAATCAGCTAACTGTAATATAACATCATCTTCCAGAACTTGGTAATTTTTATCTTCAGGAACGGTTCTTTTCATGTTTTTATTCAATGATTCTTCATGTGTTACCATATATTCCTGCCTTGGGGTATTTTTATTTTTTACACTTAAATCTTCTTTGTCAATCATATACATATTAAAGCTAACACTCTTATTAAATATCAATTCGGGAAAACCATAAACTGCTTTTAAAATAATATCATTCTCTATTGTTGAGATTATGCCAGAAGAATAAGGATTAATCATTCTTTGGATTATAACTGCATTAAGAGCCTTATCATGTTCAAGATTATTTGTTTCACGATCATAA
>CAZSJV010000030.1:0-5615 GCA_964607255.1 Candidatus Woesearchaeota archaeon | reverse complement strand
TAACAACATTCATTAATCCAGTTACGATAAATGGCTTGTTTAATTTAACATTTTTAAAATTAGACTTAACTTGTTCTCTTAAATAACTATATAATTTCTCATTAATACCTTTATTAGGATAAACCACTAAACCTAAGTCCTCATAAGTACTTCTAGGATCGGTTAAAGCATCATTTGTTAAAGCTATCTCGCTTTCTCTTGCATTTATTGGACGAACATCTTCTTTTGTTATTTCTCTATAAGCATTGCCTAAAGCAAATCTAGAATAAATATTACTTCCTCTTACTGGTCCTTGAGCTTCTACATTAAAAGTATCTAAAGCAGCTCTTGTACCTTTGTAATCTGTTAATACTTTTTTAACAGCTTCCCTTCCCTCTTTATCGTACTCTAACTGGAATACATAAGGAACATTTAATTTTATTAATGGTTTTGCGTTCATTTTAAATTGCCTTCCCTTATTTGATGATATGGGGAATATTCAATACTACCATCTCTAGATTCGGATGGTGTTATTGGTTCAAATTCATCCATAAGATTATCAATTGTTAAATCATCACTTAATTCTTTAAAATTATTTTTCTTATTTCCGTTTAATAAAGAATATAATCCGCCAGCTAAAGCTCCAACCGCAGCTCCAATCATTATAACATATTTAGTTTCCATTTTAATCTAAACAGAGAAGTCAAGAAGTATTTATAAAGCTTTCGTTTATGAGCTACTTTAAAGTAGTTACATTTCAATGAACTTTACCTTGCTTATATTATCTCTTGCTTTTTCCAGATTAGAATTAAATTTGTTCATAAATACTGTAATTTTTTCGCATGCTAATTCCTTTATTTCATTAGAAGTCATTTTCCCAGAACTATAATCATCATAGATTGCCTGCAATTCATTATCATCTTCTATTAAATGCTGTTTTAATAATTCAAAAACCATATCTTTTTCCACCATTGCCCCTAATCTTCTGTGTTCTTCCAATGTTTTTCTCCCGCCAGTAACAGCTTTTCTTATTTTTTTACAGACTGAATTAATATCTTCTGGTAGTTCAATCATGCTTTCAGGACTGGATTTACTCATTTTAATATCCCCGTCCAAAGAAGGTGTAAATTTAGTATATAATGCAGAAGGAGAAATAAATTCATAATCCTTGAATCTTGAAACTACATCTCTGGTTAATTGTATATGATTTCTTTGATCTATGCCAACAGGAATTATACCCGGAATTTTTTCATTAAATTGAGGATAAAGAATATCTGCAACTTGGGTAACAGCAGCCATTATTCTGCTTGGTTCTGTACTACCATATATGGCTCTAAATTCATTTAATGTTATTTTCCTGCTGAAATCATAAGCATAATTCAACACTTTTCTATTGTCGCTTTGAAAATAAAATATTGTTTTTTTAATATCTAACCCCAACGCCAAATAAGCTGGAATATGAAAATTCATTGCTACTTCCCTTGCTTCCTTTAAACTAATTCCCCTTGTGCAGTTTGCTTCTAAATCAGCTATTAAAATGTAAGTTGATGCATTATTATCCTGAAAATATTTTAAATTCTCAACAACCGCCTTCGTGCCAAAATGAACTTTTTCGCTTGAAGGCATTATCCCAGTTAAAGCATAATATTTTTTCCTGTTTTTAATTGCATTTGAAATTACATTTAAATCAGTTCCAGCAAAAACAATATTTCTTCTCATTAATCTGTTCGGTTTTGGAAATGAACCAGAATTAAATTTTTCCAGATTAAATTTATTTACAACATCATTATAGTTCTTGATTAAAGTAGAACCCCATGGATCAATTACAACCTTCGCCATTATAATTAGTCTTATTCTATTATATTTAAAGTTTATTAATTATTACTGACTGAACCATTTCTTTGTAAATTCTCTTATCAAGTATACTGTTACAAGCAATAATACAATGTAACCAACTAAAGTATATATCTGAGGAAGAACAACATCTAGACCTTGATTAAATAATAATATCTTTCTTAAGGCAACTTCTCCTGTAATATACGGATTAAACTGAACAATATTACGCAATGAAGTAGGAAGAGTTTCTAATGGCAAGATTGTATTCGAGAAGAACAACAATATTGCCCCCAATGAAACAGAGGCTATATTCGCAGTCTCTCCTGATTTAAACATATAACCAATTAACATTCCAAGTAAAATAAACACACTCGAGGCTAATATTAAAATCACAAACGCATTAGCTAAAGCAATATTTGGAATCTTTATATTTATTAATCCAAACATAACAATAAATATTATTATTAACTGAACCAGAACGATTAATAAACTAGACAAATAATTTCCAAATATAAACATTATATCTGGTGTTGGGGTAATAAAATTCCTGAAATATGCCTTTGACTCTCTTTCCTGGACAATTGTTGTTGAAGATAATAATAAACCTGCAAATAATAAAACTAGGATGACTAATGTAGGGAAAGTATAGCTTATATTGCTCGCTTCTGTTGCAACTGGTTTAATCTCTGTCGTTACCGGGCTTACAATCTTTGCAGCATCTGTAATCTCAATGGAATTAATATCATTATTTATTTCATTAATTGTTTTTTGTAAATCACCAGCACTTTGAATATTTGAACTTAACTTTGTTTTTACATCGCCTAAAGAAGTTGTGCTTGATTTTAACAATGCAACAACCGTATTGTAATCATCTTCTACATCCTCAATTAAATTTTCAAGCTGTGAATACTTTGAGCTTGAATTATCATCTTCTGTTAAATCATCAAGTTCTTCATAAACCTCGCTGAAATTACTTGTTAAACTTGTGTTAATACCTAAAATAATATCCTCTATTGATTTTTTTGATGAAGATAAATCACTAGATAAAGAACTCACAGATCCTTTTTTCTCAGTCAATTTTGTATTTGCGTTATTTAAGCTGGTTAAGATTCTATTTGTTAATGTCGTGCTTAACTCCTCTGATTTTGTTGCAACTTTATCTGAAATTTTTTCCTGGATAATATAAACAAAATTTAATCTTGACTGATCAACATGAAAAACAATCTTATCATTGCTCTCCAAATTTAAATCTGGGGGAAAAATAGTACAAACATGCAAATCACCCGTCTTTATCATATTAACGCATTTTTCTTCACTTTCCACGGTTATAACCGTGAACTGCTCGTCTTTTAGCGTGCTAACAATCGAATTGCTTAATTCGCTATAACTGCTTGAGTAAGTTCCTATCTTGATATCAAACAAAGAACTTGTGTTAAACGCTAAACCAATTAACAGCATAAGCACTAACGGCCCGAACAAGACTATTAATGCAGAACTTCTACTTCTTATTAATAATTTAATGTTTTTCTTTATTATCTCTAATAACTTTGACATCCTCTTTTTCCCCATATTTGGTAAGTTCCTCAAATAATTCAGTAAGATTTTGCTTGCCCATCGTAACATTAACCAGACGATTTCCAGCTTCCCTTGCCAAGCTTACTACATTATTCAGGGCTTCCTCACCTTTTTGATTTGTGTAAATATAAATTTTATTTCCCCTGACCGAATATTTTTTTATTTTTCTATTTGTCTTAATCTCGCTTATAATATAATCATCATCAGGATCTTCAAATTCCAGGCATAATTCAAGATATTTAGAATATTTATTTTTTAAATCATTTATATTTCCAGAATCAATAATTTTTTTTCTGTCTAATATCGCAACCTTTTTACAGAAAGATTCCATTTCATTTAATAAGTGCGAGGTAATAATAATTGTAAGGTCTTTTTCACGGTTAATCTTTCTTAGTAAATTTAGAATCTCATTTCTCAAGGCAGGATCAAGATCTTCAGTTGGCTCATCAAGAATCAAAACTTTTGGATCATGAATCAAAGCACATGCTATATCCAGTCTTTTTTGCATTCCAGAACTTAATTTCCATGCAACAACATCGTTAGCATCCTGTAAATTAACCAGTTTCAATAATTTTGGAATTTTCTCTTTTAATTGTTTAGGTTTAATATTATACATTCTTCCAAAATACCATAGATTTTCTTTAACCGTTAATTTTGGATAAAAACTTCCTTCCTGAGCTGCAAAACCAAATTGCTGCTGTACGCTCTGCAAGTCTCTTTGAATATCCCTGGATTGAAATATAACGGTTCCAATATCTGGTTTTAAAAATCCAATCAACAAGGTAAGCAAGGTTGTTTTTCCCGATCCAGATTTTCCAATTATGCCAAATATCTCTTTATAGGGAATGCTCAGATTAACGTCTTCAAGAACGACATTTCTACCGAACGATTTAGTAATGTTTTCAAATTGTATAAATGGTTGTTCGCCCATTAGTAAAACCTAATCTAAGATGCTATTTAAAATTAATCTAGTTACTTATAAGTAGATATTAATATTAGGTTAGTTTTTTAAAGAACTATTAATTAAAAACATTAATGAAGCATAGTTTATTAATTACGATTATTATTGCCTTACTTTTTCTTTCAAGTCATGCAATGGGCTTGGTTATCGTAGACAAATATCTTCCAAAAGAACTGCCTTCCGGGGAAATTACTGAAAGAGATTTGCCATTGAACATTGAAAGACCAGAATTAAAAGAAGAAATTTCATACTTGCCCATTTTCTTGATAATGTTATTTGCAAGCATTATAGCATTATTGTTTATTAAACTGCAATTATTCAGATTATGGAAATTTTGGTTTTTCTTAAGCATATTTTTAACCTTGACGATAGCCTTTAACGCATTTGTCTCCCAGGTTTATGCAGTTATTTTGGCATTAGTCCTGGCTTTACTTAAACTATTCAGACAAAGCATAATAATAAATAATTTAGTTGAAATATTTATTTACGGCGGATTAGCAGCTATTTTTGTTCCATTGTTTAATATAACTTCAATTTTTATTTTATTAATATTAATTTCAATTTATGATGCTTACGCTGTCTTTAAAAGCAAACATATGATAAAATTGGCTAAATTTCAGACAAAAGCCAAGGTATTTACTGGTTTAAATATTCCTTATAAAGTTGGAGAAGGCAAAAAAAAGAGATTTGCAACAGCCATTCTTGGAGGGGGAGATATTGGATTTACTTTATTTTTCTCAGGAGTAATTTTAAAAGAATTTAATTTTGTTTCTGCATTAATTACATCATTTGTTATTATGCTATCATTATTATTTTTATTATTCTATGGAAAAAAAGGCAAGTTTTATCCTGCAATGCCTGTATTAAGCTTAGGATGTTTAATTGGATATTTAATAGTTAAATTTATCTTATTCTAACTTTTCAGTAATAACAAACGAAAGATTTATAAATATATTAATTATTATGAATTTAAGGTAAACTAAAATGATAGAAGCCAAAGAATATTTTAGAAATGCAACTAAAGAAAGAAGGGCTAGAAACATAAATAATAGAAAAGAAGCTACTCAAACAATTAATCCAATAACCGGCCAACTATATTTAAATTTTGATTATCCTAAAGTGGGAAGATTAGAAGATCCAATTCAAGCTCACCTTAGAGCAATGGAAGAAAGAAATCCATCTGCAAATGAGCATAGACAAGTATTTTTAAAAACTTTGATAGATAGATTATCTTTGATTTATAGAGCTTTCCAATATAGAAATG
>CAZSJV010000029.1:0-5904 GCA_964607255.1 Candidatus Woesearchaeota archaeon | reverse complement strand
AATAAAAATATTACAGATTTAATTAATAAGGCAAAGCAAGAAGCGAAGGGAATCCCATATGAAAATTTTAAATTAGATATAAATAAAAAATTGGATGGAATAAAGGTTGGATTTTCAATTAATTCAAAATTAGATGAAAATAATTTTAGAGAATTTTATAATAAAAACAGGAATAAAAAAATAAATTTAATATTTGGCAATGAAAAATTTGGATTAACCCAGAATTTAAGAGATAAATTAGATTATAGCTTTAGATTGACAAAAGAAACTAAAAAACCATTAAGATCAAGTCAATCGTTAAGTTATATTTTAGGATTGATAAACTAATGTTTGTTCTCAGTCATATGGACTATTAAGCCATTTTCTCCTAGATAATAATTTACTTCGTCCATATAAGCATGAATAAAGGATGTTCCAGTTCCATTGTTTGATTGAGGTTTTTCTTTATTGGCAAATTCATAAAAATTAATGAATTTTCTTCTAACATCTCTTTCCCTATGTTTTAAAATAAAAGGTACAAACACCCCCTCTATTACCCCTCCTTCATCTTCAACAATTATATCTAAACTAGTTTCGCCAATTTTATGTGCAAAAATTATTTTCTTATTTGGATCACGTTTATTTCCGTGCTGATATGCGTTTAATATGGCCTCGTAAATGGGTGTATAAATATTTTCAGGATAGCCAGCTTCTTTGAATTTTTTTATTTCCTCATTAATTAAGGAATTTATTTCTTTACCATTCCCAGATTTAAGATGCAATTCTTTTAATTCATATCCGATAGGAATAGAAACCTTTCTTTGTGCGATTTCAGCTAGAATAATCTCTTCTTCCCCATTAATTATCTTTCTTATTATAGAATTTGGGTCTTCTAAATTGAACAAATCAATCTCATTTACCATGTTTTTAACATAATTTTCATATTTTTAAACCTTTCTATATGTTACTACTTAAAAATGCTAATATAACAAAACATTTAAATACCCTAAAAATCCCAAAAGAGCCATGACAACTTTAATTAAGCTTGAGGATGTACATAAGATTTACCAGCTAGATAAGGTTGAAATCCCGGCTATAAATGGAATTAGTTTAAATGTTAATAAGGGTGATTTTGTTGCCTTAATGGGTCCTTCTGGTTCAGGTAAATCAACAGCAATGAACTTGGTTGGCTGTTTAGATACCCCAACAAAGGGCGAAATTTTCCTTGATAAATATAATATTGCACATTTGCATGAAAGTGATTTGGCCCAGATAAGGGGAAAGAAAATCGGATTTATATTCCAGACTTTTAATTTAATTCCAAGTTTAACAGCACTGGAAAATGTAGCTTTGCCAATGACATTCCAAGGTGCTTCAAGAAAACAAAAGATTCAAAAAGCAAAGGAATTGCTCGAGTTAGTCGGATTAAAAGACAGAATGAATCATTTGCCTGGTGAATTATCAGGTGGACAAAAACAAAGAGTTGCAATCGCTCGTGCTTTGATAAATGATCCTGAAATAATTTTAGCGGATGAACCTACAGGAAATTTGGATACTAAAACGGGGGATGAAATAATGAAAGTTTTAAAAGACCTAAATAAGAAAGGAAAAACAATAATCTTAGTTACACATAATCCGGAATTAACAAAGTTATCAAATAAAGTCATCAATTTAAGGGACGGGAAATTATACAAAGGTGGATAAAATGAATGAAAGATATCACATTATAATATATAAAAATGAGATTTGGGATTATATTATGGATTTTAATCCTTCGATTGTTCATTTAATGGATGCGGAACAGGTAATTACACGTAATTTTGATATAAAGAATTTTGGTTATCTTAGAGAAAATGCAAAGAAATTGGTGAAGAAACTTAATGCTGATAAAGTGGAAAAAATAGAAAATGAAACCACAATAGACCATTATTTAGATCCCTTGGCGTTGGAGGAAGATTTATGAAAAAATTAATTTTATTATTAATGTTTTTTCTTGTAATTAATTTAGTTAGTGCGCAGATTGGGGTTAGAGAAGTATTAACACAGCCGGAAAAAGTTGCTCCCGGAGAAAGATTTACTGTAAGGATATTTTTAGAAAACGTAGGAGACGATGATATTAATGATGTTTCTGTAAAGCTTGTTTTAAATGATCTTCCCTTTGCTCCCGTAGATTCTTCAAGCGAGAAATTAATCGATGAAATAAGAGACGGTGATTCAGAGCAAATAACTTTTAGTCTGGTTGCATTGCCTGAAGCAGAACCAAGAATATACAAGATTCCATTAAAAATAAGCTATAACAATACAGTTAATGATGCATTGATAAGTGTAAATATAGAATCAAATCCAAATATAGATATGGTTTTGGAGAGTTCTGAAGTTGTAAAAGTAGGAGATAATGGAAAGATAATCATAAAAATAATAAACTTGGGATTAAGCGAGATAAAGACATTCAGACTTACATTATTGCAGACTCAAGATTATGAAATTTTATCAAGCAATGTTATTTACATAGGAGATATTGATTCAGAAGATTTTGAAACAGCCGAATTTACCATAATTCCGAAAGTAAGCAATCCTAAGTTATTATTTAATTTTAATTACAGGGATATCAATAATATAGAATATGCCGAGAATAATGAATTAACTCTAAGTGTTTATACTTTAGAGGAAGCAAAACAGCTCGGTTTGGTTAAAAATAATATCTTCTTTACCATTTTAATACCAATACTAATTTTACTAATCGCATATTTTATTTATAAAAGGTTAAGAAAAAGAAAAATATGATTTCAGAATATTTTTTACTTGCAATAAACAGTATTATTCACAGAAAATTAAGATCTTGGTTGACTATAATAGGAATAATTATAGGGGTTGCTGCTATTATTTCTTTAATTACAATCTCTAGAGGTTTGGAGAGTACAATACAGGAACAATTTGAAACTTTTGGGGCTAATAAAATTTTAATTTCTTCTAGAGGATTTCAAGGCCCGGGAACACTTTCACAGGGATTAACTATAGACGATGTTGATACGATAGAAAAGATATCTGGATTTGAATACGTTATTCCGGCCATTTTCAGGCAAGCAGAGATAGTACATAACAAAGAAACCGGATTTACATTTATTAGTTCAATACCCTCTGAAAATTATGAGGAATTCTATGAAGATTCCGGGATTGAATTAAGGGAAGGGAGGGTTATAAAAGATAATGAGAAATTTTCTGCTATTATTGGTTCTAGAGCTGCAGAGGAAATGTTTTCAAAGGAATTAAGAATTGGGAGCAAGATTGAAATTAATAAACAGGAATTCAAGATTGTTGGTATATTAAAAGAAATCGGAAATTCTCAGGATGATAACCAGATAAATATTCCTTTAGAAACTGCCCGTGAAATATTTAATGAACCAGATCACGTTGACACAATTATAGCACAGGCAAAATCAAGCACAGAGATTCCAGAATTGCAAAGAAGAATTGAAAGGGAACTTGAGCAAAAAAGAGATGACACGAACTTTCAGGTATTAACCGCTACACAGATTGCGGAACAAATAGGAGAGGTCCTTGGGATTATTCAGATTGTTTTGGTTGGAATTGCAGCTATCTCATTGATTGTTGGAGCAATTGGAATAATGAATTCAATGTACACAAGCGTTTTAGAAAGAACAAAAGATATTGGAATAATGAAAGCTGTTGGTGCAAGAAATTCAGACATTATAAAGATATTTTTAATTGAATCGGGATTAATGGGCTTTGTTGGAGGAATTTTTGGGACTGTTTTAGGAACAATAGTTGCATTAATTGTAGAACAGATATCATCTCAGGCTGGATTTTTATTAATTATTAGAATTGAATTTGGATTATTATTATTTGGATTATTTTTTGCATTTTTAATCGGTATGATATCCGGAGCACTTCCCGCATACCAAGCTTCAAAGTTAAAACCAGTTGATGCATTGAGGTATGAATAAATTTATATACTAAATTTTATTGTTTTTATTAGAGGTGATATATATTAAAACTAAAGCACAGATTGCTACAGAGTATTTGGTAATTGTCGGATTAGTCTTAATTCTTCTTGTTCCCCTTACAATACTTTATGCTAAATATTCAAGTGAAAGCAGCCATACTATTTCAATCTCAAAAGTAGATTCTATTACAAACCAGATTGTGGCTACGGTAAACCAGGTTAATGTTTATGGAGAAGATACTAAATTGACATTGGATATAAATTTTCCTAGCGATATAAGCGAAATAAATTTTGATGGCAATGAAATAAATATTAAAGTTATTGGGTCTGGAAATGAGATTAATGAAATTGTCAAGGTTGCAGATACTTTTTTGGTTGATCCGGGCAATCCTATACCAAAAGTATATTCTTCAATAGCCCCCGGAAGGAAAGAGGTTCAGGTGATATCTAGGGGCAATTATGTTGAAGTAATAATTATGTGCGGTTTATCTGAATGTATATAAAATGAGAAAGTCTCAAGTAGGGATAGAATTTTTATATTTTGTTAGCATAGCCCTTATACTTTTGTTAGTATATCTCTCTTTGTCTTCTACTTATCTTTCATTTGCAACTTCGAAAAGTGATTATCTAGCTGCACAAAATTTACTGGAGCAAATGAGGAATGAGGTTAATTTAGCAGGGAGAGTTGAGGATGGATATTCAAGAACAGTAAAACTTCCTAATAATCTTAATGGAAAACCATATACAATATTTATAAGCAGCAAAGAAATTTCAATAATTTTTGGAGGCAACGACTATTCAAAGGTTTTTTCTACAGACATTGTTGTTTCTGGTAGTATTCAGCCGGGTGCAATATTGTTCATAGAGAAAATAAATGAGCAGGTTTCTATTACGGTTCAATAAAACAACAATATTTAAAAACTAAATATCTATCTTCTTATTCACCCCGTGTAGCTCAATGGTGGAGCATTCGGCTGTAGAAAATTCACTGTTTGACTTAAGGCAAATGCTAAGAATGAAAAACAGACAGCGGATCCCGAAAGATTTAACATCCGGGCAAGGCTGCTGGTTCGAGTCCGGCCGCGGGGATTTATCTTATATTTTCTAAAGTATATGTTGGTTCCCAAAGGTCCAAAGGACAACCGTACCGGTTTTATTTATAAACAAAGAAACATTAATTTTGATATGAATATTAATAAAATAAAATTAAAAAGAGGTTATTTTAATGAGGAAATAGCAGAATTAATTGGAATAATTTATGGTGATGGTAACTTATGTATAGATAATAATAAAGGCTACAGAATAAATATAACTGGCAATAAAGAGACAGATTATAACTATCTTACAGAATATGTTAGTGGCTTATTTGAAAGAAATTTTAATATAAAACCCAAAATTTGGATATATAAAAATAGAAAGGCAATAGCATTAAATATTTTCTCTAAAAAATTATTAGAATATTTTATGAATTTAGGAATGAAAGTTGGACCAAAAAAGAATTTAATTATTCCTAATATAATATTAAAAAATAAGAAATATAAAGCAAGATTTTTAAGAGGGCTTTTAGATACAGATTTTTGTTTATATTTTCTTAAAGGTTATAAATATCCTAAAATTGCTAGCATATTTTCAGACCTTAATTTTACAAAACAGTTAAAAAAATTATTTTCAGATTTTAATATAAATACTTATCTATATAATAAGAAAACTAGATTAAATAATAAAATTTATTTACAATATGGAATAGATATCTATGGTAAATCAAATTTAGGCAAAATTACTAAAGACATTAATTTTAAAAATGAAAATAATATTACTAAATTGAGGCTCTGGGAAAAGTATGGTTATTGTAATTCTCATACAAATTTAAATGATAGGTATGTTTTATTGAATAACAAACTTTAAAAATAAACGAATTTCTTTTAGACTTAAGCTCAAGTAGTCTAGTTCGGTTAGGACTC
>CAZSJV010000028.1:0-6543 GCA_964607255.1 Candidatus Woesearchaeota archaeon | reverse complement strand
TAGAGGAAGAGAAATAGATTGGGGAAATGTCAAAATTCTACATGAGGAATATGAAGCGAGCAATGGAAGAGAGATTTTTATTTCTGCAGAGGATATTAAAAATGATATCTTGCTTGGGTTTGTAAGATTAAGAATTCCATACAAACCATTTAGACCAGAGATTACAAAAGACTCGGCTGGAATACGTGAATTGCATGTTTATGGCACGGCAACAGCTTTAGATAAGGAAGGAGAAGTTCAGCATAAAGGTTTGGGTAAAAAATTATTATTGGAAGCAGAAAATATCGCTAAGGAAAAATATAATATTAAAAAATTATTAGTTATTTCTGGAATTGGTGTCAGAGAATATTATAGAAATCTTGGTTATAAAAACGACGGTGTTTACGTTTCTAAAAATTTAGGTTAGTTTTATAAATTTTTTTAATTGGTTTATTTTATGAAAACAATTTATCATCCCGAAATCGTTGAATTAATTGATGTAGATGATGTTATTAGAGATTTTAATGGATGTTTAAATAAACTTTATAATAAATATCATCCTAAAAATCAAAAATCTTCTTTAACAACTTGGGATATGACAAAACATTATGGCCCAGATATTGTAAATTTTTATCAGATAAAGCACGCAGAAGAAATTTATACAACTGCTCCTATCATCCCTGGTGCAATTGAATTCCTTCTTGAACTAAGTAAAGTAAGGGTTGTACACCTTATAAGTTCTCAGCCAAATAAACAAACAGAACAATACACAGAATATTGGATAAAAGCAAATAATGTTCCATATGATGAATTAACATTTACACATAAAAAAGGGGATTATGAGGGAAATCATTTATTGGACGATGCTACACATAATTTAGAAGCAGCATTTAATTCTAAAAAATCAGTTCCGGTATGTTACAACCAGCTGTGGAATCAAGACTGGAAGGGGTTAAGAGTCTATAATCATCGAGAATTTCTAGATTTAGTAAGAAATCACCACTCTGCTTAAATAAGAAATCTTTTTATAATAACTAATCTTTCTAGTTGATATATGGATGACGTATTGCAGCTTGGAGGTAATATTTCTCTTGCTGGCTTTAAAGAACTTGAACCGGCTAAAATGGTTGTAATAAAGAAGATTACAGGAAATTATGTCAAGAAAATGCAGGAAAAAACAAGCAAATTTGAAAACTTGCACTTGCATTTAAAACCCGTTCACGCAAGCAAATTTGAACTGCAAATTAAGGTAATGGTTAATGGACAATCTTTCAATGCAGAGGTTACTGATTTTAACTTATTCTTTGCATTAGACAAAGCACTAGCGAAAATTCTTAATGAAATTAGTTAACTTTATAAATTAAAATTCTAGCTTTATTCTTGATTAAAATGACTAAGAGAATCGGGGGCTTTAGAAGGAAAACAAGGAGTAAATTGAAGAAGACTCCTAGAACAAAGGGAAAAATTAGCCTGAGTAAATTTATGCAGGAATTTAAAATGAATGATAAGGTTGTATTACATGCTGATTCAGGTTATCAAAAGGGAATGTATTTGCCAAGATTTCACGGCAAATCCGGGACAATTGTGGATAAACGAGGTGCTTGTTATTTAATTAGAATAAAGGACGGCGGAAAAGTGAAAGATTTAATAGTTCATCCCGTTCATCTTAAGAGGAGCTAAAATGGTTAATGTTGATATAATAAATGAAAGTCCTGTAACAATGGCTGAGTTAAAGGAAAAAATAGAAGATATAAAAAAGAGGGATAAGGAATTAAAACCAAGAACTTTAAAAACTCATGAGTACTTAGAAAGATTCGTAAGTATTAAAGGTAAGGATGCAGTAAAGATCAAAGAGCAATTATTAAAATTACAGATATCAAGGATAAAAGAGAGGCATATCGCCAAGATAATAGATATAATGCCTAAGGATATAGAAACTTTAAAATTAATATTCGTAGGAGAGAATGTGACACTAAAACAAGATGACTTAGAGAAAATATTAGAAGCACTAAAATAAAATGTTAATTACAACAAATAAAAATGTTCAGGCAACAAGCAAAAGAAGAATATGCAATAGTATTGGATTTCCTTCCAAATGGGCACCCAATGGATATGAAACCAAGTCATTTGAAGACCCCTATAGCGCAAGCTGTTGGAAAAGATCATTTTATTCTGCTTGAACTAGTTCCAAAAAAAGGCAATTTCTTAGATATTCAGGAAGAGGTTTACACTGGAGAAGGTAAACGTGACAAGATACATCATATTTACGGCAAGGTTGAGTATAATTCTTTGACAGAAACAGCAAAAGAAGAACTTAATTTAGTTGTTGAAGAATTAGTTAAGAAACATGAGAAAAGATTTATCGAATTTTTTAATAAGGCAGCTCCAATAAATACAAGAAGACATCAACTTGAGTTATTGCCCGGGATTGGAAAAAAACATATGCTTGAAATTATTGAGAAGAGAGAAGAAAAATTATTTGAAAACTTTGAAGACATTAAAAACAGGGTAAGATTAATGCCAGATCCTGAAAAGACAATTGCAAAAAGAATTTTACTGGAATTGAAAGACGAGGATAAATATAACTTATTTGTTGGAGTATAATTCTGTATGGAAAGGTTTATAAATAAGTTAAACTTAGTCAAGATAAGGTGAAGTAATATGGTACAAGCTTTAATAGAACTTGATGAAAATACAAATAGAGTTTTGAATATTGTGAAGGCTAAGTACGATTTAAAAGATAAAAGTGAAGCAATAAAGGAAATAGTAAAAGAGTATATTGAGATGGAAAATGAACCTGAATTAAAACCCGAATTCATAGCCAAAATGAAGAAAATTGAGAAACAAAAGGTTATTAGAGTAAATAATTTTGCCAAGAGATACGGGTTAAAAAATGTATGACTTAGATATAAAAGAAGAGGCAGATAATATATTTAAAAAACTTTCAAAGAAGAATCCCAAACAATTAGAGATTATCGATAAAAAAATTCAAGAAGTAAGGTTAAATCCAAATCATGTTTATAAGTTCTTGAGAAAACCACTGCAGAATTTTAATAGAGTTCACATTGATAAAAGTTTTGTATTAATATTTAAAATAAAGCATGGAGAGAATGTTGTAGTTATCTATTATTATGATCATCACGACAATGTTTATAAGTGGAGACCAAAATTAAATGATTAATAAATATAACTTATTCGTTGGACAGTAATTTTTATAAAATAAAAAGAAATAAAAATTTTTGGTAATGGTAATATAAGATTAAAATGGTAAAGATAGGAATAGTTGGTTATGGTATTGTTGGAAAAGCAGTCGAATATGGCTTTAAAGGTAAACAAAATAGTATTTTATATTATGATAAATATAAAGAATCCGAGTCTTTAGAAAAAGTAGTTAGAAATTCTGAATTTATTTTTGTATGCCTCCCAACACCATATAAAGAAGATAGGATTGATTTATCTATAATGGACGAAAATATAAAAGAGATTTCGGAGTTATCCCGTGATACTAATAAAATTATTGTAATTAAATCCAGCGTTGTTCCAGGTACAACAAGAAAATATGTTGAAAAATATAAAAATAATTTTTGCTTTAATCCGGAGTTTTTAAGAGAGAAAAATTATTTAGAGGATTTTGTAAATGCTGATAGAATAGTTATCGGTGCAGACAATGATAAGATTAGTTTAAGAGTTACCGATTTATATAGAGATAGATTCCCAACAATACCAATATATCATACGGATTTAATGACTGCAGAAATGGTTAAGTATATGGCAAATGTATACTTAGCAACAAAGGTTATATTTGCTAATGAGATGTGTGATATATGCGAAGCTCTGGATATTAAATATGAAGAGGTTAAAAAAATGGTGACGGCAGATCATAGAATCGAGGACTCCCACTTAGATGTTACAAGTGCAAGAGGATTTGGTGGTAAATGTTTGCCGAAAGATATTATAGCAATGATTGGAAAGGCTAAAGAATTAGGCGTTGATTGTTCTTTGTTGGAAACTGTTTGGAATAAAAATTTAAGGATTAGAAAAATAAGAGACTGGGAAGAAATACCATTTGTTAAATCATGATATATTAAATCAACAAAAGCTTTATAAATCAATTTCTAGGTTTATTTTAAAAATGGAAGATGTAAAAGGTATCATTAGAATCGCTAGTTTTGATATAATTGGGACTAAAACAATTTACAATGGGTTAAGGAAAATTAAGGGCGTGAGTTTTATGTTTTCTAATGCAATATGCAATCACCTTAATATTGATGAGAAAAGAAAGATAGGAACATTAAATGAGAAAGAAGTTAATGAAATAGAATCTTTGATAAAAAATCCCGAAAAACTTCCTACATGGATAATTAATAGAAGAAATGATTATGAAACAGGAAAAAACTTGCATTTAACAGGAGCAGGATTATCATTGAGCAAGGAATTTGATATTAAAAGATTGAAGAAAATTAAATCATACAGAGGATTAAGACATGCTATTGGACAACCTGTAAGAGGACAAAGAACTAGAAGTCACTTCAGAACGGGAGCAAGTGTTGGAGTTCAAAGAAAAGCAGCTAAGATAGCGCAAGCTCAAGCTGAAGGCGGAAAAGATAAGAAGGGGAAAAAATAAATGGGAGATCCAAAGAAATTACGTAAAAAGTATGATCCACCTAAACATCCATGGCAGGCTTCTAGAATTGCTGCAGAGAGACCATTAATGCAGGAATATGGATTAAAAAATAAAAAGGAGATTTACAAGTCTCAGTCATTATTAAGAAAGTTTACTCACCAAGCTAAATTACTTTCAACTATTAAAAATGAACATCAAGAAAGAGAAAGACAACAATTAATAAATAAATTGGTAAAGCTCGGATTACTAGAAAAAGGCAAAGATAGAGAAGATGTTCTTGGTTTAAATTTAAGAAAAATCCTTGACAGAAGATTGCAGACATTAATTGTAAAGAAAGGATTGGCCAGGACTGCAAGACAAGCCAGGCAATTAATATCACATGGCCACATTATAATTAACGGACAAAAAATTAATGTTCCTGGTTATTTAGTTTCAGTTTCAGAGGAAGATAAAATTAATTATTTGCAGAATTCAAGCTTTAATGATCCAGAAAATCCTGAAAGAATTTTAATAAATGAAAAGCATAATAAAGAAACAAAAGAAGAAAAAGAAGTTTTAGAGAAAAAGAAAGAAACTAAGGAAGAGAAGAAAGAATGAAACAAGATAGCTTAAAATGGGGAATTGCTTATATTTATGCTAGTTATAATAATTCAATAATTCACATAACCGATTTAACAGGAAGTGAAACATTAGGAATATCATCTGGCGGACAGATTGTTAAAACTCATAGACTAGAGGGAAGTCCTACTGCCGCCATGTCTGCTGCAAAAAGAGCAGGAGAGCAGGCAAGAGAGCACGGGATTAATGCATTACATATTAAGGTTAGAGCTCCCGGAGGACATGAAGGACCTCATAATACAGGACCAGGAGCACAGGCTGCAATAAGAACATTTTCAAGAGAGGGATTTAAAATTGGGAATATAGAGGATGTTACGCCAATGCCAACCGATTCCTGCAGGAAAAGTCATTTTAGAAGAGGAAGAAGAGTATAACTTTAAATTCAAAAACTTTAAAAAGCCTTAACTTTGCTTAATATTTATTCTTTAAAATGGAAATTAAAATTCTTAATAAAACACAAGACAAATTGGTTTTTACTGTAAATGGAATTAATTCAACTCTGGCAAATACATTAAGAAGATTAATGGCCGTTGAAGTTCCTGTTTTAGCAATTGATTTAGTTGAGTTTACTAAGAATAGCTCTGCATTGTATGATGAAATTATTGCACATAGACTTGGTTTAGTTCCCTTAAAGACAGATTTGAAAAGTTATGATTTAAAGGACGAATGCAAATGCAAAGGCAAGGGATGTGCATTATGCGAATTAAAATTAACCTTAAAAGCAGAAGGTCCGGGAATAGTTTACGCATCTCAATTAAAGAGTGCAGATCCAAAAGTTACTCCCGCTTATCCCGATCTTCCTATAGTTGAATTAGCAAAAAAACAAGCATTGGAATTTACAGCAACTGCTATTTTGGGAAAAGGAAAAACACACGCTAAATTTTCTCCAGGCTTAATTTATTACAGAGGATATCCAATGTTTGATGTAAAAGATAAATCAAAATTAAAAAAAGTAGAAGAAGAATTAAAAGATGTAATCACGGTTAAAAATGATAATGTTGTAGTTAAAGATATATTAAAATGGAATGAAAGATATGAAGAAATTTTAGATATAAATGATGTTCAGGTTAATAACAGCAAAGAGAATTTTATATTTTATGTTGAATCCTGGGGTCAGTTAAAGCCGGAAGAAATTGTAAAAAAAGCATTTAAGGTATTCGAAGAAAAATTAGATGATTTTGAAGCTAAACTAAAAAAAGCAAAGTAAATAAATTAAAGAGTTCTTAATTTTTTGTAAGTGGGAGTACCAAAGCGGTTAAATGGGTACGGTTAAGGGCCGTATGGCTTAGTGCCTTCGCAGGTTCGAATCCTGTCTCCCACAT
>CAZSJV010000027.1:0-6600 GCA_964607255.1 Candidatus Woesearchaeota archaeon | reverse complement strand
AGAAAAATCTTACAAAATAAGTAAATAATAGTGGGTTAGAGAATTACACTTTGTCTGACATATTAAGTAGAAAATAAGTGATAGTATAGTGAAAAAATCTGACAAGTTAAGTAAAAAAGAGGTAGAAATAGCTAGTTCTAATAGTGATAAAAATCTAATTCGTTTATATAAAGAAAATAAAAAAATATTAGATGAAATAAGAAAAGTAAAGCAAGACTATAAATTAAGCAATGAAGATTTTGTAAAAGAGATTAAAAAATATATTCCAATTCCAATTTCTATATTCAAGAATAATTCTCCATTAGAAGCTTTAGTCAAATACCTCAAGGAGAATTTAAATTTAAGTTTAAGCGAGATTTCTAGATTATTAAACAGAGATCAAAGGACAATCTGGATAACTTACGATAATGCCAAGAAAAGCATTAGAGAATTAGATATGAGTTCTAAGATAAATATTCCATTAAATTATTTTGCTGAACGTGAATTAAGTGTTTTAGAAAATTTAGTTGATTTCTTGGTTGATCTAAAATTCTCATTATCAAAAATTTCTGAATTATTAGAACGAGATTACAAGACAATCTACACGATTTATACAAGGATAAAGAAAAAAGATGCCAAACTTTAATGTTCTAAAAAAAAGAAGGGGGGAATTATTATCATACTTAGAGCAAACTAAATTATACAAATCAAAAACTATTAAATTTGTTCATGATTTAAAGGATAAATTCAATAATAATGAAGTTACCTTAGCTGAGTTTGAATATAGGTTAAATAAGGCATTAAAAAACAAATCCATAGATGAATGGGTTGATTATTATAATGAATTAATTTTTGATTATAATAAAGAATTAATTAGCATAGATAACGAGCTAAATAATAATGAAAGCACTATATTCAATGCAAAGACTGTTTTGACGGTTTTAATGTTTGTAATTTTCGGGATTGGTTCTTTAATCTTATTTAAGCCAGACATTACAGGATTTGTAGTCTATAATCAAGGAGAGATAATAAATGATACTTTAACATTAACTATTCCTGAAAACATTACGATAAATGAAAGTATGATTAGAGTAAGCTTAAGTTCACAACAATCAGAATTGCCTTTAAATAATTTTAATGTGGAACTAAATTTAATTACGATTGAATTAAATAAATTTAACTTAATTGCAGAAGATGGAACTTTAACCGCTCAAATAATATTTAATAATAATATAATTTCTGAGAGCAGTTTATTGATTGAATTACAAAAGATTGTTCAGCCGACCTTAGAAGAGGAGGTTGTTGAAAAAATTATTCCTGGCGAAGAAGTTAAAGTTGATGATAAAGTTAATAAAAAATTAGAGGATGAAGAAAAGGTAAGGGTATTATTAAGAAAAAAACAAGACATTAGCAAAAAAGATATTGAAGATTTAGTTAATAAGAAGGCGAATTTAAGCATAAAACAAAGTATAGACGATTTTTACGCTGTTGAGATAAATAAGAATGAGCTCGATAATTTAAAACAAAGTAAAGAGATAGGTGAAATTATCTTAGATGAAGAAGTTAGTTTATTTACTCAAGAAAGTATTGTTTTAACCAATATAAACAAAGTTAAAGCTCAAGGTTATTCTGGACAAGGAAAAAGTGTCTGTATTTTAGATACTGGAATTAATTATAATGTATTTGGATTACAACTTGATAACAATGTTTTTGGTTATGATTTCATTAACAATGATAATGATCCTTTAGATGATCATGGTCATGGTACTTCTGTTGCAAATATTATATTGAATGTAGCACCAAATACCGAGATACATGCTATCAAAGTTATAGATAATAATGGTGTTGGGTATTATAGTAATGTTCTGGCTGGATTACAATATTGTATAGATAACAATGTTGATGTGATTAGTTTATCAATTGGGGCTGCTTTATCTTCTGGTTATTGTGATAGTGATTTAGTTGCAAGCAAGGTTAATTCTGCTGTTGATTCTGGAATTTATGTTGTTGCTGCAAGTGGAAATGATGGTTCTTCTAATAGTGTAAGGGTTCCTGCTTGTGCTTCTAAAGTAACTAGGGTTACAAGCTCAAGCAAGCAAGATACTATCTCTAGTTTTAGTAATATATTTTTAAATGACCTAGTTGCACCCGGACAAAACATAAATACTTTAGATTTAAATGGAAATAATATTCAAATAAGCGGAACATCTTATTCTGCTCCGTTTGTTTCAGGAGGAGCATTATTAATTTTAGAAGATAGAAATTTAAATCCAGATGAATTAAAATATTTATTAAGAAGTACTTCAGAAATAATTAACTATAATAATATTCCTTATAACAAATTAAATTTATTTAATGCATTAATTAATAATAAGACTAATGAACCATTTAATTACGACGCTAATGTAACGGTTGTGGGTGAATCTGAATTTGGTGTATCACAGCAAGCATTTATAATTCAAAGCAATTATACATTTTATTATAATACTTCAACCAGTAATAAGCTACCATGGACTGTATTTAATAGAACTAATCAGGGTTTAAGTAATCCCCCGGCAACTAATGAGGCTTTAGATGGAGATAATCTTACTACCTGTATAACTAACAATTTAGCCCAATCAGATAATGTTAGATGCACTATTACAGAAAGTGGAGGAACAGCAAACTCAGAACCTTGGATAAGATTTAATTTTACAATTAATGAACAAAATAATGATATTACAAGCATAAGGATTATTTTGGAAGCAGATAATTCGGGGGCAGAATTGACAGGTTTTATTCAGTATAACAGAACAGGTGAAACAACAGGGGTTTGGAGTAAATTTGGAGCAGATTCTTCGACAGAAGTAACAAGAACTATGACTTACCTTAATCAATATGATATCCAGCAAGTTTTAAGCAACATTACAAACCAAACTATATTATTGGCAGAGGGAAACCTTAATGATGATGGTGAACAGGTAATTGTAGATTTTGTTCAGGTTGTAGTTAATGTAACAAATTATACTGTTGTTAATTCGGAGGCTTCATTTACGTTCGGGCCACAATTAAATTCAACAAATGGAAAAAATACAACCAGCCGTGATTTACATGCTGTCTTTGTTGCTTCAGATGCTCAAAACGCGACAATAAAATATAATGTAACCTGGTTTAAAGACAATATATCTCAGTTTACCTTGCCAAGTCCAAGTAAAGATTACCCCGTAAACACTCTAAATGTTTCAGTTTTAAATCAAAATAATTTATCGGGGGGGGAAACTTGGAAAGCTGGGATTGCATTATTTGATGGTATGTATGCAACTTATGCAAACACATCTGAATTATTAGTTAATACTTATAGGGTATATATAGAATCTCCAACAACAAGCAGTCCGTTAACCACAAATTCAGAAAAAAATATAACCATACAATATAATTATAGTTTGGGTGGGATAAATCAAACAGAAGGTGTAGAAATTGAAAATGTCACAATTGGGGGGAAATTTGCAAATATTTTAAGTCTAACAATAAATATGTCTAAGCGTTATAATTTTTCTGATTTACATGAAAATCATTATGCATTTTCTAAAGAAACAGATGATTTAACGGTTCCTCCGCCATTTGATTCTGCTAGAGATGGAACAGAGGTAAGTGGTGCTTGTTATACTGCCCTAGCGCAAAGTGACGATTCTCCTTGCAATACCGCGGCAACAGGTTCGGGTGTAGAACCTTGGATAAGATTTAATTTTACAATTACAGAATCTGCACAAAATATAAATTATATAAGAATAACGATGGAAGCTGCTTGTATTGGGGGTTGCCCTGGTGGAGAACAAGTAGAATTTATCTTATTAAATTATACTTCGGGAGCTTGGGAAACTTGGGCTACTGGTACTGTTGCAGAAGCTACAAGAGAGATAACCTTAGATAATTCAAATGCATTTAATGCTGTAATTCAAAATGGACAATTAGTTTTATTGGCGGAAGGTAATGCTTTAGATAGTGGAGATTCAATCGATGTTGATTTCGTTCAAGTTGAAGTTAATTATACAGCTAATGTAAAACAAGAATGGTATGATGGTGCATGGAAAGTCAATGTTACTGTGCCAAGCGGATTATCTGGATTACAAGACTTATCTATTAATTCAAGTTTAAACGGCGTTGTAAGAAATCACACACAAGCTAATGCTATAAATATTCCATTAAATAATGTTCCAAATAATTTTACACCAATAATTAACTCAACAACATTACTTCAATTAAATTTAACAACAGAGGATTTACAAGTAAGATTTAATGTAAGTGATCCAGATGTAGCAGATACATTAACTTATAATATACGATGGTTTACAAATAACAGGACTAATTTTACCTTAAGCGGTATTGCTGTAAATAACCCGGGAACAGCTGTTGAAACATTAACGCATACAAATACTACAAAATGGCAGAATTGGAGTGTACAAGTTCAAGTTTGTGATGATCAAGGTGGTTGTTCTACTTATATAAACACGTCCGCGTTATACATAAGAAATAGCAATGCAACAATTACTACACCAGCATTTAATCAAAGCAGTTATAATACAGAAAATATAATCAACGTTAGTTTAGTATTTTCAGATGATGATCAAGATTTGAATAGCGTAACGTTTGAATGGTTCAAGAATGATGCCTTAATTAAAAGAACTACAAATAGCAATCTTGCAAATGGCACAAACTCAAGTGATATTTTAACGCCGGATAATTTTGTGGTTAATGATAACATAATTGTACAGGCATTTGCTTTTGATGGGGAAGAAAATTCGACTTTGCTTAATTCTACAACAATAACTATACAATCTGCAAATACTGCCCCCAATAATCCAACTAACTTAATTCTAAATTCGAGCGATGCGGCCCATACAAATAAAACTAACGAAGACTTATTAATGATTTTCCAATGTGATGATCCAGATGTAGGTGATACTCTAACATTCCATTTAACTGCATTTAGAGACTTTGAAAATAAATTCCAATTGCAGGGAAGCTGTAATGATCCTGAAAACAAAACTGTAATTTTAAGCCACATTAACACAACAAAAAATGATAACTGGAGCTTTTCGGTTAATGTAAGCGACGATAGTGGTGCTTACTCAGCCACAATTTCAACCGTAGTTAATTTAAGTATTTTAAACACAGCCCCAATTATAGGAAATGTTACATTGGATGAAGCAGATAATATCAATTTAGTTGAAAATGGAAACAAAACACTTAGATTTAGCTTTGTTGTAACAGATGCTGATAATTTAACAGATATTTTCAATATCTCTGCTGTTGCAAACATAACAAGAGGATTTGGAAGCACTGCAGAAGCAATAAGGTATAATGATACATTTGTTAATGTAAATGACGGGGGATGTAATGGTGTAAATAATGTTGGAACTAATGGAAAGAACTTTTCATGTACAATTAATGTTGTGTTTTATGATGAAGCTGGTTTGTGGAATATCTCTGTAAGAATAAATGATTCTGTAAAAAGAACAGATATTGTTGATTACGCATTTGCACAAAATACAACAAAAACATTTTCAATAAATGAATTAACTGCATTTGTAATTTATCCAAGCACAATTTCATTTCCAACAATCGGGTTAACTGATACGAACGTAAGTGCAAGAATAAATATTACAATTAATAACACAGGAAATGATGATATATCTGGAAGGGAATTTAGCGGGGAATATTTTAACATTACAGCAATAACTCTAGTTGGAGAGTCTAGTGGTGCTACAGCAATTCCAACAAATAATTTCTCGATCGGAACAACAGAAGGAATCGGTGTAATTCCAGCTTACTGTGATCCATCTACAAATGGTTTCAGAAATGTTACAAAATTAATAAATACAACAGCAGCCTTATCCGCATATAATAATTTTAGTGGACCAATTAATGGAAGTTTTATGCTCGCACAGGCTATAGGGGCCCAAGAAATACTACAACTTTGTTTATTGGATGTACCAGATGACCTAACTGCGGGGCAAAACTATTCAAGCAGTAAATCTGGAACGTGGACAATCTCTATTTTCTTTTTTAGAAGAAAGAAAAATAAATTATACGAAAAGAATAAAAACATTATAAATTCAATAATTAAAATAAAAGTAACTAATAATTTAGATGATAAGGGGTTAATTAGATTAATAGATTATGAAAAACTGGTTTCAATTCCAATTTCTATCTTCAAGAATAATTCTCCATTAGAATCCTTAGTCAAATACCTCAAGGAGAATCTAAATTTAAGTTTAAGTGAGATTTCTAGATTATTAAACAGGGATCAAAGAACAATCTGGATAACTTATGATAATGCGAGTAAGAAGATAAGAGAGTTAGAAGTTAAAGAAAAGATATTAATTCCAATATCATTATTCTCAAACAGAAAACTAAGTGTTTTAGAGAATCTTGTTTATTATTTAATTAAAAAAGAGATTTCGTTAATTAAGATTTCAAGTATGCTAAATCGTGATTATAAGACAATCTACACAATATATACTAGAAGTCTTAAAAAACTTAACATTCAAACAAAGAGTAATATTTATAAATAAGCTAATAATTATATATTAACTATAAGATGATAAAACATTCAAAAAAAGAGACTACATTATTTGTAAT
>CAZSJV010000026.1:0-6613 GCA_964607255.1 Candidatus Woesearchaeota archaeon | reverse complement strand
ATTAGATGTAAACGTTGAAAACAATGCTGATACTGACTTAGACGTTGTTGTTGAAGCAAGATTATATAATATAGACCAAGATAGTGAAATCGCAACTGTAGAATCAGATTCAGTAGATATAGATGAAGATAAGGACGAAGATATAGAATTAACATTAAAGGTTCCAACTTCAGACTCTGATTTAGATGAAGACGATGATTTTGTATTATTCATTAAAGTTTATGAAGATGGTGACGAAGACCAATATTGTAACTACGATGCATTAGACATGGACTTTGAAAGGGATAGCAATGATGTTGCAGTTAATTCTGTAACAGTAAATCCAAGCGTTGCAATGTGCTCTGATACTGTTAATGTTGCGGTAGAAGTACAAAACGTTGGAACAAATGACCAGGATAGTGTACAGGTAACAGTAAAGGAAACAAGCTTAGGCATGGAATTAAGATCAGAAGTATTCAGCCTAGACGAATTTGATAAATCTGATGATACTGCATTAAAGGCATTTACATTTGAAATTCCAAGCAATGCAAAAGCCGGAGATTATTTCCTTGACACAAGGGTATTCTTCAGAAGCAGCAGTTCAGACTCAATTTTGACTAAATTAACATTAACTAGCTGTCAGGGTCCTTTAACAAGCGAAGATGTATTGAGCTTAACTCAATCAACATTTACAGCAACACAAGGAAGTGTATTTACAATTCCATTGACATTGAAGAATCCTGGATCACAAACTGTTACATTCTCAGTTGACGTTGTAGCTGATAATGGATGGGCTGATTCCTCAACTGAAAGAATAAGCGTTGCTGGCGGGGAAGAAACAACTGTATATGCATATTTAACACCAAAGCCAAGTTTATCTTCAGGTGTTTATACAGCAACAGTAAATGTAAAACAAGACAGCACAGTAGTTGCGACAGAAAAGGTTACAGTTAACGTTGGAAGTCAAGGCCCAACAGGCGGAACAACTTATCAACCAAGTGTAACTGCTTCAGGTGTATGGAGAAATCTTTCACAAAGCACAGCATTCTGGATAGCAGCTGTTGTGATAATTTTTACATTAGTTGTTTATGTCTTAAGCGCTTTGCTAAGACCTAAAT
This sequence comes from Candidatus Woesearchaeota archaeon, assembly GCA_964607255.1. Lineage (GTDB taxonomy): Archaea > Nanobdellota > Nanobdellia > SCGC-AAA011-G17 > GW2011-AR20 > GW2011-AR20. The sequence continues at coordinate 5,516 of CAZSJV010000026.1, read as the reverse complement.
AAACTTTTTTTCTTTTTTTTAAATTAAGTTAATTTTAAATATAATTAATTCTTCAAAATACTGTGAGAAAATTTAATAGAGAAAGGTTAAAAGAGCGAATTAAAAATCATTCATTATACAAAAGAGCTGTAGAAAGCAAGAGGTTTTTATTGTTTTTAATGATTTTAATCATCTTAGTTTCATATAATTACTTTTCACAGGGATTTATTTACGATCTAGCCAATAATAACCTTGATGATACAATAAACTTTATCAGTTCATTTGGGAATCTATCCTGGTTAGTTTATATCTCAATAATAATAATAGAAGTTATTTTAGCACCGATGCCTGGTTTTGTTCTTGCATCCGCATCCGGAATAATCTTCAGCCCATTCTTCGGGGGATTATTTACATTGATAGGAAATGTTATTGGTGCGAGTATAGCTTATTTTTTAGCAAAGCGTTATGCGGGATTTTATTTTATTAGATTAATCAATGATAAAAAATTAACATCATTTAAGAAATATTCTGAAAAATATGGTCCTTTAGTCTTGTTTATTTTACGTTTAAACCCGATTACCTCAAGCGATATCTTCAGCTATTTAGCGGGCGTAATAAACATGAGTTATAAGAAATTCATTATAAGTACGACCTTGGGTTTATTGCCGGGAATTTTCGTATTAAGCTACTTTGGTGAATTGTTTATTAAAGAAAGTCCGTTCTTAAGATTATCATTTTTAATAATAACTTTAATTTATATTTTAATTTTTTTATACGGCTATTACAAGATAGGAAAAGAAAAATTCAAAGACGGAATTAAAAAATTTAGAAAATAATTATCTTAATTTTAAAGATTTCCAATACAAATATCCCAAAAAAACAGTCAATAAAGTAGCGAATATCAAAACCCAAACTAAGCTTATTGTATGTTTTTCAAAATAAGCATCGGACAGAGCAGGGATTCCAAACACAGCACCAATCGTACCGGGAACAGAAACAATAATTCCGATGATGGTTAAAAACGTCATTATAACTGTAAGTCTTTTCATTGTTGCATTTAATTCACGATTGGATTTCATCTCCGATTTGGTCCTTAATGAAGAAATTCTGTAAATATGACTTCTGCATCTCTCCAGCCAATATCTTGCTTCTGCGTTTAATATATCATAATCAAAGGTAATGGATTTAGTATCAAATTCCTTGACTTCCTCCTCTTTCAATGTTATAATTAAATTAACAAGTTCCTCTATTCTGTCTGTATGCCTTCTTAATGCCCTCCCAGATTCCTCTACTCTCTCAAGCACGGGATCAAAATCAAGGGCATTCATATGATTTCTTATTTTTTCAAATTCCTGCGAATAGTTTTTTAAGATATTTTTCAGAAGCAATAATATGATTACTGTACTTTCACCATAGGGTTTTTTTATTATGTTTTTAAAACGCTTTTCATAATTATTAAAATTTTTATTTGAATAAACATAGCAATAATCCTTGGCTGCCAGAATGAGATTATTTGGATTTGTTATGTCATAATCAGAAATACTAATTAATATATACTTCTCGTGTTTTTCAAAAAAAGCGAAGTCAAGGTCAACAAGAGTCTCTACATTCACGTCGGGATTTAATTCGAGAGCCTCTTTTTTGAAATCTTCTAACTTGGTGAAGAACTTAATCATTTAATTTTTTATAGTTCTATTTTGTATATAAACTTTTTCTATTAGAATAAAAGCGTGGAGCAGGATTCGAACCTGCGAATAACCGCTGTCTTCCAATGGTCTGCAGGTTGGACTTTCTTTTAGAAATCGGTCCCCTTGGGCCACTTGGGTATCCACGCTTAGAATATAGAATTCTGATTATACTTTTAAAAGTTTCCTTCTTTGATTTAGAGTAATTTTAGGTATATAATAACCTAATTTTTTCCATAAGTTATATTTAGTAATAGTATTAATATTACCAAATCCTATTTCTTTAATCCATTTGTTTAACATTATTTCTCCACTTAAATAAATCTTAAAATCATTATATTTTGTTTTCATAATATGAACTTTAAAATTTCTATTTTTTAGTAATTTAAATACCTGAAATGCTAACTTTTTACTAGAGGTTCTGATCTCAATTCTAGGATAAGAAGGATATTTTATAACTTTACTTTTAGAGAAATATAAAGAACCATCTGACTCAAATATCCCTCTTAAAATATGTTTAGCATAATTCCATCTTAAAAATTTTTCTGGAATGAATATAGTAAACGTTTTCTTTCCATAAGGCAAGCCAATTTTATGTATCAAAAACTCCACAAATTTTTTATTATTTAATATCAAACGTAAACCATAACCTTTTTCTTCTTTCTTTATTATAATCCATGGTGGTTTATTTGTCAGTTTATACACGAGTTTGGAAATCTCTTCAAAATACAATTGATCCTGTTTAACATCTCCAGCTATTTCCATACGATATGTTTTATTCTTTTGATTATACAAGATACAACCATCCCCAATCATTAATCCGATAAATTCGTGGATATTCATTTTATTGGTAAGAAAATCTGTTTTTGCTTATAAACCTAATCGGTGCGGTTGTCCTTTGGACCTTTGGGAAATAAAGTATATTTCCTAGAATATAAGGCGGGCCTGACGGGATTTGAACCCGCGACCCCTAGCTCTCCTCAAATTTAGAAGGCTAGTGCGCTATCCAGACTGCGCTACAGGCCCATAAGGAAACTTCGATATTTAAGTTATTTAAATCTTTTCAAAAACTTTAAATACATTTCATCCAAGAAGATTATTATGTATGACTTCAAAAAGGTAGAGGAAAAGTGGCAGAACAAATGGAACAAATCAAGAATCTTTAAAACTGATATAAATAAAAAAAAGAAGTTCTATAACCTAGAAATGTTCCCTTATCCTTCTGGTTCTGGTTTACATATGGGTCATACGAGAAATTATTCAATTGGAGATGCATATGCAAGATTCAAAAGAATGCACGGCTATAATATATTGTATCCGATGGGTTATGACGCATTTGGTTTGCCTGCTGAAAACGCCGCTATAAAAAGTAATGTTGACCCAAAGAAATGGACTTTTAATAATATAGAAATCATGAAAGAGCAGCAGTCTAAATTAGGATTAAGTTATGACTGGGATAGAGAAGTTGCAACCTGCCTACCAGAATATTATAGATGGAATCAGTATATCTTTCTGCAATTCTATAAAAAAGGATTAGCATACAGAAAAGAAGCCATGGTTAATTATTGTAACTCATGTAAAACAGTTTTGGCAAATGAACAGGTGGTTAACGGAGCTTGCTGGAGATGTCATAATAAAGTTGAATTGAAAAGTCTGGAGCAATGGTTCTTTAAGATTACAGATTATGCAGAAGAATTGTTAAAATATTTAGACAAGCTAAGTTGGCCTGAAAGAGTTAAGGTTATGCAGAGGAACTGGATAGGAAAATCAGAAGGAACATTAGTTAAATTTCAATTAGAAAATTCAAAGGATTATTTTGAAGTATTTACAACAAGACCAGACACATTATACGGCGCGACATTTTTGGTTATGGCACCCGAACACCCAAAGGTTCTTGAATTAATTAAGGGAACAAAAAATGAAAACGATGTTAAAAAATTCATTAATAAAGTTGTAATAGAAGATAAATTTTTAAGGACAGCGGAAGATAAGGAAAAGTATGGCATGTTTATTGGAAAGTATGCCCTAAATCCGTTAACGAATGAAAAAATTCCGATTTATATTGCTAATTTTGTTTTGATGGATTATGGAACTGGAGTTATAATGGCTGTTCCTGCGCATGATCAGAGGGATTTCGAGTTTGCAAAAAAATATAAACTTCCAATCAAGATTGTTATAACACCAAAAGGAAAAAAATTAACCTCAGATAAATTAAAGCAGGCTTATGTCAATGAAGGGGTATTAATAAATTCTAATAAATTTAATAATTTATTAACAGGAGAAGCAAAGAACGAGATTACAAAACATTTATCTGGTTTAAAACTTGGTAAAAAAACTATACAATATAAATTACGTGATTGGTTGATTTCCAGGCAAAGATACTGGGGGACTCCGATTCCTGTTATTTATTGTCAATATTGCGGCATTCAACCTGTTTTAGAAAAAGATCTTCCTGTTAAATTACCGGAAGATATCAAGTTCACGGGTCAAGGAAATCCATTAAGCCAGAGTAAATCTTTTGTTAATGTAAAATGTCCTAAATGCGGCAAGATGGCTAAACGCGAAACAGACACAATGGATACTTTTGTTGATTCCTCATGGTATTTCTTAAGATATTGTGATCCTGATAATAATAAATTGCCATTCTCAAAAAAAATGGTTAATTATTTCATGCCCGTTAATCAATATATTGGAGGAATAGAGCATGCAATATTACATTTATTATACGCAAGATTTTTTACAAAGGCATTAAGAGATTTGAAGATGCTTAATTTAGATGAGCCGTTCCATAAATTACTTACACAGGGGATGGTTTTAAAAAATGGCGAAGTAATGAGCAAGAGCAAGGGAAATGTAGTTGATCCTCTTGAAATCATTGAAAGATATGGAGCAGATACATTAAGAACTTTTATTTTATTTATTGCAAGTCCTGAAAAGCAGTTTGAATGGAGCGATGAGGGAATAGAGGGAATTAATAAATTTTTAAATAAATTTTATTCTTTATTGGAAAACGTTTCAAAGAAAAATGATTTAATCGTTGAAAGTAAATTAAATAGATTAATTAAGAAAGTTACCCAGGACATTGAAGATTTCAGGTTTAATAATGCAATAATATCAATAATGGAATTTTCTGAATATGTTAAGAATAAAAATTACAATAAAGATACATTAGAAAAATTAATTTTAATGATTTCTCCTTTTAGCCCTCATTTGGCAGAAGAAATGCATGAAAAACTTGGAAATAAAAGTTTTGCCTCAATTTCAGAATGGCCAAAAGCAAATGAAAGCAAGATAAATGAAAATCTTGAGAAAGAAGAGGAATCTGTTAGCAATACTATAAAAGATATATTGAATATTAAAAAATTAGTTAACATAGAAAATCCCAAAACCTATATTTATGTCATTCCAAAAGAACTTGAGATTTATAATCAAAATAAAGATGGTATAAAAATATCAACGAGTTCAAAGGATGTTAAGGTATATGCTGTAAACGACAAATTAAAGCATGATCCTAAAAATAAAGCACATAAAGCAAAACCAAATAAACCTGCAATATATTTAGAATAATATGAGATTTAGAGACTTTATTAAGATTAAAACAGGAAAAATAGTTTTGACTTTATTAATGATTATTTCTGCTTTAACTATTAAACAATTTAGCAGTTTTCTTAGTCAAACGTTTGGAAGTAGTGTTGGGGGCTTAACAAATAAATATACACAGGATTTTGCTGATTTTTATATTCTTTATTTTGTCTTAATAATCGGATTTTTCTATTTAATAGCCTGTGCAATAATGTATTTTTATGGCAGAATGACTTCAGATTAGATTGAAGTTAAGATAATGTTTATAAA
>CAZSJV010000025.1:0-7195 GCA_964607255.1 Candidatus Woesearchaeota archaeon | reverse complement strand
CATACCTTAATTAGTATAGCATGTTAAGGTATTGTTTTATATTTTGTGTTAATCATTGTCCATTCCAATAAAACTAAGATTAAAGAAATAACAAAAAATGGAAATGTTAAATTTTGTTTTATTCTAGTTTCGGTCGTATTAGCTATTTCGATGTAAGTGTTTCGCAATGATTCGGCACTATCTGCCAAGAAATATTTTCCCTCTGTATTTTCAGCAATGGTTCTTAAAATTCCTTCATCTAGAGTTAAAGACACGTTTCCTAAGTATTGCCCGCCGGTCTCTGTTCCAACCCCGATTGTATAAATTATAATTTGTTTGGATTTAATATATTCAATTGCGTCATTTATATTTACTCCAACATTGCTCTGTCCGTCTGTCAATAATATTATTACTCCGGGATTTTCTCCAATAAATAAATTTGAACTTGTAATTATTGCCTCACCAATATCTGTCCCCCCGATATTTCTTATCTGTATATTATTTATTGCTTTTCTCACAAATGTAAAACTATCTATTAATTCCTGCTCTATTACCGAAGTTCCTGCAAAACTTACTACCCCGACTTTGCTGTTTGGGGATATTTCATCAAGAAAGTCATTTGCATATATTTTTGCTGCTTCCAATCTGCTTGGTTCAATATCTGTGGTGAGCATACTGCTTGAAGAATCTATCGCCAAGACAAAATCAAAATTACTTCCAGCACCAGAATACCAATATGTTGCACCAGCTAAGGCAAATATAAATAAAATAACAATTATTAATCTTATGAATAATAAAAATAAATTTCTTGAAAATACCTTGCCTCCCGTTACTCTTTCAATAGCATCAAAATTCGCAAATTTCAAAGCCTTTCTTTTTGTTGATTTCAAACTGACAAAATGAACTATTATTAAAATTGGAACCATAAACAAAAACCATAGATATTCGGGATGTGTAAAGGTTATTTCCATTTCAATGCCCTCCTCAAAAATAACCCGACTATCGGCTTTACAAATGATTTATCTGTCAATATCTCTGTAAAATCAATATTATTTTTATAAAATATATTTCTTATATTCATCTCCTGTTCCTTAACTCTATGCTCGTAAGACTGCTTGATTAATCTAGGTTCTATCAACAAAGTTTTTTCAGAATCTGGGTCTTGTACATAAACTTCTCCGACGTCCTCTGGTAATGTTTTATCTCTTGGGTCTCGAACCATTATGCATATAACATCAAATTTAGTCGTTAATAATTTCAAAGGCTCTTCCCATTCATCTTTCCAGTTAATAAAATCAGATATAATTATTACAACAGCGGATTCCTTAAGATAATTAAACACGAATTTTACAGCATTCTTAAGATTAAATGAACCATTGTAATATTCAGTATTTAATAATAATCTCGAAACTTCATAAAACTGCGATTTTCCCCTAGAAGGAACCAGTTTTGCTTTCACATCATCCGAATGAAGTGCTAATCCAACATTATCACCGGCTTCCAAAATAGCATGGGTTAATGAGGCTGTTAATTCAATATTATATTCTGCTTTCAATTTTTCAGCTGAACCAAACAGCATTCTAGAACTGCAATCTAGGACAAAAAAAACATTTATTTCTCTTTCTTCAACATACTGCTTTACTAGAATACTATTACTTCTTACAGATGCTTTCCAGTCAATTAAACTTGCGTCATCATCCTCGCTATACTGCCTGTAATCACTAAATTCTAAACCCTTTCCCTTAAAGACACTTCTATAAGCCCCAATAAGATGAGAACTACTCAAACCTTTAGATAATACTTCTAATCTTTTTAAAGCAGGAACTAAATCAACTTTAAAGAATTTTTTTGGCATTTTAAGGAATAGGAACTTTTTCTAAGATTTCAGTTATTATGTTGTCTGTTTTTATGTTTTCAGCCTGTCCTTCATAATTCAACAACATTCTATGTCTCATAATATCGTGTGCAACTATCCTTACATGTTTTGGAGTAACATAATTACTTCCTTGGATTAATGCTTCTGCCTTACTTGCTATATACAATCCGATACTTCCTCTTGGCGAACATCCCCATTCAATATATTGTCCTGAGCTAATCTTGTATTTATTCGGGTTTCTTGTTGCATCTATTAATCTTATAATATAATCTTCAACATCCTTGCTCAAGTAAACATTTTTAACAAAATCCTGCATCTTTACTATTTCTTTAGGATTAGTAACATTTTTTAATTTAACATCCTCAAATCTCTGCAATGTAATATTTTTTCTTAGAATTTCGTTTTCCTCATTTAATTTTGGATAAATTATATTAATTTTAAACAAAAACCTATCAATCTGGGCTTCTGGCAATGGATATACACCAGAGCTTTCAATTGGATTTTGAGTAGCCATTACAAAAAATGGATCTGGTAGTTTGTATGTTGTATTTCCTATTGTAACTTGTTTTTCCTGCATTGCTTCTAACATTGCACTTTGAGTTTTTGGAGGACTTCTGTTAATTTCATCTGCTATTACATAATTTGCAAATATTGGACCTCTATTTACATGAAATTCATTCTTTTCCCTTATATATGTAGTCAATCCGACAATATCTGTAGGAAGCAAATCAGCTGTAAATTGTATTCTTGAATATCTAGATCCAGTTACCTTTGCAAGTGTCCTTATAATTAATGTTTTAGCTATTCCCGGAATTCCTTCTACAATAACATGGCCGTCGCATAACAACGCCCTTAACAATCCGTTAATTACCTCTTCCTGACCAACAACAATATTAGAACATTCATCTCTTATTGACTGAAGAACTTTTTGATATTTCTTAACTGTATTAATATCTGGTTTATGCTGCTCTTTCATCAAGATTAGCACTGCAAGTCGTTATAAATAGTTTATTCACCATTTTAAAATGATAATTAAAGAGGGTAATTCTTTTAAATAAATGAATATTAAAATTATTAATGAATCTAAGGTTAAAATTATTATTATATTCAAGTGTCTTTGGAAACTTCTCCTCCGCATTACTTGGTCCAATTTACGCTTTATTTATACAAAATATTGGAGAAAACATTTTGGTGGCAAGTATTTCTTATGGACTTTATACACTTGTTTATGCCTTATTTACCACATTTATGGGAAAATTGGAAGATTCCAAATTTAACAAAGAAAAAATGGTTTTTATCGGATATTTTATTTTAACCATAGGCAATTTATTGCTTACCTTGGTTCGGGGAGCTGCTGAATTATATTTGATACAGGCTTTAATGGGGATAGGTGCAGCAATTGTAGCGCCGGCATGGGAAGCTCTTTATTCCTTAGCATTGGATAAAGGAAAAGAAAGTTCTGAATGGAGTTATTGGAATGCAAGCATAGGAATAGCAGCGTCTATTGGAGCTCTGTTAGGGGGAATAGTTGTTAATTTTTACGGATTTAAAGTTTTATTTTTTATAATGGCTTCCGCTCATTTCATTGGTTCAATAGTTGCTCTTTCCATGTTAAAAAGAAATTCAACAACTACGACTTAGGATTAAAATATTCTGTTAAATTTTGTCAATCTTTGCAGCTAGTATGAAATCATTCTCGCTTAATCCCTTTATAGCATGTGTATAAAGCTCGATATTGCATTTGCCCCACGTAAAATAAATATCTGGATGATGACCTTCTTTTTCCGCAATCTTTCCAACTTTATTAACAAATTTCAATGCTTCTTTAAAATTTTTAAACCTAAACTCCTTGTACAATTTACCTTTTTTTATTTTCCATCTTTTAACCTTTTTTAAGTATTTTTTTATTAAGAAATTAGGCATTGGTTTCATCCAACCCTCGCACGCAATACATCTTTTTTTGCTTAAGTCCATAATAATAAAATATATTTGTCGTATTTAAATTTAACCTTAACATTTATAAACAAATAAAAATTAATATTTATATGGATTGGAAGCAAAAATTACTGGCTTTAGCTATTGCAATTGTATTGGTTACTTTTATCGCTGTAGGAATAGATACTTTTTACAAACAGCCAGAAAATAAATGTTATGATGAATTATCCAGGCCAAAAGCATTTATTTCTAATTGCGAGTTATTACAAGAACCAAATAAAACAGGTTGCTTTATACAACAACAAATTTATTATGAAAATCAAAGCATTGAACAGCAAAAATGTTATGAAGCCTTTCAACCTATAGATAATACTTACAGAAGAAACGTTTTTATTATTCTAACCGTAATAGGTGTTGCGAGTTTAGTTATCGGATTATTAGTTAAAAATTTATATGCTTTATCATTTGGGTTAATGCTAGGCGGTTTAATCAACATTATTTATGGAATTATAAGATACTGGGCACAGATGAATGAGTATTTGAGATTCATAATCCTTGGAGTATTATTAGCGATATTGATATGGGTTAGTTACAAGAAACTAAAATAATTAACCAAAATAACTAAGTTCTTTTTTCTCTTTTTGTTCTTCAGCCTGGTTTTTTTGCTGTACAATTGTTTTTAATTTATCTTCAAATTGCTCGGCTTTTGCCAATAACGGCTTGTAATCAACTTTTAAATTTAGATATTTATCCAAAATTTCAATTATCTTGGCAGCAGCCTTTGAATCTGGCAATTGGGAATGTGTTTCGACAAATATTGCACTCATTGGACATTTCGCCTTTAACAACATAGCTCCTGTAACACCCATTATTATTCCTTCTTTTAATGGATCAAGTTTAAGTCTTTTGAATAATTCAGCTGATTTGTTTATATTTGTGTAAAAAAAAGCATTTGGTTCTGCATTATTGCTTGCAACTCCCTCTAAACTAATTACTTCCTTTGCTTTTAATTCAATTGCCAAATCCGATAATTTTCTTGCAATCTCCCATTCCAATCCATTTACATTGGTTATCGCATGAAAAATTACTATATTATGATCTTGGTCATAAAATATTCCTAAAGGCTCGATTAATTTAGAATTATGCATTGCTATCATAGGCATTATTTTATCACATTCGACTCTTCCGATTAATTTGGCATTTAAATGTTCTATTAGAAATTCTGTTGCTATTGTGCTAACGAAACCAAATCCGGGAAAACCCTCAATAATTCTAGGGTTTCTTGGTTTTCTGTCCATTACTATTTCCATTAATGTTATAGAAATTTAATGATATATAAGTATTTTGTTACAATTTTAGAATTAATACTACTTGCTTGTTTCTAATTCTCTTATTAAGATATCTAAAGAACCTCCAAGAGCTGTTTCTAATTTTTCTACAAATATTATTCCTTCAGTAGTCAATGAGACATGTCTTCCATCTTCTCCTTTTAACTCAACAAAATTTTTTTTATATAAACTAAGCAAACCAATAAACTCATTAGTCTGAAGATTATCTAAATTACCATAATTGTTTGATCTGTTTTTATATAATTTCGCTAAAGTTGCCAAAACATAGGGCCTGCTTAATTCAAATATCTCATTTCCTACATAATAACGATCAGATAAGACTTTGGATAAAATATCTCCCCTTTGATGTTGGTATAGTGTTTTCTGTCCTCTTCTCAATTTTAATTTTGTCATGAATTAAACATCGTAGAAAAATATTTAAATCTATTTGCTAGTTTTAATCTCAATAACATCCAGATTTTTTAATAAATGGTCTTTTCCAATAGCCTGTTTTGTCTTTACATTTATTGCCTTAACAAAACTATTCCCTATATCTGTATGTAACTTGAATGCAAAATCCAAGGCAGTTGAATTATGTGGAAGCAAGAAACAATCTGGTAATGTTCTTCCCTCTGAATCCTGTAATTTATTTACTCCTCCAGGGAAAATTGCAACATACTTTAATAAATCAAAAACAGCATAATTCAAAACATCCTGAATTCCTGTTGTTCCATATTTTTCAAGAACATTATCCTTGATGTAACTTAATGCATTTAACTGGTTTAATGTTAATTTATCTTCATCTATAATTTCAAAATCATCTTCTCCCGGAATATATTTAATTAAATTATGCTTTGCAGCTTCCCTTAATGCTATTTCCGAGTCAGCAGAGCATGGAATTATTTTATACTCTGGAAATTCTTCTCTTAATTTATCTAAGTTTATTTTACTTCCTTGAACATCTATTTTATTTGCTGCTATTATCGTTGGCTTTGTTTTTTTTCTTAATTCTGTTGCCAAGTTCATTAAATCTTCTTCATTCCATTGGTTAGGATGATGAAGTAATTTTAATTTTTTAATAGCATCTTCAATAATCTCTTCTGTAACCTTTAATCCGGATAATTGCTTTTCCAATGCCTGTTTAATATTAAAATTTTCAGTCTTTAAGGTTTTTACAAATTTCTCCCATCCTTTTTTTAATATGCTTAAATACCAATAATCTAATTCATTTTCTAGGAATTTAACATCTTTTACAGGATTATGGCTTAAAGGAGGAACTGGATTTCCTTTTTCATCTGTTGATCCTGAAATGTCTATAATATGAATTAATGCATCTGCTTCTCTTATATCATTTAAAAATTCTAATCCTAAACCTTCTCCTAAATGAGCGTTTTCAATTAAACCTGGAATGTCGTATAATTTTATAGGAACAAAACGATTATGATTTATGCAATAGCCATATCTTGGATTACATTGTACATTAAAGTCTTGATCTGCACATGGAATTTTGACAAATGCAATTCCTTCCTGGCTTTTAATTGTTGTAAACGGATGAGGAGCTATTTCAACTTCTGCCAATGTAGCTGCCTTAAAGAAAGTTGATTTTCCTACGCTTGGTTTTCCTGCAACTGAAATTATCATAGAATTAATTTAAGAACTAAGTTTAAATGTTTTACTAAAAAGGAATTATTTATCTGAATTCTCTTTAAGATTTAATTTTAGTAGTTCCATCATTTTATTCATATGAAATTCTAAACGCTCTTTTCTATAATTCCAAACTTTTGATGCATAATCAAATTTATTTTGTGGAATTTTATTTATTTCATCTTCTTTTGCTTTACTACGCAATTCACTCATAAATTGCTCAGTTTCATGAACGGTAATATCTTCAGCTAACCTATACATTTTTTCATAGGTTTTGTCAATTTTACCTTTATTAAATAATTTAATTAAACTACTAATATCAAAATTAAAATCAAATGCCATAATTATTTTATAGGTCTATAAATTATTTAAATCTTTCTACATCTTTTCAGGGGCTTCTATTCCTAATAAATTTAAACTATTTTTAATAACG
>CAZSJV010000024.1:0-7463 GCA_964607255.1 Candidatus Woesearchaeota archaeon | reverse complement strand
CATTCTTCATTCTATCTAAATAATCTTGATAAGCTTGCTCTCCAGTTCTTGTGTTAATTTTTACCTTTGGATCATAAAACGGATTTTTCATTTTTTATCCTCATTCTATGTATATTTTGTTACTTTTTAGTAGATAAAAGTAGTATATAAAGCCTTCGGTTATGATACTCCTTAAGAATAACTACAATTAAAATTCTTTTCTTGCTATTTCTAAATCTTCAGGTGTACCAATATCAAACCATCCACTTGCAAATTCAAAACCATATAAATCTTGATTATTATCTACTAAGTGCTTTATTAATTCACCAGCATTTTCTTTGAAGATTTTTTTATCTAAATGATGCAGATCGTGCTTAGACAAGATATAACATAATGTGCTCACTAAAGTTGATTTTGGTTCAACTGGTTTTTCTTCAAATCCAATAATTTTTTTACTTTTATCTAATTCTACAACCCCAAATCTCTTAGCTTCATTCTTATTCTTTACATTATAAACAGCTATAGATGTTTTTTTACCTTTTAATTCGTAAAAAGCAATAAAATCATCTATTCTGAAATTAAATAAATTATCTCCTGCAATAACCAGTAAATCATCTTCTATCTTCTTATGTTTTACAATATATGCTATTCCCCCCACTGAACCGGGATTTTCCTGAATGTTTCTATGCTTATCATTTATTAATTCAATTTTTTTACTATATTTAAAATATTTTTCAAACTGACTAAACTGATATTCAAATGCATTCGGATACATAACATATATCTCCTGTATATTTGGAGAAGAGTCTAAATTACTTACAATATGGTCCAATACGGGCTTTCCTTTTACATCCAGCAATGGTTTTGGTGTTATTCTTGTAATAGGATATAATCTACTTCCTTCTCCTGCCGTTAATATTAAAGATTTCATAATGCGAGAACTGAAATTAACTCTTTATAAAAGTAGCGCCAAGGCTAGGATTTGAACCTAGACGTCCGTAAAGGACAGCAGTTTTCGGGACTGCCGCAATAGCCAGATTATGCGACCTTGGCAATAGTTTTATAAAATTTATCCAAGTTAAAAATGTTATGTATTTAAGGTATCATTTTTTATCGTGTATAATATTAAGCTTGATTTTATTTCCCTTTCTTAGTTATTACTCTCTTTTAGTTTTCGTTTTTGGATTTTTCATTGATGTTGATCATTATCTGTATGATTTAATTAAAAATGGAAAATTTGATTTATTTGAAAACTACAATGCACATATGAGCAAAGAAAGAATAGCCCATGATCAGCTTCACATTTTTCACACTTTAGAATTTATTACTTCATTTATTTTTATCACAATTTATTCAGACAATATTTACCTATTATTGATGGGCATGGGATTTATATTGCATTTAATTTTAGATGAGATAGATGGGATTAATTTAATTAGAAGCAAGGTAGAAATAAAACAAACTCGTGCAAGATCATTAATTATGTGGCTAAGCAGAAATATATCTTGATTCTTTCAATATTGATTTTAGTAATGTTATAAAAGTAATTAATATTAAAGGTCCGAAGAATATTCCGATAAATCCCAAGAACTGAATTCCACCAAAGACACCGATAACAATCAAGGCTGGATGTATATTTGATTTTTTTCCTATGAATTTCGGTTTTAATATAGCCTCAACTCCGCTTATTAAGATTAATCCGTAAATTAAAATTCCAATTCCATTAAATAAATCTCCTTCAAGTAATTTCAATATCCCCGCAGGAACCCATATAAATGATGTTCCAACTCCAGGCAATATTGTTAATATCATCATTACCAGACCCCAAAGCAAAGGCGAGGAAATATCAAATATATAAAATCCTAATGCTCCAACTATTCCCTCTATGATTCCAACCAAAACTAAACCATAAACCATTGCGTGTGTTACATTCTTAAATTCATCAAAAACATGTTCCTTATGTTTACTCGGCAACGGGATTAAATTTTTTATATCCTGAACTAATCTTTCACCGTCTCTCAAAAAATAATAAAATAAAAACATGGTTACAAATGCGTGCAATAAGAATTTTGGAACTGTGAATGCAAGATTCGATAATTCATTAACAATATACTGAACAATTTTGTTTAATGCATTTGAAATTTCAGGACTAAGGTTTAATTCATTTGAGCGGATATAGCCGTATAATGGCAATGCCTCTTTAATCAAAGAATTTATTACAAAAAACGTCGGAATAAATATTAAAACTATTAAGAAAATAACTAATAGTAAAGCCGAAATTGATTTGTGCTTTATATAATTATTAAGCCATTTATATAACGGGAAGAATAAATATGATAAAACAACGCTTGTCAATAAAGACGTTACAAAGGATTTTATTACAAGAAACGCAAGTATTGCTATTACTATAAATGCTCCTATAAACAAGTACTTGGAATTTTTCTTTAATATATTCTCTTCCATTATTATTACAAGGAAAAAATTATTTATAAATGTTATGAAATACAAAAACTTAAATAGAAAAATAACAATCATGTCATATGGATAAAGTCAAGATATTCTATACTAAAAACAATTGCTGGGGTATGACGTTAAGCATTGATCTGCATGGCTGTAACCATAAAATCATAACTAATAGAAAAAAGATAAGAGAGTTTGTGATTAAAGTCTGCAAATTAATTAAAGTAAAAAGATTTGGCAAATGCATGATTTTCGATTTTGGTGAAAAAAAGAAAGTAAATGGCTTTTCAATGACACAGTTAATCCAGACTTCTTTAGTATCTGGACATTTTGTTAATGAAAATAATAGGGCATATATAGATGTTTTTTCCTGCAAATATTTTAATCCGCATGATGTTGTTAAATTCTGTAAAAACTTCTTTAAAGCAAAAAGAATTAAATCACATTATACCTGCAGAAACTAAAAACGTTACTTTTATAAATAATCAAAATTGCAGAAAGTTATCCCGAAAGCACTACTTAATGTAGGAGGGTTAAATGGATAGGAAAAAAGTATTAGAAGTTTTAAAACAATTAAGAGAAAAGTCACCTAAAAGAAAGTTTACACAAAAGGTTGATCTAATTCTTAACTTAAGGAATATTAACATAAAGAATCCTGATGAAAATGTTGATGTATTTGTTACTTTGCCGCATGCGCCCGGAAAAAATATAAAATTCTGCGCTTTGGTCGGAAAGGAACTAGAAGAGCAATCCAAGATTTTTGATATGGTGATTAAAAGAGATGAATTTTCAAAATATAGTGATAATAAAAAAGAATTAAGAAAATTATCAAGGGAATATGATTATTTTGTTGCGCAGGCTAACTTAATGACAGAGGTAGCTAAGGTATTTGGTAGAACTCTTGGACCAAAAAATAAAATGCCAAATCCCAAATCGGGTGCGGTTTTTACACCGGCTTCAAATTTGCATGATTTAAAGAAGAAACTGCAGAATACGATAAGACTAAAGACAAAAAATGAGCCTATAGTAAAATCGTATGTTGGAAATGAAACAATGAATGATGATGACTTGGCAGATAATATAATTTTAGTTCATGACTCTGTAGCTAAATTATTGCCTCAGGGTGAAGGGAATATTAAAAATATTATATTAAAATTAACAATGGGCCCAGGAATTAGGGTATAAAATGGCACACGTAAGCAAGAAAAAAATAGAAGAATTATCAAGATTAAAAGAATTATTAAAAGAATATAAGGTTATTAGTATAATTGATTTAACTAATCTTCCAAGTGCCAATCTGCAGTCTATTAAAAATAAATTAAGAGATAAGATTCAGATAAGGGTTACTAAAAAAAGTATAATAAAAAGAGCTATTGATGAATTACCAGAAAAAGATTTAAAAGAATTGAAAACTTATGTTGAAGATTCTATCCCTGCTGTAATGTTAAGCAACGAAGACCCATTTAAATTATTCAAATTAATCAAGGAAAACAAGACAAAAACAGCTGCAAAGCCAGGACAATTAGCACCAATTGACTTAACAATAAAATCCGGACCAACTCAATTTACTCCGGGTCCTATTATAGGAGAGCTAGGAGCGGTTGGATTACAGACAAGTGTTGAACAAGGAAAGATTGTAATCAAAAAAGAAAAGCTTGTAGTTAAGCAAGGAGAAGTAATAAAGCCGGAAGTTGCTTCAATATTGGCAAAATTAGGGATTGAACCAATAGAAATAAGCATGAATGTTCTGGCAATCTATGATAACGGAATTTTATACAGAAAAGAAGTATTAGATATAAACGAAGAACAATACATTAATAATTTGAAATTAGCTCATAATCAAGCTCTTAAATTAGCAGAGAAAATAGGATATATAAGCAAGGAAAATGTAGAATCATTGTTAATAAGTGCCTATAGAAATGCATTGATAATAAGCAAGGAATTAAAACTAGAAACGAATACAGAGATTCCAAAAACAGTGCATGAGCATAAAAAAGAGCATGAACACGAATCTCATAAAGAAGTGCATGAACATAAGGAAGTAAAAGAAGAGAAAAAAGTTCATGGAGATTTTGTGGGATATAACAAAGAAGTTGAAGAAAAAGCTCAAAGTATATTAAAGGATTTGCAGGATAAAAAAATTCAAGAGGAAAAAGATAAAAAACCAAAACAAAAAAGTATGTGGGATTAATAATTATGGAGGAAAAATAACATGGAATATATACACACTGCATTGCTCTTGCAAAAAGTAGGCAAGCCGGTTAATGATGGCAATGTCAAGAAAGTAATGGAAGCCGCAGGCGCTCATGTAGAAGAAGCTAAGGTAAAGGCTTTAGTTACCGCACTTGAAAACGTTGATATAGAAAAGGTAATCAAGGAAGCTAGCGTAATGCCTGTAGCAGCACCAGTACAGCAACAGCAAGAAGCAAAGCAGGAAGAGAAAAAGGAAGAAAAGAAAAGCGATGACGCAGCAGTAGCAGGATTAGGGGCTTTATTTGGATAAGAATAAAGCTTCTTTTTATTAACATGCGCAGTAATCTAGACTCTAATTTAAAATGGAAAAGAATGAATTACTTACAAGGCTGAATGAATTAAGGAAAGAGATTAATAGTCTAAGAGATAATTTAAACAAGATAGACAGAGAAAAAGAATCCTGGTTTAGCAAAAAAGAGTCATTGAAAAAAGAGATTTTTAAACTTGTCAAGGATTTAAAAAATATAAAGCAAAATAAAGACGCCAGCAATATTGAAGTAAAAAAATTAAGAGAAGAGAGGGATAATTACAATAAAAAAGTAAAGGAATTAATAGTTAATATAAAAGAACTAAATAAAAACAAGCTTGAGTTCATAAGAAAAAGCAAGATAAATTTTGATCCCGAAAATATTAAGAAAAGAATTGATGCGTTGGAATTTAAAGTAGAAACAGAGGCTCTTTCTATAAACAAGGAAAAAGAAGTTATGAAGCAGATTAAGGATTTGAGTAAAATTTATGACCAGAATATTGGGTTAAAAAATATTATAGATAAGATTAATACAATTGATAAGGAAATAAATGAAAATAAAAACAAATCTGATGAATTACATAAGAAAATAAGGGAATTAATCGATGTAAATGATCCTGGTTACAAAAAATTCAAGGAAGAGAGCAATAAAATAAATAATCTGAGAAAGGAACAGCAGTTTTCATTTGATAAATTTATTGAATTAAAAAAAGAATTCCTAAAAATTCAGGTGGAATTGCAGAAAAAATTAAATGAAAGTTACGATTTCAATAAAAATCTAGGTGAAATCAACAAAAAAATTGATGATGAGAGAAAAGCCAAGAATGACGCTGAATTCGAAAAAAGGGAAAAATTAGTTGAAGAAAAATTAATGACAAAGAAAAAATTAACAAAGGATGATTTAATTATGCTGCAAAGATAAATTAGTCAACAGTTTTCCTATCCCTTGTTCTTCTTAAAAAATCTGGTTCGGTTTTTTTAATTTCTTCTTTACTAAAAATAACCTCTAAGTCTAAACTAACGGCTTTTGGACTTTTCTTTAATGAATCTATAACACTTTTTTCAAGTTGGGAAAGTTCAGATTCTGGGATAAGTCTTGCCCCATTAACCACATCGTCTGAAACTGGTTTTAATAAAAATTCATAACCAAAGGGCTCTTCCTTATTTTTAATAGAGCAAGCATATAACCTACCTTCATAAGAAACTGCTTTACTAAGGTAGCCTCTTGGATCATCTGGTGGATTAAAACTACCAATTACACTTTTATCAATATAAACATCATAAAAATTTATACCTTCATATTTAGCCATGATTTCATTAAAATATAAAATTATTTAAAGCTTCTTGTTAAAAGAATAAAGATGAATGAAATATTAAATATAATTTTACTTAGTATCTTGCCAATATCAGAATTAAGAGGTGCAATACCTTATGGAATTTCTAATGATATAAATGTATTTTTAGTTTTTATTCTAGCCGTATTATCAAATTGCCTAGTTGTATCTATTGTATTTTTCTTTCTGGATAATTTGCATAAACATTTTCTAAAAAATAGTCATTATAAAAAATTCTTTAATAAATACATAGAAATGAAAAGGAAAAGCTTTGAAAAACATGTTGGGACTAGTTTTGAATTCTGGGCTTTATTAATTTTTGTTGCTATACCATTGCCATTTACCGGGGGTTATTCTGCCGCAATATTAGCATGGTTCTTTAATTTGAAAAGGAAAAAATCTTATTTAGCTATTTATTTAGGAATAATAACAGCTGGAATAATCGTTACATTAACCACATTAGGAATAAAAAGTTTGTTTTAGTAAGTTATTTAAGTTAAAATAAATTAAAATTTCTATGAAAAAATTATATTATTATTTGATTGGATTGCTTGCCATAATAATCTCTTTATTATTTGACAAACAAATCTCTTTATTTTTTACAAACTATAGAATAGATTTTCTTAATGTAATTGCAATTTTTATTAATAACATTTCAGGATATGTTTTATTTGGGGTTGTATTCCTAATATTATTGATAACAAGGAAGCACAAAAAATTAATACCATTAATATTTACATTCATATCCTATCTAATACTAACTGAATTAATTAAAATAATCGTGTCAAGACCTCGTCCTTTCGTAGAATTAAATAATAATTTGGTCAGTAATACAAATCCTTACAAGAGCTTTCCGAGTGGTCATGCTGTTGCTGTCTCTTCCTTAATACCTTTCTTTGATTTTAATAAAATACTTTATACAACTTGGATTTACATAGCAATATTTGTTTCCTTATCCAGGGTTTATTTGGGAGTACATTATCTGAGCGATGTTATAGCCGGTTTCTTATTGGGTAGTCTAATATCTGATGTTTACAGTAAAATAAGCAGATCTAGAGCAAAAAAGAAGAAAAATCGCTAGCGAAAGCTTTATATATCTTTCTTACTCTAAAATAGCAACATACTAACAATTATTCAAGGGGGTTAAAAATGAAAAAATTACTATTAAGTTTCGTATTTTTATTAGTTTT
>CAZSJV010000023.1:0-9899 GCA_964607255.1 Candidatus Woesearchaeota archaeon | reverse complement strand
TCCACAAGGTTCTGCTCCTGATATTGGTGCTGTTGAAGGTTGAATATAATTTTATACTGTATTTAATTTGGTTATAGTATAAAAAACTTATAAAAATATTAGAACCACATTTCATTATAAATTATATTTAAATTTTTAATCCTATAACCTTACTTACTCCATCCTGCATACTTACACCATAAATTTGATTGGCTTCTGTAATCATATTATCATTATGGCTTATCATTATGTATTGCGCTTTTTTACTATAACTTGCAATTAATTTTGATAATTTCTCGGAATTATTTTTATCAAGAGCTGCATCAACTTCATCCAATAAATAAAAAGAAGCTGGCTGTAGTTCTTGTATTGCAAAAATAAATGCCAATGCAGTTAATGTCTTTTCTCCGCCGCTTAAACTTTTGATATCTAAATATTTATTTCCTGCTATTTTGACCCTTATATCTAATCCCGCATTAAACGGATTTTCCTTATCCTGTAATTCCAAAAATGCCTGTCCCTTTGTTGAAAGCATTGAAAAAATTCTTTTAAAGTTCTCATTAATCTCATTTAGGGTTCTCATGAATAATTCTTTTTTCTTAGATTCTATTTCATTCATTAAATTAAACACATCTTGTTTTTCCAGATTCAACTTATCTTTCTTCTCAAGCAATTTTCCATATTCTTTTTCTATTTCTTCGTAAACTTCTAGGGCTCTTAAATTAACATTCCCCATAGCCTGCAATTCTACTTCCAGTTTTCTTACATTTTCAAGCAATTCCTGGGGATCATTCTTTCTAATTATCTTTTCATTTTTATATTCTTCAAACTCTTTTTCTAATCCTTCTAACTCGGCTATAACTCTTGCCCTATCCAATGCAACATTGTTTACTCCCTGTTCGATAATTCTTATGTTCTCTTCAAGCTTGATTAACGATATTTCTTTTTCCTGTATTAATTCGTTTAACTTATCTCTCTTTATACCCAAATCTTTGAATTCCTCATAAAACTTCTTTTCTAATTTTTCCTGCTCTTCCTTTAATGAATCATTTTTCTTTATGTTTTCCTTTAATGTCCTTATTTCATTCTCAAATTCGATCAATTCTTTATCCTGTTCCTTTAAAATTGATAATGTCCTGTCTTTTTCTGTAATCAAAATTTTTTGCTGGGAAACTAAGTTCTTTATTTCGCTGTCTAACTGCATTAAACTATCTAATCCTAGAGTAGATTTCCTTCTAAAGCCCCCGATCATTGCTCCGCTTAATTCAACTAAATCCCCCTCTAAAGTAACCATTCTTGCCCTCCCAATTCCAATTCTGCGGGCAATTTCTATACTATCGACAACAATTGTACTCCCGTAAACATGCATAAATGCTTGCTTATATCTGGGATTAAATTTAACTAAATCAATTGCCAATCCATGAACACCTTGGCTTTTTAATAATGGTTTTAATTCATCTCTTAATTCATTCGGCCTTATCTTATTCAATGGTAAAAAAATGGCAGTTCCAACCTTGTTCTTTCTTAAATGATTTATACAAGACTCTGCAACATGATCGTCTTCAACAACAATCCCATTATATTTACTGCCTGCACAAACTTCTAATGCTATGCCATACTTTGAATCAGCCTTTCCCAAATTCTCAATTGTTCCATAAACCCCTTCTATATTTGATTCTTGTATTTTTTGTATAACATAATCCATTAATCTGCCCTGGTGATCAATATCCTTTTCCTTTGGTTTATTTTTCTCTAAATTAATTTTCTTTCTCTCAAAATCCTTCTTACTCGCTTCAAATTCATTAATCTTTTTATCATAATCCTGCAGACTTGTTTTCAAAGTTTCTTTTCTATTCTTAATTTTAATGATTTCATTTTGCAAAAACTCAGATCTAGTTGTATATTTCGTCAAATCCGTCTTTATGTCTTCTATATTCTTTCTTAGTTCTAGTTGATCTTTTCCACCGCGAGATAATAATTCCTCGTTTAATTTTTTAATTTCATTTCTTCTATCCTCAATTTCTTTCTTGGTTTTGTTAATTTCTTCCTGAACCTTACTTTTTTTAGAATCTTCCTTAGTAATTTGATCATTAATCTGTTTTTTTGATTTCTCTTTTTCATTAATCAGAATATGTAAATAAGTTGCTTTATTTTCTCTTATATACTTCTGTAAATCCTTGTATTTTATAGCCTGGTCCTTGTCCTTTTTTAATTCCCTTAAATGAGCGCTTCTTTCGGTCAAGATAATATCTGCTTCTTTTAATTTTTCATCAACTTTCTGCAATTCCAGCATGGCTTTATGCTTCTTATCTTCATAAACTGAGATTCCAGAAACCTCTTCAATAATTTCACGCCTGTCTTCATGATGCATTTCCATAAACTTTACTATATCCCCCTGTAAAATAATATTATGCCCATCTGGATCTATTTTGGCAGAAGCAAGTAAATCTATTATTTGCTGTCTTGTTATCGTATTATCATTAATTTTGTAAACAGATTGTCCGTTCTGCTTGACTATTCTTGTGATTTTAACTTCTTTATCCTGCATTGGAAACTCATTCTTAGAATTATCAAATACTACTGTAACTTCTGCCTGCTTGCTCGGCTGATTATTTTTTCCGCCATTATAGATTAAATTAGAAGCCTTTTCTGCACGCATACTTTTTGCACTTAATCTTCCAAGAACAAAGCATATTGCATCTGATAAATTTGATTTTCCCGCACCATTAGGACCTATAACCGTTGAAAAATTACTTCCAAATTCTAATTCTGTAAGTTTTGCGAATGATTTAAAACCATATAATCTAAGTTTGTTTATACTTGTCATTTTCCATCTATAAACCAAGGGTCATATATTTAAAACTTGCTAAAACTCGTCTAATTTATTTTTAATCTTTTCATTAATTCTTCTAAAATAAATTTCCTTTTTTCTTTTGATATATAGAAAAGCGATTTTTTTATCATGTTTTGAGAAATAGTAAAAATATAATTAATCTTTATCACGCTGTCTTTTACAGCCCCTTCTTTTTTTGTTAATTTTATTCCTTCCATTTCTAAATTACTTGTAACCCCCATAACAATTACATTCCCAAGTTCTTCAAAAAGAACTAAAGAAGGTCTAATCTTTGTTTCAAAGGTATCTGTAAATTGAACTTCTGCTAAGACAACTTCTCCAAACTCATGCATTCTCCCATGCCTCATCTTCTTTATTATCCCAAAGTTCCTTCATTTTTATTTTCTGTATTTCATGTAAGAATTTATCATATTGATCTCTCTTCTTTAATTCTATAAAAATTTTGGTCATTTTAGACAAAAGCTCATTATAAGTTTGTCGCGGGTGCTCTTTAGCTTTTTTAAGTTCGTCTATTATTTTTGTATTTAATTGTATAGTAGATATATTGGTCATATATATTTAATTATATAATTAGTATATAAATCTTTCTTTTTTAAACTTGCTAAAACTCATTGAGGTTTTTCTGATTTGCTGCTTTTTTATATGTGCTCCAAGATTTTCTAAAAATTTCGGGATATTTATGATAATTTTCCTTTAAAAATTTTATAGTATAAGGGTCTGAGGCATATCCGCTTCCAATGTTTTCTTTTATATGCATCTGGATTTTCTTTATTTGCAAATCTCTGGTTACTTTAGCTAAAATACTTGCAGCACCAACCTCAATAAATTTAGAATCATATTTATGACCCGCATCTATTTTTAGTTCCTTATTCTTTAAAAATAATTTTAAATAATTTACATAATCTCTTGGATTAGTACTTGGGCAATCTAATATTGCTTTGTCCGGCTTTAATGCATTTATTATTAAAGCTGTCTTAATTGCCTCTAATCTATTTAAATTAAGTTCATTTGAATTTAATGCATCATCAATTTCTTTTGGTTGTATAATTAATATTTTATAATTCTTTACAATTTTTGTGATTTCCTTGTATAATTCTTCACGTTTTTTAGCACTCAGTTCCTTGCTATCCTTTACTCCAATGTTTTTTAGTTTAATTGTATCTCGCTCATCTATTAGAATTCCGGCCATTACCATTGGTCCAATTACGG
The DNA here is from genome assembly GCA_964607255.1 of Candidatus Woesearchaeota archaeon. GTDB lineage: Archaea > Nanobdellota > Nanobdellia > SCGC-AAA011-G17 > GW2011-AR20 > GW2011-AR20. Next base: position 5,857 of record CAZSJV010000023.1, on the reverse strand, counting down.
GACCACGGCCAGCTTCGTCTATACCACATACTAATATCATTTTAGATTACCTTTAACTTTTTTAAATAATTATCCAAAATAGTTTCTATTGAATTTAAATCAATATTTTTATAATTTTTATTTATTCTAGACTTCAATTCAGATTTAACCTTTTTAACTATTTTATCTTTAATATGATTGATATCTTTTTCCTGCAATTTTGTGTTTATTGGATTTATTTTATTCCTATAATTTAAAGCAATTTCCACACTACTAATTAATTCTTTTTCATATCTTGAACGAATATTTTTATCTTTAACTGCATTTTCAAGAATTTTATGTATGACTACATTAGAAAGGTTTCCTATAAATAAATCAAGTAATTTATTTCTATTTTGATTCATTCTTTACTCCATTCAATATAATTTCAAGTGTTTTATTATATATTGAATTATATTTTTTAATAAAATCTTTTTTATTTAAAGTATTATTTCTTAAATTATCAAATATATCGTTGCCAAATATTTCTTTTATTTTTTCATAAACTTCTTCTTTTGTAATAATATGTTTTTTAGTTATAAATATGTGTATTGAAACTAAATTTCTCAATAAGTCTAATTTTTGGCTTCCTGCTAAAATATCAAAGTTTTCAGTTAATAAATTGCTTTTTAATAAACTTAAATCAAGTAACTTATATTTAATCTCGGGTTTGACATGGTAAATAAATCTTTTTTTGCTTATATAACTGCTTAACATTGTTTGAAATAATGGATCTATAGATATTCCTTTTAACAATGATTTACTATCTATTAAAATTAAATGCGGGTCTATCCCCAAATTTTCCTTAACCTCATTTTTAATTTTATTTATATTAACTTCTTTATTTTTAATTAAGATTATATCTATGTCATTAAAATTAAATCCACTATCCAAAAATGACCCCGTAATAATTATATTGTCAAAACTATACTTTTTAAGCATATTAAACAACTCTTTAACGATTATTATCTTAATTCTTTCTATTTTTCTTATATTGTAGAAAATTAACTTTTCTTCATCTTTGAACCTTGCTTCTTTAATTAAAACATGGCTTCCTACCGATAAACCAAACCTATTTTTAGGCAGATAAATTTGATCCATTTTGCTTCCTCTGCTTATCTTTGCTATAATATCCATATTACGTAATATTACGTTATAATATATAAACTTTACTATTTTAGAATACCAAAATCTATTTAAATTACCTACGATGATTAATATTGATGGCTATAAGAGTAAATAAACAGCAAAGGGTTGGTGTTTTTGTTGATGTCCAAAACATGTATTATTCTGCAAAAAACTTGTACAAAGCCAAGGTTAATTTTAAAGCCATCTTACAAGAAGGAGTTAGGGGCAGAAATTTAATAAGAGCAATAGCATACGTTGTAGAAGCCCAAGAATTGAAAGAAAAGAGCTTTTTTGATGCTTTGGAGAATATTGGATTTGAAATTAAGGCTAAAGAATTACAAGTTTTTTATGGGGGTATGAAAAAGGGAGACTGGGATATTGGTATAGCTATGGATTGTATTGAACTTGCTCCTAAGCTTGACACAATTATTCTAGTTTCAGGTGATGGGGATTATAAAGAATTAATAGAACATTTACAAAAAGCAATGGGATGCAGGGTCGAGGTTATAGCTTTTGGAAGAAGTGCTAGTTCTAAATTGAAAGAAACAGCTGATGAATTTGTTGATTTAGATCACAGTTACAAGAAGTTTTTATTATAAGTAGCGAGGGGAAGATTTGAACTTCCGACCTCTGGGTTATGAGCCCAGCGAACACTCCAGATTGAACAGTAATTTACTTACTTCTGTTCTACCTCGCTTTAATAAAAACACGAGGTTAAACACTTTTAAACCTTTCTATAGAAACATTTAAAATAACTTATATAAATTTAATTTTGTGCCAAGGTCGCGTAATCTGGTATCGCACAGCACTGCTAATGCTGCGTCCGAAAGGACTTGTGGGTTCAAATCCCATCCTTGGCGTTTTTCTCTTTTCTTTTCAAATAATAACCAATATAAAATCCAACTAAAGAACCGCCAAGAGCATATTTCGCCGGTTCATTGAGATTATATGTATCTGAAATTTTGTCTGAAGATTTATGAAAAAAATTGGTTGCCCACAAAGGACCATAACTAAGAAGAATCTGCTCTACGTTCAATGATTTGGCTTCTTTAAATATTTTTGGATATTCTTCCTTAACCAATTCCCCAATATTTTGTAATCCTGGGAAAAGAAATATAAGATGCAAAGACAAACCGAATAAATACATCGCTTTTGAATTCTTTATATTCATTTTACTGTTATCTATATAGTAATCCTGTAAAGAAATTAATTTGGTCTAATCTATAAAGCAAAAATAGGAATGTTACGACAAGAATTAACATAAAAAAGGCTAAAGTCATTTTACCATAAAAGTTCATTTTGAGCCATCTCTTATTTTCTTTAGCGGCTTTTAAGTTCTTTAATTGTAATTCCTCACTAAAAGAAATCCTATATTTCTCACCATCATTATCTATCTTGTACAGCTTCCCTTTTTCTTCAAAGTATCTTACATCACCCATATAATTAAGATAATATAACTTATTTATAAATCTTTCTACTCTAAAATGGTTACATTACAATAAATGTATTAGTTAGATTTTTATAAAGAATATTATTAAAATGTAATATGTATAAAATAATAAGTTTTTTGGGATTAATAATTGGAATAGTTTTAGTTAAAATATTTAAAAATGAATTAAGGGATATCAAAAATTTCTTGAAAATATTGGGATTTATCTTAATAATCATTATAATTTTGAAATTAATTTTTCTTGCAGATATTAATCTCATGTTTTTAATTGGTTCAGTTATTGGAATATTAATGAATTATTTCCTAAAGAATAATTATCTATATTTTGGATTTATTTTAGTATTAACAAGCTTCTTAGATGATACAAATAAGATATACTTCGGCATATTAATCTTTATTTATGGCTTAGTTTATTCTGCATTAAATAATATGACCAAGAAAAAAATTATAATTATGTTAATATCTTTTGCACTACCTTTTATATTTTTATTAACAAATTTAGATTTAACATATAATAATTTTATCGTCGGTTTTATTGTAGGAGGATTAGCAATTGGAATTAACCAGTTTGATAAATAAATTAAAATCCAAAAAAGAATTGAAAGATTTGGATGATAATTTCATAAAAGCAAGAATTAATGAATATTTATTGAAAAATAAAGTTGATTTAGATAATGAAAGAAATAAAAACTATAGATTAATGTTTAAATTTCTAAGAAAACAATTAAGAGAAGTTTATGGTGTTTTCAGAGTTATAAAAGAAGAAAGAAATATTGAATTTTACAAAGAGGTTTTTGATGAATTTAAGCCAAAAAGTGTTATGGATTTGGGCTGTGGACTAGAACCTTTGAGATACACTACAATTAATCCTAATACAAAATATTATTGTTATGATATTAATATTAAAGAAATCAAAAAAATCAATGAATTCTTTAAAAAAAATAATATAAATGGTAAAGCTAGATCATTTAATTTAATTAATGACTTAAGTAATCTTCCAAAAGTAGATTTATGTATGATTTTGAAAGTATTAGAGAGTTTGGAATCAATAAAAAAGAATTTTAGTAAAGAATTATTAAAAAAAATAAAATCTAAAATAATTATAGTGAGTTTTGCCAAAATAGCCCTTGGAAAAAATATTAGAATAAAAAAAGCAGGAAGATCGTGGTTTAGAAGGATATTAAAAGAACTAAATTATAATTATTATATAAAAGATTATGATGATGAAATATTCTTTGTAATAAAAAAATTATAAATATTGTAATAAAAATAACATTATTAAAGATATGATAGATGTTACAAATAAGAGTCTTGGCTTTTTTAATATAAATGGGATTAAATTAAGGATTACTATTGCAATTCCAATTATAGTATTTGTCTGTATTACCATTTTAAAATCCTTGTTTTATTACGATTTTTATTGCCTCTATCAACAAGCTAAGACCTGCTAAAACAGTGCCCAAATTAACATTTCCAGTAGCAGTAACGATCCCTGCTATTATTAATAAAAACCCTGCTATGACATCAACAACATTTAATGATCCTTTTTTATCCATATGATTTATAATATTTTTAAGTATATATTTGTTTCCATTTTAATTTAAATAAAGAATAAAAGATAATTATAAATAGATTTAAATATCACGGACTATTTTATTTATATGTAATGATAGGTGATATCTTGCATAATAAAAAAGCTCAAGCAGCTATGGAATTCTTGATGACATATGGATGGGCTACATTAATTGTTCTGCTTGCTTTAGCTGCTTTATTTGCTTTTGGTGTTTTTAATCCTAAAACGACAAATACATGCTTTGTTTCAGCCCCATTTACATGTACAGATGTTAAAATGGATGGAACAAATTTAACATTATATCTTGGAGCAAATGGTATTTTTACAAATGGTCCTAGCATTGATTACACAAATGTTACTTTAAACGGAATTACTGCAAGCTCTGGTGGTGGTATAATAAGTTCAAATAGTGTACAACCACTTACATTCGTTATCATTCCTAATTTAAATGGAGGAAGTAAATTTTCAGGAATAGCTATAATAAATTATGCTCAAGAAAATAAAGCTCCTCATACTGCTGTAGTTCAATTTTCAGGAATAGTTGAGGGAGGGCAAAGTGCAATTACTGGTGAAGATACTATTGCTCCAACAATTTTAATAAATAATAATCCTTCAAGTCCAAATTTAACTGATCAAGTAAATGTTACAGCAGATGCTAATGATATTTCAGGAATAGCTCAAATAAAAATTTACGTTGATAATATAAACATACAAACCTGCCTATTAACAAATAAATGTAGTTATACTAGCAATTATTCAATAGGATTACATACTTATTATGCTACTGCAGTTGATGCTTCTTTTAATAATAATTCTGCAAGTACTTCAATACAAAGTTTTACAGTTAGTTCATCAAATCTATCGGATACCCTCCCTCCAAATATTATTATAACATCTCCTTTAGATAATACAACCATAAATGGAATAGTAACTGTTTCAGCAAATGCTTCTGATGACACTGGTATAGCGGGAGTACAGTTCTTGTTAGATGGAGCGAACTTATCGAATGAAATTACAATCGCTCCTTACTCTATTATTTGGGATACTTCAACTACCAGTAATGGTTATCACAATTTATCAGCTAGAGCAAGGGATATTGTTGGAAATCTAAATATAACAAATATATCTATTATGGTATCTAACATAAATTTATTTTCTTTAATTCTTGACATGCCGTTTTATCCAAATTATACAGATGTAAAGGATTATTCTGGATATGATAATAATGGAACTAATAAAGGGGCAGTGTGGCAGAACGAAAGCCAGTGTGGATTTAAAAATGGAATAACAAATAATTCTGCCTGTTACAGTTTTAATGGCGTAAATCAATATATTAATATAACTAAACCTATGATTACGGATACCCTATCACCACAAGGAGGATTTACAATATCTCTTTGGTATAAGATAAGTGGATTTAAGCCGGCGAATTGTATATTCTGTGGAAATAGTTATCCTGGATTTTTTCAATCGGGAAGAAAAGGAGTAGGATTTGCTAACACGGGAGCAAATGGTATGAATATAACACAAGCCTATATTTTTACTAATGTTTCTATGCTTACCATAAGTAGTCCTGTTATGGTAAAAGATAGATGGTATCATGCTGTCTTAATATTAAACAATTCAGATTCTGATGGTATAAGTCAGATGATGTATTATCATAATGGAACCTTTATTGGTAATAGAAC
>CAZSJV010000022.1:0-9976 GCA_964607255.1 Candidatus Woesearchaeota archaeon | reverse complement strand
ATTAAAAAAAGAAAAAGGGAAAATTAGAAACACTTCCCCTTACCGCAACAGGTGCACATTCCACCTACACCAACTAAAACAAATGCTGCTGTCCACCAGTTTAACCATCCCCACCAGGTTATCCATCCTAAATCTTGTAATAAATACAAAACACCTAGAACTAAAATTACCCAGCCGAAATATTTATGGTGCGGGCAGTTGCATGTTTTTCCCATCATGCCCATGTCTTTAGCCATTAAAAAACACCTCCAATTTTATTAATTCTACATATAATTTTGAAGTATAAAAGCCTTACTAATAGAAAAAACCTTCTTCACTGCTTACCAACCTTATATGCTTTATTTTATACTTCTCAGATATACCATTAAACTCTATATCTCTAAATTTATTTATATATTTGGCCTCCATCATAACCAAAAGATGATCATAATGTGATTCTCCGTTGAAAGACGAATTTGGCAAAACAAATGCATAAATTTGTGTTTTACAGGGTATTCCAAATTCTTCTAATATAATTTTCTCTATTTCAGAACTTTCCTTTTCCTGATTTGGTTTTGGTTTTTCTGGTCCTGACATTTTAGTTTAAGTGGGGCTGAGCAGATTTGAACTGCCGACCTCCCGATTATCAGTCGGGTGCTCTAGCCAGGCTAAGCTACAGCCCCAAGCGCCCCAGGAGAGATTTGAACTCTCGACCGTACGGTTAACAGCCGTATGCTCTACCAGGCTGAGCTACCGGGGCATAGATAGAAAACATGAGAATTTATTTTAAAAAGGTTTCTTATTTATCATATTTGCCTTTCCAATCTTCTTTAATCCCATTTAACTTTTTATTTACTAATTCAATCTCTTCATAAATTCCTTCAATTAAATCATAATTCTTGGCCTCTTCTAAAGAAACCCATTTGTAATCAACAAGTTCATCATTTAATTTAATATCGCCTTCAAAGTTTTTTGAATATAAACTAATAACTAATGTCGGGGTGTTATCCTTTCTCATAAAGGCTAAACTTACTAAATATTCTACATCCAATAAATCAAGGCCAACTTCTTCTCTCACTTCTCTCTTTATAGAATCCTCAACAACATTATACCATTGCCCTGCTTTTGTATCATGTTCTCTGTTAGCATAATCATTTTTTTCTAATTTTCCACCAGGAACGGTCCATCTTCCAGGCCATCTTTCTAGATTATCAGAGCGTTTTGCTATCAAGAACTTGCCATCCTCATTTACTAAGATCGCTGTTATAGATACTGTATGTAAATCTGGCATAAATCTATAAGATTAAAAAGGTATATAAAATTAATCAATGAAATCTTTATTCTTAATTTTTTCAGGTAAGTATTTTTCAGAAATAAATGTAATTCCTCGGGCACTTAATGCCTGAATTTCTGCCTTAGCATTCATTTGTTTCATTGTTTTAAATTGTTGTTGCCATGCTTTATTATCCTTAAACCATTTATATTCAGAAACCTGTTTGATTCTTGGGATATCCTTATCATTTAATCTAATCAAGTTTTTCTGTAATCCATATTTCTCAATGTCCTGCGCAGTTATTCCCAGATATCTTACGCTCGGAATTGCCATATGCTCAGAAGCATGGGCTAAATTGATACTTCCATATTTCAGGACAGAGTAAATATAAGCTCCCCAAACATCCCAGTCAGCCAAGACAAATATCGGAAGTTTAAATTCTTCATATAGCCTTTGTAATAATCTTCTTATTCCTCTTGTTGTTTGACCCTGTGAACTAATAATAATACAATTCTGCTTTTCCCAGAACTTATCCTCGTTTAACCTTTCCCAGACAGCTGCCTTCTCCATGTAAATGATATATTTTGCATTTACGCTTTTGAATTTAATATCTTCAACATTGCTAGGAATACTCCACCCACCAGATCCCAATTTATCCCATTTTATAATATCACCAGAGTCCTCAATCGTTACTTTCCCAACAACGCTTCCATTTTTATTTGCATTAACGTTTAATTGTTCTCTGGAAGTTTCTGTAATCAGCTCCAAATCCTCAATAATATCATCACTTTCACTTTGCTCATCAACCAGATTAACATTCGTTCCGGGAATTGTACGCTTTGCCATGTAAAATACATCTCTTAAACTTGCATGCTTATTTTCATTAATTAAATCTTTACTTATTGATGCAATTTCAATAGTTTGTAAGAATTTTTTAGCATGAGCGACATTAAAGAAAAATCTGTTTGAAGTTTTGTTTCCTAATTCCAAAGTTTTTGTTTTTTCATTAAAAATAACATTGCTTAAGGCCCTTATTGGAACTTCAATGCCTGGATTTTTATTCTTTTCAATATCTTTAATAACTTTTTCTCCAAGCCCTTTTAATGATTCGGTTGATTTAATTTTTTTCTGCGCCATTTTCAGCTTCCAGTGTTGGTAATTCTTTTTTTAATAATTTTTGCAGTTTTTCTTGGATTGGTTCCTTTTTATTACCTGTCAAACTGCTTAATGCATTAGCCAATTCAGGAATATATTTTTCAAATAATCCAATTTTTTCTCTTTGTTCAGCTGCCCTTATATGTTTATGTATGTAAATACTTAATTTTCTTCCACATTCCTGCAATGCTAATTTAATTTCTTTAATAATTTCATCGTAATGCGCGATTGCTTCCTTGGCCTCATTAGTAAATGGAACCCAAACACTTGCAATATGAACTAAAACTACTGCGGGTCCTGTTGGTAAGTTACTTCCACTTTGTGTTAATCCGTAAGGTTTCCAGTTTGTTTCTGTAACAGATTCGGTAATTGCACAAGCTCCCTGCTGATAAAGTAATGGAACTCTGTTAGCCAATCTCATTAATCTAATTTGTCCTTCTTTGTCTAATTCCCCTCCATAAGCAATTCCGACTTCAATAACAAATGGCATTCCCCTGTAAACAACTGGTGAACGGGAAGTTGTTGCATAAAAATCAGCTTGAATTTCTTTTCTTAATCCTTTTTCCAATAATTCTGATGTAATCGGGCTAAGACAGTCGCTTGGAGGAGCCATTATTTTTGTTTCCTGCAATGACTTAAATAATAATTCAGATTGTTTATGATCAAGCTGCCTTGGTTTTATATCTGACTTTAATTTTGCTTTACTACAAATTTCGGCAGCTGTCTGTGCTCCGATTCTTGAGAAATCACTTTGTAAAAAACCAGAAAGAGTATTTGCCCTAGTATCCTGCAACATCTTCATTAATTGTCCAAGCTCAATACCATAAGGATGTGGTTTGATTTCTTTCGGATCATGGGGAAGTTGTTCGGTAACTCTTTGGTATTCAAATTTTTCTTTTTCTGGTGTAATATAAAAAAAAGTAGCATGTGGATTAACAATTGCGGTTTCCTTTACATACTCATCAACACTCTGTTTTCCTTTTAAGTATCTCCCTTCAATTTCAATCTCAATTTTTGTTCCATTATCTTTATCCCACTTAACTTCATCGTCTTTTAGAATATTGGGTTCATTTTTTTTGGTGTCAATCTGTAATTCAAAATAATGTGCTGGTTTTTTTTGGTTTACTCTTGAATAAATTTTCGTTGATTTTCCTGTTGTTAATTGAGAATAAAGTACGGCTGCTGAAATTCCGATTCCCTGCTGTCCGCGAGACTGTCTCATTGAATGAAATTTGCTTCCGTATAATAATTTACCAAATATATTCGGAATTTGCTGTTTTACTATTCCGGGTCCATTATCTTCAACAATTACGATAAATCTGTTTTCATTAATTTGTTTTAATTCAATTTTTATTTCAGGAAGAACTTTCATTTCAGTACATGCATCAAGGGCATTATCAACAGCTTCCTTAACAACCATCATTAAGGCTCTAGTGGGGTTATCAAAACCAAGTAAATGCCTGTTTTTTAAAAAGAATTCTGATATACTTATTTCACGCTGATTCTTTGCTAATTCATATGCTTTAATGTTTTCTGCCATATTAATTTTTTGATTCCCTTATTTTTCTTTGTTTTTCAAGATAAGAATAAACATTTCCATGCTTGCTTCCCTGCAACAAGTTTATTACAGCATGTCTTGCAACATTAAGATTTGTGGCATTTCCTATTATGCTTATTGTCTTTCCATAAATAGATATCTCAACATTTGCTAATCTCTCTATTAACTCTCTTGCTAGTCCCTCTCTTCCTATTAACCTGGCTTTGATTCTTCTCAAATCGTTTTTTGTTTTTCTTGAGAAATTCTGCACATTTATAATTTCAATATCTTTGTCTTCTTCCAACAAAGTGAGAGCTACATCTGGGTTAAAGCCACGGCCAATTGCGTTTATCACTTTTTTTGCGAGATAAACTTCCAATCCATTATCGCCATAAATTATAATATCACCCTCTTTTGAATTTATTTGTAACTTTGTATTTGCTAATCTAGATATTTTTCTTTTTGTTTCTCCCTTCTTCCCTATTAATACTGCAATTCTTTCCTTTGGAATTCTAATTTCATCCATTTTAGAATTCTTCTTGAACTTCTGATTCTTTTAAATAACCTTTTCTTTTTAGCCAGTCTATCTGATTTGGCTGATATTTAAAAATAATGTCTCCCTTTTCATTATCAAATTCCCACGGCTCAACTAATAATAAGTCTCCTTCACGAATCCATAACTTTCTTTTTAATCTTCCCGGGACTCTGCAAATTCTGGTCTTTCCATCCAAGCAACGAACTCTCATTCTACTCCCGCCTAATCTTTGCTCTATAAATCCTAATATTTCTTTACCGCGCGGAATTTTTATTCTAAATTCTTGCTGTTCCGGATTTTGTGTTTGCTCCATTAAGAGAAATAGGACTTAGTTGTTTTATAAATCTTTTGTAATTTCTTCAGGATTTTTTTCATTTAATCTAAAACATACTGTTGTTCTATAAACTAATCTGCTTGTCTGTCTGCTTCTCGTATATAAAGTACGGGATTGTGTTACTTCTCCAGAAAATTTTTGTTTTAATCTTCTTCCTAATTGCACCAAGAAAAATTTATTTGTTAGATATAAATCAGTTCCAAATTTTTTTACAGTTTCTTTTGTTATAAATACATTTCCGGCTTTATCTATCTCGTGATAAACATAATCTAAAACTTTTTTATCATTTGGTCTGATTTGCAGAATTCCTTCATAAGATCTCGAAGTTGTGTATATCATAGTTCAAATACCAAAGCGTGAGGAACATTTTTTATTTTGATTATACTATTTTTCTCTATTATTCCTGCATCAAGAGCTAATTTTATAGATTCTTTGCCAACAATATTAATATTCTTAGAATCTTTCAAGATTTTTGTAATTTCTTCCTTATTCATTATTTCTCCCTTATAAAATTCTTCCTTAACTTTTAATATTAAGCCCTTCTCAGAGAAACTTTTACCGATTAAATCTGAATCGCATATTGCAACAACTTCATTCTGTTCTGTTTTATTTATCTTTAAATAAATCATATCTTTGTTCTTACAGGATTTTTAGCCCCGCAGGCTGTACATTTCATCATTGTAATGTGATCTTCTTTTTTTAATACAGTATCTGGCTTTTTGCATACCTTACATAAAACAAATTCCTTAGCATATTGTTCTATTTTATCGTTAATTAAAGGCGAGGATATTTTTCTTCCTAATATTAACCTAGGACCATCTACATTTCCCGGTGTTGCGAGTTCTTTTAATAAATATTTCAAAAGATGATTTTGGTCTCTATTGAATGTTTTGGCAATGTCTGCGAAATTTGAGATTATTGTTTTATTACCCTCTATATGACCTGCGACTTTTGGTATTTCAAATCTTTCACTAGTTTCCTTTATTTCCGGTAAACTAATCTTTGCCCTTTCCAGTAACTTTTCATAAGTATCCATAATAATCATCAAGAATGTGGTTTTTTAAAGGTTTTTATAATAATAATCTATATTTTCCCTTAACTTCATAAATTTGCCCTTCTTTTAACAATTCCTCAAGAACTTTGTTTATATCATTCAAATTATTATGTAATTCTAGTTTGATCTCTTCCAGTGTAATGCCAGATTTTTCTTCGTATTTCTCAATTAAGTTTAATATCTTATTTCTTAAATCGTTTGAAGCAAAATTAATTTCTTCATAATTTATTTCTGGCTCTTTTTCCTTTAAATTATCTTCTTTTGGTGAACCATATTCTTTAATCAATTCTAGTTTTCTTAATAATTCATCATTTGGAGAAACTTTTTTTACAATCTCGGGCAAAATATAAATTTCATTATTATAATTTTTTACCTTTCCAATAACTGATACAATATCTCCTATGTTTATGTTATCTAAAATCTTTGTATCTTCCCTCCAGGTTTTTAATCTAACTTGTGCTGAGCTATCGTCTATTGTTATTGCACAATAATTTCCATCTTCACTCTTGAATTTACTTACAACATTTGCAATAATATTTACCCTAGAAATCTTTTTCTCATTTAATAATAAATAACTGGATTCAAAATCTTCCTTTGAGCTTACAAAACTATTCTCATTTAGATTATTCAACCATAATTTGTGTGCTGTTAATCTGCTGAACTGCTCCATCATAATCTGCTTACAAAGCCACGTTTAGGTTCAAATAATTCAGCTTCTCTCTTTAATTGCTCAATTATTTCTTCAACCTGGGCATTGTCAATATTTTGTTCGGCAGCCTCATTAATAATATCTGCAATCGGAATGATCTTTCCAACCTTATTTTCAAGTTTCTTGATAATTTCACGTACTGAAACAATTCTTGATCTTTGTGATGCTGGAACCCCTGTTGTTATCCTGTCTATATCTATTTGTCCTGTTTCATAATCAAATCCGACTTGCATCAAGCAGTGTTTTAATAATTCTATGGCTCTTTTTGCATCCAGTCTTGTAACCTGCTCACTCAATCTACTTCTAGCGGATGCTTCTGCCAATCTTACTAAAGCTTCTAATTGTCTCGCACTAATTGGAATTGGTCTTATTCCCTCTTCTCCCTTTTGTCCTGAATTTCTTAAATCAACATAAAAATCTTTAATTTCCTGAATTGCTTCGTTAGTTAATCTAGGGATTATCTTTTGTTTTGCATATGATAAATATTTTTTAAATAATTCCGTGGAAATTTCCGTCTTTATATCCTCTGGATTTTGTTGTAAATTTAAAACATGTCCTGCAATTTTTTCATCTAGCTCTTTACTTGGTAAATCACGGATAGTGAATATCAAATCAAATCTGTTAATTAATGTCGGGGGAAGATCAATTTGTGAAGCAATTGGCGCATATGGATCAAACCTTCCCAATTTTGGATTTGCTGCAGCCAATACTGTAGTTTCTGCCTTTAATGTTGCTTGAATATTTGCTTTTGAAATACTAATTCTTTGTTGCTCTAATGCTTCATGTAATGCATCCCTATCTTCAGGATTCATTTTATCAAGCTCATCGATAACAGCTATTCCACCATTTGCTAAAACTAATGCTCCTGCTTCTAATGCCCATCCTCTTAAGAACTCATCCTTGACAACGGTAGCGGTTAAACCAGCTCCTGTAGATCCCTTACCAGAAACAAGTCTTGCTTTTGGAGCAATTTTTGAAATAAATGTAAGCATTTGTGATTTACCTGCACCAGGATCTCCAACTAATAAGACATGCATATCTCCTCTGGTTGTTGTCCCATCATCTTTAAATTTTCTTACCCCTCCCATCAATTGTAATACTAGAGCTTCCTTAACTTTTTGATGACCGTAAATGCTTGGAGCTATTGATTTAACAAGTTTTTCGAAAAGTCTTGGATCTTCAGACAATTTTCTTATTTCTTTTTCATCCAAATCATCTAACTCAACCTCACCAAATGCTTTTTCAATCGGTTCAATGTTATTTGCTTCTACCATTAAATCGTATCTTATAGATTGAGCACCTGTTCTAAGTAAAATTGGAACTTCTTTTACAATTCCATAAACAATTACCTTACTTCCGGGGGTCGTTTTCTTCTCCATCTTTGGTTCAACTAAATCTTCTCTTAAAAATACGCTAAGTCTCTTTGGTTGTTCCCCTCCTTGCAGTGATTCTGGAATTTCTTCTAAAATTATTCTTTGAGCATCAACCAAATCCTTGCTTATTAATCTAAAACTTCCTCTTCTACCGCATGAACATCTGCTTGGTTCTTTAAATCTAGAATCAAGTTGTAAAATTGTTATTGTATTTCCACAAGAGGGGCATTCAAATTTAGCAGAAGTTACCTGTGGTCTTACGTCAGAGCTTTGTCTTACGATTCCTTCAATTATCATAAATTTATTTAGATGTCCGCTTCTAATATCCCTTACAAAAACAAATTGATCCCTAGGAAGATTATAAAATCTAACTCTAAAGTTTTTTAATTGCAAATCAAAACTATCTACTGCCAATTCACTTGCTCTAATTGTTTCTTCCGGTTCCTCAAGTAATTGGTCAGCAAGTTCTGGATCAAATTTTGCCAATTCTGCAAAATCAATCTTAAGAACATTTATGCCACGAGAAGCTAAATGATGTAAAGAAGTTAAATAGTCATCATTAACAAACTCTTTAAAGCGTTCAATTTGTTCTGTGGCATCAAGATGCATTTTACCTCAATTTTCTTAAGTTTGTTATTAATTTTGCTACAGCTTCTCTTAATTTAGTTTCTGATCTTGTTCCTGTACAAACTATCTTTCCATTGCTGAATAGTAAGAATGTTGCTCTTGTTCCGGGTAATTTGTAAACTAACCCTGGAAATTGTTCCGGTTCATATTCCGTATTCTCAAGTTTCATTGCCAGGGAGTTTAAATTTAAATCCATATTAATTGTACCGGAAGCAACCATATTTTGTATGTTTATTTTTGGTTTAATTTTAATCTTAATCCTTATCTTTCTTAAGTTTTCTATTATTTTCTGAATGCTTTCCTTAACTTTACTTATAGATTTAGCGCCCGTGCAAACAACTTTACCAGAACTAAAAATCAAAGCAGATGTTTTTGGTGTTTTAATCCTCATTACTAACCCCGGAAACTGTTCAGGGTTATATTCTGTATTTGGTAAAACTTCAGCGAGTTTTATCAAAGGTATATCATGTTCTAAACTTGTAGAAACAACAATATTTTGTATTTTTATTTTAGATTTATTCCTAGCCATTAATTTCATACCCCCTTATTTTAAAGTTTTATTTATAAATGAATAGAAAGGTATATAAAGGTTCTTTATAAATGAAATGTTATTATTATAAGGTGGTTTAAATGAACCAAAAACCAAAAGAATATATTCACGGATTATTATTTCAAGCTAATATCAACATAAATGGAAGCCACGTTCATGATATTCGGGTTCATAATGAAGAATTCTACAAAAGAGTATTCAAAAAAGGTCCTCTTGGTTTAGGAGAATCTTATATGGATGGGATGTGGGATTGTGAAAGACTCGATGAATTTTTTTATAAAGTTTTAAGTTCAAATTTAGACAAAAGGGTTAGACCCGATTGGGATAGTATTATGCTAAATCTAAAGTCCAGAGTTTTAAATATACAAAATATATCTGGCTCTAAAAAAGTAGCTGAGCAACATTATAATTTAGATTGGAAACTTTATGAATCATTTTTGGATCCTTACAATCAGTATACTTGTGGTTATTTTAAAAATACAGATGATTTGAATAGGGCACAGGAACAAAAGCTCGATCTTATTTGTAAAAAATTACAAATAAATTCTAAAGATAAAGTTTTGGATATTGGTTGTGGTTGGGGAGGTTTTGCTAAATTCGCTGCAGAACATTACGGATGTCATGTTACTGGAATAACAATATCTGATGAACAAATTAAATATGGAAAAGAATATACTAAAGGTTTACCGATTGAGATTAAAAAACAAGATTATAGAGATTTGGACGAAATATTTGATAAAATTTTAATTTGCGGAATGATCGAACATGTTGGTTATAAAAATTATAGAAGGCTTATGGAAAAAGTTTATGATTCCTTAAAAAATGATGGTTTATTTTTATTACATACTAT
>CAZSJV010000021.1:0-10299 GCA_964607255.1 Candidatus Woesearchaeota archaeon | reverse complement strand
AAGATAATGCCATTCCAGAACAATTTCTTGGAATATTTAAAAGTGAGCAAGGCATTAATCAGCTTGGCAGGTCATTGTACATTAAGCGAGGTTTTGGTTTATAAAAAGCCGAGTTTAATATTCCCGATTCCAAATTACCTTGAACAATACCAGAACTCCTATTTAATGAATGATTACTGCATTAAAGGAGATATGGACGAGATAGGATTAATTTATATGAGAAATAAGCTTGATGAATTTTTTAGTAAACTAGATAAGTTAAAAGTAAAATTAAAAAATTACAATATTAAAAACAATGGCGCTACTGAGGCTGCTGAAATTATACTACAAACAATATCCAGATAATTATTCCGATTATTGTGTATATAATATAAAAATCAGGAACTTTAAATCCAAAGATGTTCCACCAGTTATGCCATTTTACAAATCTGGGGTTGAATTCTTTTAATTTTACAACAGGATTAACAACAAACCAGAAAAAATCCTCAACAACAGCGCCAAAAAAATAACTTGAGGCTAATATTCCAAATACCTTCAAATCAAAACCATAGATAACCAAGGGCAGCATTAAAAACATCGGGATCATTATAAGCCAAGACCAAAAATGATATGATGTTAAAGTTCTTTTTCTAATTTTTAATCTCCAGCCAACCGATTTAGAAGCCCAGCCATTTCTTCCTTCCATATACGCTTCCCAGAATGATATACTAATAAAAATCAACAAAATATAAATTAAAATTAATAGTTCATTCATAAAAATGTCTAATTAAATTAATATATAAAGCTAATGAAAAAGAATTTAAATGGACAATCTAATTTAATATCATGATTCACGAAAAAAAGAGCAGATCCAATAATATTTTTTTGTCAATAGTTTTATTATTTATATCAGTATTTTCCTACATAACTTTAAAAACAAAGGGATTTGGCAGTTTAAATTACCTCTTTGATAATTTGTTAGAACCATATACAAATACCCTAGAAAATGTGCTAATAATTTTAATTGTATTTGCGATAACATATTTATTCACTAAATTAACCAGCAAAATAATAAGGGGATATTTAGAAAGAAGAGGAAGAAGCAAGAAAAACATAAAATTATTCTTAACAGTGTACAAATATTTTGTCTGGATTTTTGTAATCTTTATCACGTTTTCATTATTATTCAAACAAATTGGTTCATTAATCACTTCAATAGGATTGATTGGTTTTGGAATAACATTTGCTTTACAAAAACCGATTTTAAATTTTGTCGGCTGGATCACAATAATTTTTAGCAGAGCATACCAGATAGGTGATGTCATTTCCATTAATAATATAATTGGCAAAGTTTATGATGTAAAAGTTATGTACACAAGTCTAGGGGAATTAAATCAGGATGGAGATGCAACAGGGAAATCAGTTTCAATACCAAACGAATTTGTGCTTACAACTCCTGTAGTAAATTTCAGCAAAGGCACCAATTATGTCTGGGATAATATAAACCTCCATATTACATATCACAGCGATTGGAAAAAAGCATTGAAGATAATTAATGAGGTTGTACAGGGGTATTATGATAAAAATATAAAACCGAATGTTAAAAGAATTTTCAAGGAAGATTTCAAGCATTATGAAAAAATAGTTACTAGATTAAGCATTTATGAAAAAGGGATACAGATAAAGATTCGCTATATAGTTGATTTTGATAAGGCAAATGACATCAAAACCGAACTAAGCGGATTGTTATTGAAAAAATTAGATACAAAGAATATTGTGCTTGGAAAAACCGAAACAGTTAGTTAACGGGCCCGATGGGATTTGAACCCACGACCTAACGGTTAGGAACCGTTTGCGCTATCCAGGCTGCGCTACGAGCCCATAAGAAATTTTTTAATTTATAATCTTAAAAAGGTTTTTATTTAGAAATTTGTAATAGAGATTTTAATGCGCTTGGTAATTTTCTAATGTTGCTTGAAGGATCAAAGTGCCCTTTATTATGCTCAATAATAATTTTTGCTTTTAATTTGTTTCTAAAATTTTTAGCATTACTCAGAGAAACATAAGGATCATTATCCGAAAATATACAAATTGCCTTTTTATTTAAATTATTAAGGATTTTCTTCCATTTTATTGGGGTTTCTATCCAAGGTTTCGCAATTTCTAATGTCCCTTCTTCTTCCAATCTTTCTCTATTTAAATCTATGAATGGGGCAATTAAAAAACAGCTACCAACTTTTTTATTTAAAGTTTGTAAGTAACGCAAGACAGTCTGACAGCCTATAGAATGACCGATTAAATAAGTATTTTTGTCAGGATTTTTAATTATTTTTTTCAAATGATTAACCCAGTCTTTTATCGTTGGAACTGCAGGATGAGGCATTTTAGGATTAACAACTTTAAAATTTCTTTTTTCTAGTTCTTTTTTAAGCCAATTTAACATAGGCTCTTTTGGATTTCCATCCCAGCCATGAACTATAAAAACTCGTTTAGTTAATTCTTTTCCCATTTTCATAAACATACATCTTTCTTTTTGCTAATTCCTTAAAAAAAGGTTGTGGTGGAATAACTGCTTCTGGTGCAAAACATCCTTTCTCTTTGATCATGCCTTTTTTAACCATCTGGGCCATTATACTCGCAGGCATACCTGTATCAATATTACAACCCGCATCTTCCCATCCTTTTAATGTTGGGGCAACGCAGTTCATCTTAATGGTTTTTTTCTTTCCATTTTTCTTTCCATAGATATATACCCATAAATCTTCTTTTTCCTTATATCCCTTGGGAGTTTTAATGTGCTTTAAAACTTCTGTCAAGAATTCAACGGGTTTTATTTTTTTACCTTTAAAATTTATTTCCTTCTTACTTCCTAATCCAAGTTCAAGCATTGCCATTACTTTTTCAAAAGAATGTGGAGGAAATTCAGCATAAAATCTGACCGTTTTTAATCCCATATGCTTAAAGTAACGATAAAATGTGTATGTCTCGGGATGTCTTACACAAAATAATTTTTCATCTCCAACATATCCATCATAGTAATCTTTTATTGTATCTAAAGGTGTTATTCTTAGCACTTTTCCATTTTCGATATTTGTTGCGGGTGCTGTGAATTCTGCTAAAATCGTCTGTATAGAAAAAGGAACAACGAATTTTTTAATATTGGAATTCCAAGCATAACCTAAATCTACTGTGTCTATTGTATCAAATTTTTCAGCAGCATGCCTCAACATAACATTTCCAATACCGGGAACAGAGCCACATCCAGTTATATGAACAAGTCCTTTCTTCTTTAGAATGTTATGCATAGCAAACTGATCTCTTGTCATTGGAATTTCAGAGCCAAGATCTACGTTATGAACATCTGCCTTTGTGCTAGCTTTAAGGGCATTTAAATCCCAGTCTTCCTCTGCACAATTTATAGCTACATCCGCTCCTGAATTTTTAATAATTTTAGCAGCATGATCTATATTTCTTAGATCAACATATTCAAAACCTGTTTTTTTATATCTTTTTAATAAATGTTCAATTCTTGATTTATCTCTTCCGCACAACATGACAGAATAACCATTTTCCAGCAAATCTTTTGTTACAATTTTTCCCTGTAAACCGGTCGCACCCAAGACAACAAAATCATATTTCATATTATAACCTCTTTTACACTTTTTTAAATATTAAATTTATATATAAATGTGACTAAATTTATTTGATCTTATAACCGGATAATAATTCATGAGACTTAGATTTTTATTTTTCTTTTTAAAAATAAATTCCTGAACCTTCATATTATCAAAAACATAGTCCTTGTAATGTGTATTAAACAAATCTTCTGTAAAATAAACTTTTTTTTCTAGTTTATCGAAAAGCAATGTAAACAATGCGGCAAATACCCCAACAATTACCTGGAAATAAGTTGCATTTGTTCCTATGACAGATTGATTGTATGAACTGTTAAAATAATAAACTTTCTTGTCATCATATTCAAGAAGAACACCTATATTATCACTTCCCTCTAAAGGAATATTTGTATTTGTTATTAATGTCAGATCATCTCTTAAAACCTTACCTCTTTTTTTGTATAATCTTACAATGGAATCCATAGCATTATCGTCAATTGAATAAACAAATCTTGATGGGAGGTTATATTTTAAAGAAAGAGTAAGATTTTCTTCATGCAAACAAACAAAACCCTTAGGATATCTTTCTAATTTTAATATCGGACTTAAAATTTTCTTCATATCTTCTCTATGATTTAAGGCATTTGGAAGAAGCTCTCTTATTTTATTTTTTCCCATAGCAATTCCAGATGGATCTCTTACATTTTCAACTAAGAATTCATGTGGTGACCATGTTATTGTTACGTGCCTCAACTTTACTGGCATCAATGCTCTTGAAGTATCATATTCAAAATGGACAATTTCTTTTGGCAAACCAAATTTTGATATCCCATTTCTAACCCACATATTAACTATGCCCGGATTCATTCCAGCACAAAGAATATGTGTAGCCTTGTTTATCTCATTTCTTCTTGGATAAATTCCAAAAACAAGTTCTGCCACAGGTTTTTTTTCTGCATTAAGTGATGTGTTAATATAGCTTGCTCCAAATTTGTTTGTTGCTTCAAGAAGAGGAATTGAATCTATGTCTGTAAGGTCTAAAACAATATCAACATTGTATTTTTTTAATATTTTGTGATACCCAACTTCATTATAAGGATCTAATCTTTTTTTAATAAAAATATAATCTAAATTTTTATGGTCTAAATAAGGGTTTGATGAAATTTTATCTTTTGATGATAACAGTATAAGCTTGTTAAAAAAATCCCTATGGTGTACTAAGTAATGTAGAAATGCGGTTGCAACTCCTCCAGAAGCTCCCAAGATCATTAAGTTTGGTTTTTTCATTTTTTATAATCCCAGTTTGGTTTGTACAATTTAATCATTTTACATAACTCAACTATATTTTTTCCAAGTAAAGATAAATCATTTTTCATCCAGGCATTATCACTTTTTTCTGCAAATCTTTTATTGTAAAAAAACATTGAGTATGGTGGAAATATAATTCCTTGGTGATTTAAAGGACCGGCCATGTTTAATGTTGTCTGCCATCCACCGTCTTCCTCACCAACAGCAATAAAACCCGCAACTTTATTTTCAAGTTTAAAGCCCGATAATTCAAAAAATGTTAATTTATCAATAAAATTTTTCATTAAAGAACTCATATTCATCCAATGTACAGGAGTAGCAAGAATAAAACCATCTGCATTTAGAATTTCTTTTGATAATTTCTTGAAATCTTTTTCCGGAACTTTTTTATAATTACTATGGTAAAATTCCTTTTCTATATCTATTAAATTATAAATTTTTGTTTTAGCACCATTTTCACTTACAGAATTTAGGGCTTTTTTTAATAAACTTGCGCATAGACCATTTTTATTTGAACTTCCATTGATACCTAAAATCAAAATATCTTTTTTCATAGTCTCATAACAGCTTTTCCATTCTTGAATATCGTAACCTTACCACCAGACTGACTAACGACAATACCAACTGAATTTGTTTCTTTTGTTAATGCTACTGTGTTTCTATGCCTTGTTCCATAACCATGATGCAGATTAATATCACGGGTGTCAATATCAAGATATGTTCCGCAAGATACAATCGTGCCGTCTTTATGTATTATAAAAACTCCGTCTAACTGGGAGAATTCTTTTATTGTCTCACGTAAATTAGGATCAAGAATATTTTTTGCTTCATCGGGATATGCTGAGAACGGATTAATAATTAGTTGTTTTGTATACTTCATTATATCACTCTTGTCTCCAACTATAAATCCAGTTCCTATTCTTTTTTCCTCTCTTCCCTCTCTCCCAATCTCCAAGGCAATCTCAATCACTGTTTCAATAACATTTGGATTAATACTTTCTGCAAGATTATGTGTACTAATGTTAAATAATATCTTATCGACTTCAAAAACAAACATCATTGACTTGTATCCCATACCTACGCTTTCATCAACAACGCAAACCATCATATCTCCCTTAGAAATAAATCTTTTCCCAATAGCTTCCATCAACAATTCTTTAATCGGAATAATGCTTCCGTCTGTTGATTTTTTTATTTTTGTAGAATAGCTTTGTTTTGTATATGTATTATCCTTGACTTTTTTAAAAATTGTAACCAAGACATCTAAGTATAAATTATCCTCATCCAATCCCTCATTTATTTTTTTCTGCTCAATTGTAATTATTCCAGAAGCCCCAATATCCTTAGCAATTCTCGTAGCAGCTAAACCAACATGTTCCTCTATTTTTTTATCAACCATACTGTATTTCTAACTAAAGTTTGCTTAAATACTTTTCTAAATCTTTACTTTAATTTCTCTCCCCAAGTTTATTTTCTCAAGAAGTGTTTTTCCAGGGAAGCTTTTCTTGTTGATTTTTATTTCATTTTTATGGCCGACATTAGCCGAGAATATCTTTTCATTGTCTATAAAGAAATCCACTCTTTTTCCAGATTGTTTGTTATCAAAATAAAATATCAAATTTTTCTTGTCCTCTTTTATTGTGAAGTTAACATCGCTTCCAGAATAATTTTCTTTTTTTAATTCATTAACGCTTATGCTTATTCCTAGTCTTTTCTCAATTTCATCTATTGTTCTTCCTTCTTTTCCGATAATATAGGCAATATCTTCTTCAGGAACGAATATGTTAATTCTGTCGTCTGAAATAAATTCTACCCTTATATCATTGGCGTATTTTCTTAGCTCACTTTCGATTTGTTTTGCAGCTAATTTTTTTACAGCAGAAACATTTGAAGCTAAATTAACCGGAACAACTATCGTTTCTTCACCGTAACTATAAATCTCATATTCTAATTTATTTGTTTCAAAATCCATTACATCCACAACCGGACGTGCTAAATCAGCTTCTATCATCCCGCTAGGCACTTTGACGCTCATTTTTAAGCTCAATATTTTATTCACGTTTCCATTTTTTATAAATAATACCGTATCTATGATATGCGGAATTAATCCCAACTCAGTTTTTCCAATAAATCTTTGAATGGCATCTATTGGATCATTTGCATGTATAACCCCAACTAAACCAATTCCAGCCAATCTTAAATCTGCGAATAACCTGAAGTCTTCCAGATTTCTCATTTCATCAAAAATTGTATAATCCGGCCTTGATAATAATAAAACATCATGAATTTCCTGAGAGCTTCCATATGATATTGAATATTGTGTTACATTTTCGCTTAACTGCAAATCTCTTGGAGCTTCGATTGTCTTGACTGTTTTTCTTTTGTCAACATAAAATTCTGCAAGTGCTTGTGCAAATGTACTTTTACCCATGCCTGGCGAACCTGCAACTAAAATACCTTCTGCCTGACCAATTCTTTTCTTTAATTTTTCACTCAAGCTATATTCCTCCAAAACAGTTTTCTTTATAGGATGTACACAGGTTATTTCCCATGCATCTGAAAATGGCGGTCTTGTAATAACTATTCTGTAATTTCCTAATTGAATTATTGTTGAGCCGCGTCTTTCAGTTTCAATAAAACCATCTCTTCTTGATTTTGTTTCTTCTATAATTTCTTTTGTGATATCTTGTATTTCTTCTTGTTTTAATACTTCTTCGGATAAATCTACAGACTCCCAATTTCCAGGAAAACCTCTTTTAGCGTATGGTTTTATATTTTCTCTAAGGTGCACACTCATAGTTGTTTTATCAAAATATTTTTCAATTGTTAATTTTCTTTGCTTTATTACTGGTTCAACATAAATTACATTAATTCCTTTTGCTTCACCAACTCTGCTTTGAATTTTATCCCCTGTTAATAATGTAGCCCCTTCATCATAAGCCAAATCTCTTATTAACGAATCTACTTCACCAAGACTAGCATGCCTTATCTCAGCCGCACTTGGTCTTCTGCCTGCATATCTTATCTGAAATAATCCCTCTTCAGACATGTTTCTTAGTTTTTTTAATTCATCTAATCCGACTAACCCTATAGAACGTCCTTGATTAGCCTGGTGTTCCAATTCTGCCAAGATAGCTTCATGTATTATAATTTCACCTACATTAATCTCTCTATTTTCAATTTTCTTTGATAATGTACCTTCAATTATTATGCTTGTATCCGGCACTAATTTTTCTATTTCTTTCATTTTCAAAACCTTTTTAAATCCTTGAATATTTATTCTGCTTGCTAGGCTAGAAGTTTAGAATTCGCAATCAATAACTTCTGGCTTAGTAAAGAATTAAGAGTTTTTAAATATTTTGTTTTAAAATTTTTTGTTAAAGAAATCTAATACTTTTCTATCTAAGTCATCAAAGACGATACCTAATAAATTGTCCTCTAATTTTATTCCTTCTTTTAATGCCTCTTCCTTTAACAATTGCCTATAGCCTCGTTGATAACTAGTGTCTTCTGAAGCCTTAATATCACTAACTAATTTTCCATTTTGAACTATTAAGAAATAAGACTTACCATCTTCTATCGGCCATTCTGTATCAAAATTCCAAATTTTCTTTTTATAGGATTTTTCAAATTTTTCCATTGATAAAGAAGGTGGAAAGATTTTATTTATTCTAATTTTAGATTTTTTCTTAACTAATGATTCAAATTTATCTAAAGAAGCGTTACAATAAATTGCGTTACCCTCATTGTTAAAATGAATCTCGTACAAGACACCATTAAAGGTTATATTACCATTACTATAAGAATTTGATAAGGTTTCGAGCAATGTCAACTTTCCTGTAAAACTTTCTCTTGTCGAGGTATTACTTTCTTGATACATATTTATTAATCACACCAGAAATTATTTAAATCTTTCTGGCAAATAATATAAAAGCAGTGTGTGCTAAATTCCAATTCTCTGGTCTTAAAACTAATCCCTTGTTTATCCAGTTTTCTTCCTTGACACTAATAATCCTTTCAACAATAAACTCTTTAAGATTTTTCAGTAAATCTATAACTTGGTTAATATTTGTAAGATAAGAAACCAAATAACCAGATCTTTTTAAAGATTTATTTGCAATATGAGCATAATTGTATGAATCAAGTAAATCAAGAACAAATAAATCAATATTTTTTTCTTCGGCATACTTTACATCCTTATTTTTTAATTCAACATTTTTTATATTTAAAAATTCCAGATTCCTCTTTGTTAAATTATAAGAATCCTTGTTTATTTCATAGCTGTAAACTTTTTTAACAAATCTTGATAAGAAGGCTGTTAATTGTCCGCTTCCGCTACCAGCTTCTAATACAACTGAATCTTTATTTATTCCTGTATAGGTTAATATTACCCCGATATCTTTTAAATTAACAGTTGCAGGCCCTCTTTTCATTCCGTTTAGATCATCCAAAAAGTTTGCTTCAAGAACCAAAAATCTTTTTCCAACATTGCTTTTAACTTCTGATTTTGCTCTTTTTATCCAGGCTTCTTTAATTATACCGAGATTAGTATTCAAATCACCCTGTTTCCAATAATATCTATTTCCACTTTCATCCATTAATACTTTCTTTATCATTTTCTTGTTAGTGTGGGAGACAGGATTCGAACCTGTGAAGGCACTAAGCCAACAGATCTTGAGTCTGGACATTACTTTTTTGTAATTCTGTCCCGTTTGGCCACTTCGGTACTCCCACTTGGAATTTATTAATAAAAAGCCTTATATAAATTTAATCTTAATCAGTTTTATGAGATATTTATTGATCTTAAACAAGTTTGAATTAAATAACGAAGTATTAAAAAACAAAATTAAGGCTAGATTAAACGATGCTAGATTTTATGAGGATAATGGTTTAATTTTAGAAACTAGTAAGGATATTAAAGAAATATTATATTTTGAGGAAATTGAGAAGATTCTTTCGATGTATAAAGATTGGCAGAGACTGGATTTCAAGACGTTTAAGGATAATTTTAATAATTTAAATCTTAGCTCACATTTGGTTAAAGTAAAATTCATAAGCAAAATTCCAATTTCTAGTAAATCAATAATAAAAAAAGTTAATTCTGCTTTAAAAGAAAGTAAATATTCGGAAAATCCTGAAAAGATAATTTATGTTGAGGTAATTAAAAAAGAAAAACCTTATTATAGGATATTTGTTGTTCCATCTATGTACTGGGAGAAATTTAAAATGCTTAAAAAAGATTCAAACATTGAAGTCGTTTTGGAAAATCCAGAAGATAAAGAAGAGATTAAAGATTTTTTAAGATTGTGCTATATTTTCAGTTTATCTTTAAATATTTTGACGAATAAAAATATTACAGATTTAATTAATAAGGCAAAGCAAGAAGCGAAGGGAATCC
>CAZSJV010000020.1:5720-10588 GCA_964607255.1 Candidatus Woesearchaeota archaeon | reverse complement strand
ATTATGGAAAAAAGAAGTTATGTTAATACCATTTTTATTTTTTCCTTAATCGGTGTTTTATTCTCAGGTTACTTAACTTTTGCAAAATTAGTTCTTGATTCATGTCCCTTAACAGAAGGATGTCCATATTTTTTAGGATATCCAGCATGTGTTTATGGATTAATTTTATTTTTAATTTTATTTATTACAGTAATTTCCTTAATGAAGAATTATACAAGAGAAAAGTTAAAAATTCTGGTTTATGTATCTCTAATCGGTGTAATTTTTTCAACGTATACCTCTATAGTAGAGTTAGTATATCCTAGCTGCTTAGATGGAATATGCAAATATAGTTTATTACTTCCAACTTGCGTATATGGTTTAGTAATGTACTTGGTAATATTCGTCCTTTCTTTGAAATTATATAAAAAATAACTTTAAATACTATTAATTCTTTGTAGATTAAAAAGAGGTAATATGGAAGTTAATAAATCAAATCATGAAAAGAAAGATTTGGCTATAAATTATATTACCAATAGAGTTCCAATAATCCCGGATTCTTACAATGTTAACCAAACGCACAGATTTATCAACAAAAATATAAAAAATTTTGAAACCATCGATTATATTTATATTGTAGATCGTAAAAAAAATCTTGTTGGCATCATTTCTATAAAGGAGATTTTCAGGCATTCCCCAAAAACTAAAATAAAAGACATTATGTTTAAGAATATTGTCTCGGTTTCCCCAAATGCTGGAAATCAAAGAGTGGCTGATTTGGCATTAAAGCACGGGATAAAGGCAATCCCGATTGTTGAGAATGGCAAAATGCTAGGGGTTATTTTAACAAATAAAATACTTTCAATATTAAACAGAAGTTTGCATAGAAATATACTTTACTTCGCAGGTATTCATAAGGGTCATTTGGATTATGAAAATACAATGCAAGTTCCTTTGCCATTAACTTTGCTTCATAGAATTCCTTGGTTGGTTGTAGGATTAATTGGAGTTTTATTTATAGCCGCATTTATTGATAAATATGAATCTATTTTAAACCAGAATTTAATATTAGCCTTTTTTATTCCTGCTATTGTGTATATGAGTAATGCTCTCGGAACGCAGCATCAAACTTTATTTATAAGAGATCTGGCTTTGTTTGGCAAGGAACTTAATTTAGTAAAATATTTTCTGAAACAAATGCTCATAAGCCTGATAATTGGAGCCTTTATCGGAGGAACAACATTTTTAGTGGTATCTTACTTTTGGCAGCAGCCTAAAGTTTCTTTTGTAATTTCTTTGGCAATGTTTGCTACTTTAGTTATTTCAAGTTTTATTTCACTATTAACGGCATATTTGTTTAAGACATTTGGACAAGATCCTGCTTTGGGAAGCGGACCATTTGCAACAATTATCTCTGATTCTTCATCTATTGTAATCTATTTTATTATCGTCTCATTAATGATTTAAATAGATTAAATTTATATTATTTATTATTTTATTTTCAAAATGGAGAAATTAGAAAAAGCCTTATTGGATCAAAGCAGGAAATTTTTGGATGCAGATAATATAGTTCCTAAAAATAGCAAATTATATTTTGAAACTTATTTATTTGATAACAAGGTAAGGGTTTTAATGATGGTTTCCAGAGGCGGTGCTTTTCTTAATAGGGGATATAATCCAAAAGATTACGGTAGAATTTCATGCGATACAATGCGGGAAGAAATAATCTCTTTCCTTAAATATGCCAGATTATCTTACAGAAGTCCAAGAAGAAAAGCGTTTGAAAGTTTTTTGGATAAGTTTTTTTAACGATATTAAACCAATTCAACAGCTCTAACTTTTTCAGGAAACCTTGTGCTTAAAATAATAAAGGCACTATGATAATTCATCTGTATTGAAAGCCTGTGATTGTCATAACCGGTGCTTGGGTGCGTTGTAAAAGAAAAGTCATCCAAGCCATCTTTGTTCATTCTTTTATCAATATAATCTTTGTCAAATAATATGCATTCCAGTTTGCCATTACCATAAGGAAAATTAAGACTCTTGGAATTTACAAAGGGATGAACTGTTCCAAATTCAATATGAACGGGAAGCCACCTTGATTTTCTTATTCTTGAATCAACCTCGTCATCTTTAATACAAAGAAATTCCGCAAGCTTGCTTTTTACATACGTTTTATTTCCGGGAATTGCTAGCGCATAAACTTTTTCTTCTTTTGAATCTTCTAAATAAATTCCCTTGATTACTCTTTCTAACGGCAATCCGGTTATGTCTGCTTTTTCCTGGCATGTGCTTGTTGCTTTGGAATGTGTTGCAATATGAAAATGCAAATCATATTCTATTGCCAATTCGGGAATGTAATCTAAATCAAAGTCTCTAAAAAAAATATTTCTAAATGAATCATAATCAAGACCGTTTTCTTCTTTATACCCCTCTTCTTTTGGCTCTTGACATTTGATAATCCCATTACAGTGTATTAGTTTGCCTTTAGGCTCTTCCATAGAACTAGCTTAAGAGAAATATTTAAAAAATTAATGTTTTGATGGCAAAGGTCTCTTAATTGTTATTGGTAAAATCCCCTTTTCAAATTCTGTTCTTGCTATTGCTACGGGATTATAATTCAACTTTTCAAAATCCTCTTCCTTTAAATCCTGCAGTAAGGGTGCACCCATTGCTATCTGTAATGCCCTTGCTCCTATGATTCTTGCTTTTTCATATTTTGTGAATATGCTTGGATCCATCATTTTATCGTGCTCCTTAATTCTTTTTCTTTTTCAATTGCGATATCAACCATTTTCTCAATCTCTTCCAATGTCATAGATTTATCTCCGCCTTTCTGCATTGCATGTATATCTCCATTGTATACAGAAATACTTAAACGGGCGTCTATAACGCTTTCTTCCTTTGAGTTAAGATCAAGTAATATTTTATCATTTATTTTTCCGAATGTGAATGTTACAGGAAGTTTTTCTAATTCAAGTTTTTTATTGCTAAATTCTCCAAATACAACTTTGTCATTTTCTAATTTCGGGAATTTTGCATGTTTCAATGCGGCTAATGTTGCTAATACAGCTGCATCAATTAAATTCCCGTCATCGTTTAAAGGATATATATCAATAAAAACCATCCATATTTTTTCTCCTTCTTTGATGCATAATTTTTTGAAATCAAGTGCTTTGCTTTCTCTTATTCCCCTGTCTACAATTCTTGCTAATTCTGTTGCTTGGCTTCCAGGAGGACCAAGTTCAAATAAGGGAGAAGCTACCGGGGATAATTCAGTTGTTACAATAATTGTTCCCTCATCTGGATTGTCTGGATATGGTTCACCAACATCCATCTTAACTCCAACTATAACTTCTGTATCTCCTATCTTGCATCTTGCTGAGCCCTCTGCATTTTTACTAACATTCAATTCGATTTTTATATCTCTGTATTGATCAAATTCTCTTTCATCTAATCTCTTATCTTGCTGAATTAAGGATAATATGTAATCGTTATTCATTTTTTACCTCACTCTTATAAGCATCTTTTAAGGCTTTTTGCTGTATCTCATTTATTTTCTTGCACCCGTGCTTTGCTAATTTTATTGCCTCGACTAAATCTTTCTTAGTAACGTTTCCATCCAACTGTAATAATGTAATATCTTGTTTTCTTCCTGTTACTGCTATCGGAATATCCGTGGCATCTTCAACATCCTCTTCTTCTTTATCAAGGTCAATTAAAACTTTTTCTCCAACCTTGCCTACTGAAACAGCTGCAACCAAATCTTTCATTGGAATTCCTGCATGTGCTAATGCCAGTGCAGCGGCCGATATACCCGCGCATCTTGTTCCGGAGTTTGCCTGTATTATCTCAATGAAAACATCGACAACCGCATTTGGAAATTGTTTTAACTCAACTACAGGAAGCAAGGACTTTTCAGTAACCAAAGAAATTTCAACTCCTCTTCTGTTTGGACCCGGTCTTTTTCTTTCCGGAACTGAGAAAGTTGTCATATCATAATTGCATCTTAAAATTCCTGTTTCAGGATTTTGCATAAATCTCGGATGTAATTCTCTGGGACCATAAACAGCAGCTATGGCAATTGTATCTCCAATTCTAAATAAAGCACTTCCGTCTGCTCTTTTTATAATTCCTACCTTTGCTTCTATCTCTCTCATCTCATCAAATTTTCTTCCTGAGAATCTTTTATCATAACTTGTCATTTTTTCTCCTCTAGTAATTTCTTTATTTTATCTGTTAACCCGTCAATATGAGACTCTTCCTCAATCTTCATTATTATCCTAGTTACTAAATTTTCATTTTCCAGGCTTGTTCCCTTAATCCATATTCTTCCGTTTTGCCCGATTAAGATATTGCATCCAGTGCTTTCCTTGATCATTGAAATCATGCTTCCCTGTTTTCCAATCATCCTAGGAACCTTGCTTGGAGTTACTTCAATTACATTTCCACTAATTAATTTTTTTAACCCAGGACCCTTTGTTGTTATATCAATTGAATTATATCTTGCAGTCCTTATTACTTTAGCAGCGATTATATCTCCATAATCATAATATTTTGTTAAATTCTCTCCCTTGTCAATGAACTCAGTTGCATCTCTTATTGATAATGTAGCGGGATATGCACTTCCAATGTCAACACTCCATCCATAAAAACCAATCTCAACTACTCTTCCAATAACCGTATCATCTATCCTTGGCATGTATCTTCCAGTCAAGGGAATTACTTTTATTATATTCTTATTTACACTAACTACACCAAGCTTGTTTGAAACTATTTTTTCTTTATCTCTGTATGTTCCCATGCTAGGCAAATAGTCCAGTCCCTCTGCCAATTCTTCTCCAGGTACTACAATTTCTTTTTCTTGAATTAATAATTTTGTCATTTTA
>CAZSJV010000020.1:0-5620 GCA_964607255.1 Candidatus Woesearchaeota archaeon | reverse complement strand
CCATGCGTTAATGAATTTAATTTATCAAATAAATCTGAAGTCAAGCCGGCTGGAATTTCCAAAACAGCAAGCAGACTTCCATCGTTCTGCCATTCATCCTTCAATAAACTTCCAAATTGTTTTAATATCGAATAACATTTTCCGGCGAATTTGGCAGGAATTCTTACTTGAATATCCCTTACCTCATATCTTATTGGCAAAACGTGATTAATCTTTACAATAATCTCTTTAACCTGTTCATCTGCTTTCTTGAATTCATCTATTTTTACCTTTGATTCTTCAATTGCAGCCTCTATTCTCTGAGGTGGATGAGGCAAATTATTTGTTGGATTTATTGAATAACGATGTATTAAATTAATTATATTTTTTCTCTTCTCTTCCCTTAATTTATCTTTGTACTCTTTTGTTAACTGGATTACTCCTTCCTTTAAAATTTCTTTTATAACCTGAACAACATCGGTTGTTCCGAATAATTTCTGGATTTCGTGCTCATTGGCTTTTTCACCTTTCTTGACATCCTTAAATAAAGTCATCCCAGAAACAACAATGTCATTCACATCAATATTAGCTCCGTGCTTGAATTCCATTGCTTTCTCGCAATCTACAAGAATCTCGACGTTTAACCCCTGTTTACTTATTTTTGCAATTACTGCATCTTCTATGTTAACCATTTTACTTCGTTACTTTCGCCAAATATTTTGTATCTAATCTCTTGAATTGTTTTTTATCTAAATCAATATGAGCACCATCAATTCTTTTAATGTCAAAATCTTTTCCAAGAACCTTTTTTAATGCTCTTATTGCTAATTTTATTCCATCTTCCAAATCCATTGTTTCTTTGTATTCCTTGTTCAAAATATCCTTGATTTCAGTTTCAGCCTCGCCGATTGCAGTTGCTTTATATTGAAAATAAATTCCAGTAGGATCTGTTAAAAATAATTCTGGTTCTGAATTAACACCCGCAAATAATAAAGAAACTCCAAAAGGACGAGCTCCACCAAATTGTGTAAATTGCTGTTTCATATCACAAATATCTTTTACTAAAGAAGCTGTATCAACCGGTTCATCATAAGTTACTCTGTGCTGCTGTGCTAATAATCTTGCTCTATCAATTAAAATTCTTCCATCGCTTAAAATTCCTGAGGCAGTTGCTCCGATGTGTTCATCAACCTGAAATACTTTTTCAATTGAACTTGGAACAACTAGAGGTTCATTTATTCTTTTGTCTGCAACCAATAAAACTCCATTCTTGCATACAATCCCGATTGCTGTGCTTCCTTGTTTGACTGTTTTTTTAGCATATTCAACTTGTAATAATCTTCCGTCTGGACTAAACATCGTACTAGTACGGTCATACCCCATCATCTGATGCTGCATCGTTTCCATTTTTTCCTCCATTTTATAATCTTGATTTGACTTTTTTTAATATACCTGAAACTGTTAGGCTTTTTACCATAACCTTATTGTTTTCAATTTCCTTTATTAAAGATAATACTGCTTTCATTTTATTTAAGTATTTTCTGTCTACTTTTATTATTCCCTTGTTTTTATGGAAATTTATAAGTTTAAATGAACTTTTTGCTAGTTCCAAACTGCCTAAAAAGCCCATGATTTCCTTTTCTAAGCCTTTTCTAGCCTCCATTTCGTTTAATTGTTTATTTGATGTTATCTCAAATCCAATGTAACGATTACTTTCCCTTAAACTGGGCAATAAGTTTTTCATTATTAACTTATAGAAAGAACCTTTTTCTTCTTTCTCATCCAATATTAATTAGAAATTCGGGTTTATAAAATTAACGTTTTTGTGGGCTGTAACGTTAACATCACTCGATTTTTTCTTTTCATATTGATTCAGATTTCTTCAACGATGAATACAACCGGCCCAACAACAAGGTCGACGCTTTCCCTCTATAAGTTCCGTGTGCGTCCTCTTGATCCGGTGACTCCTTGTTTCCGCTTTCTTGGCAGACTCAATCCAGCAGACCCACTCATTGCGCGCGAGTAGCGTAATATCTTTCCATGCTGCTCTCGCCGCCGAGGAAGAAGTAAGGATTTTTCGTAAATCCGCTGGCACTTTGTGTACCATAACAGTGGAGATTCCTTCTTTTACATTTTTTGCTTTTTTCATCTTTTTATTTCCAGAATTTCAAATTTTCCAGGCAGCATTCCCAAAGTTACCCCAAAATCCTTTAAATCGTTTGCACTTCTTTCATCTAGTTTATCATTAACAAAGTTTACTATATACATTTTAACCTTATATTTATTGCAAAGCATGATATTCTGCATTATCTTGCCAAATAAATCTATTCTTTCATTATTATTTAACTTTAAGATTTTATTGAAGCTAAATCCTATACCAATGTTATTTTTCTTGGCTATTTTTACAAGAACTTGGTTAAGCCCAGAATTACGGGAATGCATATAATCTTCATTATTAGTTTCAGGGTCTAATAATAACTGTATATTTTTATTTTCTAATATTCTTCTATTTATCTCATCACTGTCCCCGAAGGCGATGTTAAAATAATCTTTCTTAATCTGCCTATTTAATTCGTTTATATTT
This sequence comes from Candidatus Woesearchaeota archaeon, assembly GCA_964607255.1. GTDB lineage: Archaea > Nanobdellota > Nanobdellia > SCGC-AAA011-G17 > GW2011-AR20 > GW2011-AR20. The sequence goes on along the minus strand of CAZSJV010000020.1, from coordinate 3,057 downwards.
TTTATTTTGATAATGTTAAAATCCATGGTCTTGTTTATTATTTAATACTTAAAAAACTTTCTTAAAAGAAAGGTTTTTAAATTATTATTTATAATGCTTAGTAGGGGTAAATATGGAATTAAATCCAAGCAATAACAAGGTTCCTAGGCACGTGGGGATAATTCTAGATGGTAACAGGAGATTTGCAAAGAGATTAATGCTAAAACCTTGGAAGGGACATGAATGGGGAGCAAAGAAAATACAAAAATTAGTTGATTGGTGTTTGGAATATGACTTAAAAGAATTAACCTTGTATGTTTTTTCATTGGAGAATTTTGACAGGCCAAAAACAGAATTTAATTTTTTAATGGATTTATTCAGAAAAGAATTTAGTAATTTCAAGAATGATCCAAAACTAAAATTTACCAGGGTTAATTTCATTGGAAGAATACAGATGTTTCCGAAAGATATCCAGGAAATAATGCAAGAATTAATGGAAAAAACAAAGAATAACAAGAAGTTTATATTAAATTTTGCAATGGCTTATTCCGGAAGAGCTGAGATAATTGATGCCACAAGAAGAATTGCAAGCTTGCTTCAGAACAATAAGATTACTGAAAGAGATATTAACGATGAACTATTTTCCAATAACTTGTATACTAGCAGCGAACCAGATTTAATTATTAGAACAAGTGAATCAAGGTTATCCGGATTTATGTTATGGCAGGGAGCATATGCTGAAATAGAGTTCTTGCCAGATACATTATGGCCGGAATTTAGCAAGAAAGATTTCGTTAAATGTCTGCAGGAATATTCTAAAAGGGACAGAAGATTCGGAAAATAGTATAATGGGCAGTACAAAAAGAAAGATTTAAATAGCATAATGCTTTACTGCTTTGATGGTTATATGCTTAAAATTTTCTAACGGTAACCAAAGGAAATTTTTATTGAAGGTTAAAGAGAGATTATATTGTTCTTGGGATAAAATTGCTAAAGACATTGGGGTACATAGGCAAACAATTTTTGCTTACCTAAGAGAAAGTTGCATGATGTCTAAAAATAATTTTATTAAGTTATGTAAAATTTCTAAATTAAATCAAAATAAATTTGATTATAAAGAAATCATTGTGATGAATGAAGAGATTAAAATAAAATATCCAAAATTATCTAGAGACTTATCAGAATTTATAGGAATTCTCGCCGGGGATGGTCATATTAGTGCTAAAGAACCATATGAAGTTAGTATTGTTGCACATAAGATTTTAGATAAAAACTTAATTGAAGATTATTTATATAATTTAATTAAAAAATTGTTTAATATAAATCCAAATATATCTTATCAAAAAAATAAAGTTAAAATTAGATCATATTCAAGGAAGTTAAGGGAATTTTTGATTAACGAATATCATTTGCCTTATGGAAATAAACTGGGAAAATTAAAGATCCCTGAAGTTATAAAACAAAATCCAAATTATTTAAAGACTTATATAAGGGGTTTATTTGATACAGATGGAAGTTTTCACAGGCATCATAAAAATACTGCTTGTGTAGAGATTAGCAGCAATGATAGTAAATTTTTACAAGATGTTAAAGAGGCATTTAATAAATTGAATTTTAAGTCTTCAGTATCAAGTAAGAACTTATATATTTATGATACCTCTGAGATACATAAATTTTTCAAAGAAATAGGTTCCAAAAATTTTAAAAATATTATAAAATACGAGAGATTTAAAAAGGAAGGAAAAGTTCCAACTAACAAAGAAATTATGCCAATTATGCATCAGTAGTATAACGGCCAGATCTCTTTGAGAGGCAAATATCTCGCCCTTCCAAGGCGAGGATCGGGGTTCAAATCCCCGCTGATGCATTCAATAATTTTAAATACATAAAAAATTTCTTTTAATCATGACTAAAATCGCAATTATTTTTGAAGCACATTCTGATGATTTTGCAGTTGGTGGCGGAGGAACTTTAATCAAGCTAAAAAAAGAAGATTATTATATAATTAAGGTTATTTTTTCAGCAGGGCAAAAATCTCACCCCCATTATAAAGAAGAGGTAATAATAAAACAAAGAATACAGGAAACAGAAGGCATTGGAAGAAGATTTGGGATTAATAGAAATATATTTTTTGGATTAGAAGATAATAAACTAAAACAGGAAATCCAGGAAAAGGATATCAGAGAAAGAATAAGAAGAATAATAAAAAAATCCCATCCTAGGAAAATATTTGTTAATTCTTCAATAGATCCGCATCAAGATCATCGTGCGGTAAATGAAGCAGTAATAGATGTTATAAATGATTTGAATTACGGAGCAGATATATATGAATACGAAGTTTGGAATATTTTAAAAGATAATAAACCAGTAACATACACAGATATTACCCCGTATTTTAGGGCCAAGATTGCAATGATGAAGGCTTACAGAAGTCAATGGATATTTATGTACCCCTTGATAATAGCCGTTTATCTGAGGGCAAAATTTTATGGATTTAAACACGAGTGCAAATATGCGGAGAAATTTTACAAAATAAAATGAAATACTTATTTGTCATAACAGGAATTGGATTTGGACATATGATGAGAGAGGAGGCCATAATAAGAGAAGTATCAAAAAAAGACAAGGATGCAGAAATAAAAATTGCAACTTACGGTTTGGCATTAAATTATTTCAAAAAGAGATTTCCCTTAACCGAGATTATAGGACAGAAATTTCCAGATACTAAATCAGAGGTTGATGCAACTAAGGTTATATTCTCAAATTTATTTTATCCATTCCAGTATCTTAACAATATAAAAAGAATAGAAAAGCTAATTGAGAATTTTAGGCCGGATATTGTAATAAGCGATGCAGAGCCTGAGGGAATTGTTGCAGCAAAGAAAACAAACACAAAATCAGTTTATGTTTATAATTTGGATTTAAAGAATATAAAGTTTGGAAGAAGTTTTGGTCTGTATACCTATATAATAAAAAAAGCAGTTTCATATTGTCATAAAAACGCTACTCAAACAATTATTCCAGTATTAACGCAGGATACGGGAAAAGATGGAAAAATAAATTATGTTAATCCCATAA
>CAZSJV010000019.1:3911-10633 GCA_964607255.1 Candidatus Woesearchaeota archaeon | reverse complement strand
TTCTTCATCTTCATCCTCTTCTTCAATGTATTTTATTAATGTTTTATAAAATCCGGTTGCAAAGAATAATATTAATCCAATTACAATTATTAATCCAATCAATAAGATCCCTTTATATTTATACAAAAAATCTTTAGCGGGTTGTAAGTAATTTGTTTCCTCACTTTCTGATGCTTGTTCTAGTTTATTAACTATTATTATTGGACTTCCATTTTCATCGAATCCCTGTAAAGATAAAACCAAATCACTTTTACCATCTCTGTCTAAATCGACTTCCTCATCCTCGTTTTTATCTAATAAAACATATGTAATATTTGATTCAATGCTTATTGTTACTGTTTGATTATCAACGCTTAAAATCTTTAAAGAATGTATCTCATTATTGAATTCAAATCTAACATCATTACTTATTGTATTTTCTTCATCTAAATCTATTAATCCTGATTCCTCTGTTAATTCTGTTTTTGGCTCTAATTCTGGTTCTTCAGTTTCTAGTTCGGGTTCTTCAATTTCAACAGATTCATTAACGAATCCAGATTCATTAATTAACTCTTTTTCTACATCAGATTGATTTAATTCTTCTTCAACTTCTTCTAAAGGAGGCTGAACAAGTCTTTTGAAGAAATCAACTAATCTTTGCCATAAACCATTTATTTTTCCTAGAATATTCTTTGTTTGTATAGTTATTTGTTTAGCTTCGTTTACTTTTATATTAATTACCTTGCTATCTAAAACATCTCCCTCTTTTAATCTTAATGTTACCTCTGCTTTATAATTTCCTTGTTGAGTATCATAAGGTGGAGCAACGTAAAGGTAAATAGTTTCGGTTTTCCCGGGTTCAATTGTTATCGTACTTGGATTTAACTGCGAGAATGAATTTGCATTTCCGCTTAATCCAATTTCATAAGTAGATGTTTGAGCTCCAAGATTTCTTATTATAATTGGTGTAACTGCATTTAAATCTGCATTTACTTCCAGATCCTTAACTATTAATTCTGGTTTAAAGCACTGTTCTCTGCTTATTAAATCTAAATTGAAAGCATCTTCACTGGAAACCTTGCTTGAATCAAGTGCTGTAGCTCTAAAACTTATATCATAGGCTTTTGTAGTTATATTTTCTCCAGGGTTGAAATTTAATCTAACATTTCTGCTTTCTCCTGCTCCTAGTGTTAATATTACAGGGTCTATTCCTATCCAAGGTTCTGTGCTTTCTATTCTAAACTCTTTTTCAAATTCTCCAATATTCTTAACACTTGCTTCATACTCTCTACTTGATCCTACACATAAAGTATCTTGCCTTTGTAATAATTCAAAAGAAACATCATTGCATTTTCTTACACTTACTTTAGTCTTAATATCCGTACTAATCTTGCTTTGACTGCTCTTAACATTTATATTTACATCAAAATCGCCTTCTACTTGATAATCTGGCGTGAGCAATAAATTAACAACCCCAGAATCTTGTGATGATAAACTTAATTTGCTTAATTCGAGATTAGCCCAAGCAGGTCCGGTCATGCTTAGTTCAAACTCATTATCAAGCTGAGCTAGATTATTAATATTAACCTGAACCGTTTCACTTGAATGTTCACACATGTTTACAAATTCTTTATCTAATTTAGCCTCAAAATCAAAGCAACTATTTACAATAACGTTAGAATCAAAACTAGCAACAGCATTGCTAGTTAATGACCTAACTGTTACAGTAAAATCGTTTTCGCCAAAATCGCTACTACATGGAGCATTTAAAATAGCTGAGATTTCTTTTGTCTGTCCTGGTGCTAGGCTTAGTTCATTTTGATTTAAGCTTACCCAAGGAGCTGCTTTTCCGTTAACTTCTAATTGATAAGTTTCTTGATAAATTCCGTTGTTTGAAACTGTAAAACTATAAGTGTCAGAATTACAACCGCATATTTCTTTGCTTGGAGTTCCAGTAATAACTAAATTATGGCAGTCTGGAATATTTACCTTATAATTAACTTCCTTTACTTCATTTTCATTTCTAACAACCAAATCTAAATTATATATTCCTGGATCAGTATTAAATCTGGGAGTAATATAAGTATAAAGTAATTTAGCTTCATTGTTTAAAACAAAACCCTGCGGAACAACTATGGCCCATTTAGCAGCATCTCCCTCTAAATTAACGCTAAAACTTCCAGAACCAAGAACATTTGTATTGAATAATATTGTCGAGCTGGGACAAACACTTTTTTCTAATTCTGCCGAGGTTAAATCGAAAGCATTAACAGAACTTAATGATGTTATAAATAGTAAAAATGTTAATAGTATCAAAACTCTTTTATTATTCATTAGTTAAACCCCCCTTTATCTACTCTTGAAAAGTATAAGATATATAAATACTTTTTGGTTTTAAAAAAGAATTAGATTTATTTTAATAATAAATAAAAAAAGAAAAAATTAACTTACCTTAATAGTAAGTTTGTTCTGGTTCTTCCTTGTTTCTTAATTTGTTAATTGCTAAGATTATTCCTAATATTACTAGGATTACTAACAATACAACAAATCCAACTTCCAAACCAGTTTTTAAGCTTGATGTGCTTGGTGCTTGTTTACCATCAACATTTGCTTGTAGTTGTACTTCTTTAACTACAGTGTTACCATCTTTTACTCTTACGCTAAACACCATGTTTCCTGTAGTTGCACTTTCCTTTGCTGAAACATAAACATAAGCTTCTCTGCTTGATCCATCTTCAACTGTTATTGTACTTGGATCAACTCTTGCTGTTCCAAATGCTTCAACACCAGCAACTTCTAATGTTAATGTTCTAGCTTCACTGCCTAAGTTGGCTAATGAAACCCTGTAAACATTTCCTTCACCAGCTTTAAGGTCCTTAACCTTTTCAGCTACATCAACTATTAAATCTTGTTCAACACTAACAGCATCTCTACTGCCAGCTTTAACAGTTAATGGAAATACTTTTTCAATGTAATCATGACCACGATTGTATTCAACTCTTACGAAGACATTGTAATTACCCGGTTTAACATCGCTTAAATCAAGGTATAATGCTTCAGTTGATTCGGAATCTTCCTTTTGTGAAACATCTTCATCAACAGGAGTTAAATCATCTAAGAATGTTCTTTGTGACATTCCTAATTCTGGAATGTAAACAACAACTCTTATATCTTCTTCCTTTTTATCTCCCAAGTTTTCTACCCTAGCTGTAACAAATAATGGTTGATCATTTCTTACAACTAATCCTGGGCTGAATACAACATCAACAAAGTTTATATCATGTCTTTGTCTTGCTACCCTTAATGTATACTCACTTTCTAAGTTAGTTGTTCTATCAAATACTTCAACGTGTAATGTGTAATCATCTAAAGAATCTATATCATTTGGTATTTCAAGTACTAGATTTTTTACATATCTAGTGTTTGCTAATACATCAAATAAGCTTGTTGAATCTTCAACATCTCCGTATTCATAACCACCAATCCATGTTTTTACTCTTACGTCATTTACGTTGACATCGCTTGTAAATTCAACTCTAACGCTTATACTGTCTCCTCTTTCCACGTATATTACAGGTGGTAAAGCAGGTGCAACAGCATTCATATCTACGCCATCAACCTCCACGTTGTTTAAAGTGTAAGCCGCATTAGCGCTTGTTGCGAATACTAAAGCAACTAGTAAAAATAATACAATACTTAATAATTTTTTCATTTTAATTTAACCCCCTTGAAGTTTGTTATAAACTTTGATTTGTTATTATTTTACAGTTATTAACTTATTTATAAACCTTTCGGTAATAACTTTTCTATCTTATCTTAATATAACCATATCTAGTATATTTAAAAGCCTTACTAATTGCATCAACTTTAATTACATGATTTCCTTTTTCCATATTTCTTAATGTTATAATCTTCCATGTTCCCTCGTTAATGCTTAAATCAACCTGACTTTCCATTCTTTTTCCAGTTGTTAAGTCCGTTATAAATAAATTGATTTTTTCTTTGTTATTACCCTCGTTCTTTAGACTTATTAATAGGTTAAGATCGTCATTATTTTGCTTTAATACTATATTTGAGATCATAAATTCATGTTTTTCAGTAGCTTTAGTTGTTAAATTTTGATTAGTTAATGACCTTATAACATATAATATATAGGATTGCTGTGCAACTCCATTTCTATTATCTCTTGCCTCTAATACAATATTATAATTACCAATTGTACTTGGCGTCCATGATATTAACCCGGTATTAGTATCAATAGTCATTCCTTGAGGAGCTGTTGTTAATACATATGTTATTGGGTCATTATCTGCATCTACTGCATTTACATCGTAATTATATTGATTATTAACTTGTACAAATATAATTGGTGTACTTGTTATAACTGGATTATTATTTACACCTATTGCATTGTTTATTGAGAATTGAACTGTGTTGCTTACTAAATTATTATTATCATCTATTACACTAATTCTAAGTTCATAACTTCCGTCTTGAACTGTATTTGTATTCCAGGTAAATGTACCATCGTTATTATCCTGTAAATTCTCAAGTGTTATCCAATGTGTTAAGATATTTTGTATTCCAAACAAATTTAATACTGTATTTAAAAATGTGTTAATTCCATTATTTGGGTTATTAGGATCACGGTACTCAATTCTAATATCTAAAGTATTGGCTGTTTGATCTTGATCTGTTGCTTGCCATAATATATTATAATTACCAAAAATTACTTCATTTTGTATAGGTGCTATAATACTTAAAACAGGGACATTATTAACTTGAGGAATATCTATAACCGTTATTCTTACATCTTCAAAATCTGTTAATACTGAATCACCTGCTGTAAACCTTAGATTATAAATTCCTGCATCATTATAATTAGTTTGCCATGAAAATGTTCCGGTTCCGTCATTATTATTTGTAAATTGAGCATTTGTTGGTAATCCTGTGACTGTTAGTGTTAAGGGATCATTGTCTGCATCTGTTGCTGTAACTGTAAACTGCAATAAATTTCCTTCATTAACTTGCTGATTTCCAATTGCATTTAACACAGGTGCATTATTTACCCCGTCTCCAACTTGAAGTAATAAAGTTGATGCACTTGTATCCTGTATATTATCAACACCAGAGATTATTATACTATATATACCATCTACTCTATAATCTAATTGTGATATTGTTTGACGATCTGAAATTAGATTATTACTAGACGAACTAGATATAAATGTTGAAATTAAATTTGTATTAGAATCATACATTCTTAGATTATATGATATCGGAGCATTAACTGAAAATAATGCATAATCAAAATAAACTTGATCTCCGCGATTTATTGTAATTGAATTAGCGCCATTTTGCCATTCCCCATATGATGTTATAGCATAAGCTGTACTTGTAAATAGCAAAGAGAATACTAATAACATTAATATTTTTAAGAACTTCATTTTCCTAGGTTATAGTGTAATATAAATTGTGGTTCTAATTTACCATTTCTTAGATTTACTCTTGCTCCTAGATTTACTTGCTTTAAATTACAATCAAAACCAAATCCAGGTATAAACTTTTTTGTTTTTTTGCTATCAGAATAATTATCCTTATTGCTTGCAACTACTGAATTTGTTCTGTTGATTATATATTCTTCAACTTGTTTGTTTGTTGTTAGATTTGTTACTTCTAATCCACCATTTAATAATAATGAGACCGGTCCAAGATTGTAACCAACTTCTATTCCATAATAATTTCTTATACTTCTTTCCTTATTTCTTTCTACACCCTCTCCTCTAAATCCCGTTACAGGATTTGTTGAAGTTAATATTACCCTATCTGGATGTTCTGTTGATTGTTCCCCATAACCAACTTTAGCTCCGAAAATAAAGTCACCTTCTTTAACTAATCTTAAACTTAAACTTCCATTATAAGGTTCTTTTCCTAAATCATAACCTACACCCAAATCAAAAGAATATTTCAGAGAATCTAAAGCAATTTTTTCTTCCTTAGGTGTTAATGATTTTTCTTTCTTTCCTGAAACTTTACGTCCTAAAAGTTTATATAAATCGAATAGGTTAGTTACTCTATCATCTAAAACTCTGTTAAATGTATGAATGTCATCAATTTCTTGTGATAAATTTTCAATACTTTCTTTTAAACCCTCATAATTTTTTGAGTAATTATTGTCTAACCTGTTTATTAAATTATATAAAGAATCTATTTTTACTTTTACACTTTGATTAATCTTTTTACCAATTATTTGTTCTAATTTATTATAATCTATTTTTGATTGAGATTGTTTTTCTTGTTTAACCCGAGGTTTAACTTGTTTTTCTGGTTGTTTAGGTTTAGTTTTACTTTGTACTTGTGATGTTTTTGGCTTTTTCTGAGAAACCGGTTCTATAGGTCTTTGATTGTAAACATTAAGATCACACCCCAATTGATATAATAATAATCCTGTTAAGAATAATCTTTTTCCAAAACCCTTTCCAGCATCGTATAAATTTGATATCATTTTTATTTTACCCCCAATCAATAATCATTAAAAAATAGGTTGTTTTAACTACTTTATAAAGGTTTCGTTTAAGTAACTACTTACAAAAAGTAATAATAATACTTTTAAATTAATATAAAAAATTAATATTCCCCAAAATGAATTTGAACAACGCTTGGAATATAAAATAAAGTTTTTTTGAATGGGAGAGCCAGGATTCGAACCTGGAAGTCCCGGTCTGGAGCCGAGCAGTTTAGCC
>CAZSJV010000019.1:0-3811 GCA_964607255.1 Candidatus Woesearchaeota archaeon | reverse complement strand
CCAAGGGAAATTTTTTCTGCATTATGTCTTTGTAAAAATATCTCTGTTTTTCTAGGCATTCCAATATAATCCCCAAAAACAATTAAAATATTTTCTTTAAATTTAAATTCCCTGATATCTTCTCCTTTTTTATGCAAATATATTATCTGATAGTTCTGTTTTTCCTTTATTAATTGCTCAAAACTTTTCTTTGCAACAATGATTCCAGAATAAACTTCTAGACTTTCATTTAATTTCAAATCAATTCCTTTTTCTAAAGCTAATTTAATAAATTTTGCAATGCCCTTCTCATCGAAATAAAATCCCCTTAGCTTTGCACCATAAAAAGAAATTATTTTAGGCGGAAATCTTGGTCCTTCTAGATTAACATGAATTATGGTATCTTCCCTTAATCCCTTGGCAACCCATAAAGCACTTGAAATACATCTTGCAACTAAATCAAGCCTTCCTGCATCTGGTAAATCATCCAGGCTAAAATTACCATCTGTCCTTGCCTTTAGAGCACGCAATAAAAATTCTCTCATAAAATTAATTAAAAATATGATTATTTAAACTTAATTAAAAATAACCTTGCACAATATAATAAATCATAAATAGAGCAAATAGAAATCCTAAAAATGATGGGACATTAAACTTGCCGATGCTTCCAGGAACAGTAAACTTTCTAACTAGCCATGGTTTTTTGTATCTTAAAATAACAACGGCCAAATTAACAAATGTAAATGTAATAAATAGTCCTAAATTGGCAAACTCAGCAACTACCCTTATATCCCCAATTAAAATAAATAATATTGTAACTAACATTATTAAGAAAATAGCAATCCACGGTGTTTTAGTTTTTTTATCCACTAACATAAATTTCTTTGGAAGTGATTTTTCTTCAGCCATCCCATAAACCATTCTCGAAGTTGTTACCAAAGTTACCAAGACAGTGTTTCCTGTTGAGAATAAGGCTATTATTGCTAAAACTAAGAAAGCTATTCCCCCAAGAGATCTTTCAGCAACGTGGGCTAATGGTGCACTTGAAGTACTAAGTTCCTGCCATCCCAATATTGAAACAGCCGAAATTGCAACTAAAATATAAATTACTGAAGATATTATTATTGACAAAATAACTGCTTTTGGAATTGTTGTTTGAGGATCTTTTGTCTCTTCTGCTAATTTAACAATGTTATCAAATCCTAAAAACGCAAAAAAGATTAATGCGGTAGCTTCCAAAACTCCATTAAAACCATTTGGCATCTCAAAATAATCTACATTTCCAATATACTTAACTCCGAGGGCAATTATAATTAGTAAACCAACAGTCTCTATAACTGTTGAAACTGAATTAATCCAGGAACTTCCTTTGATTCCATAATAATTAATTAATGTTAAAACTAAAGTAATTAAAATTGCCACATAAATAATCGGGGTTTTAAATAATGCTGAAAAGTAGCCCGCAAATCCCAAAGAGACAGTTGCAGCTGTTATTATTCCCGCTAATATTATGATAACTCCGATAAAAATTGCTAATCTTCTATTGAATGCGCTATGAATATAATCATATTCACCAGCATCTCTTTTAAAAATTGAAGATAGTTCAGCATAACTTAATCCTGTTAACATTGCTATAACTGCTCCAATAACAAATGCCAACCATAAAGCATTTCCAGCTATTCCAGAAGCAACACCAATTAAAGCATAAATCCCAGCTCCTAGAATAACACCTATACCTGCTAAAGTTACTTGAAATAGATTAAGTTCTTTACTCAACTTCTCTTTTGCCACGATGGAATAAAATTTTAGTTCTATTTAAAGCTTTTTAATAACATTTATATACTAAAATAATCAAAATTTATAGAGGTGATAGTTTGGATTTACTCGAAGAATTAATTAATGCATTTGGTGTTTCTGGAAGCGAAGGAAATATCAGAAAAATTATAATACGCGAGATTAAGAAATACGTTCACGATATTCATGTTGACAAATCAGGTAATTTAATAGCACATAAACGCGGTAAATATCCTAAGGTAATGCTTGCTGCTCACATGGATGAGGTTGGATTAATTGTAAAAAATGTTGAGCCCCACGGAAGAGTTTATTTTTCAACGGTTGGTGGTATAGATCCTTTGGCTTTAATCTGCCAAAGAGTATCTGTTGAAACTAAAAAAGGAATGCTTTATGGTGTAATAACAATAGATGATATGAGTAATTCTTTTGACATTGAGAACAAACCAAAAATAAGCGATTTATATGTTGATACTGGTTTAACTCAGAAAGAACTGATTAAGATTGGGGTAAGGGTTGGAGATTATATCCATTTCAAAAGAAAATTAATTAGTCTTGGAGCAAAAGAGATTATCTCCGGAAAGGCATTAGATGATAGGGTAGGATGTTATATTTTAATACAATTAGCCAAAAAATTAAAGCAGATTAAGAATGAAGTTTATCTAACATTTACAGTACAGGAAGAAGTTGGATTATATGGGGCCAAAACTTCTGCGTATTCAATAAATCCTGACTGGGCTCTTGCAATAGATGTTACAAATGCAGATGATTATGCACCAGATGCTACAATCAGAATGAGCAAAGGTCCCTGCATTACAATAAAAGATGCAGAGATGCTTGGAAACCATGAATTAAATAATCACATAACAAAATTAGCTAAAAAATACAAAATACCATTACAATTTGACGTAAGTGATTTTGGAACAACAGATGCCTTGAACATTGCAGTATCAAGAAAAGGAGTTCCTGCTACAGCCATGACTGTTCCCGTAAGAAATTTGCATACTACAATTGGAATGGTTGATAGGAATGATATTGAACTTGCGATAAAATTACTCGAGATATTATTAAAAAATCCACCAAAATTAAAAATATGAATTATGAAAATTGTTATAGCTTTAGGAGGAAATGCACTTTTACAGAATAATGAAAGACAAACTTATTCTAATTTGATTAAAAACATAGAAAATACCTGTAAAAATATAATTCCTTTAATAAAAAATAATCATGTTGTTATAACACATGGAAATGGTCCTCAGGTAGGATTATTGGCTATTCAGAATGAAGTTGCAAAACAAAAAGTTCCTGCAATGCCTTTAGATGTTTTGGGAGCAGAGAGTCAAGCATTAATTGGTTATTTATTTGAAGAACAACTAACAAATGAACTTAGAAAGCATAAAATTAAAAAAAATATTTCAACTTTAATTACAGAGGTTTTAGTTGATAAAAAAGATAGGGCTTTCAGAAACCCAACTAAACCGATTGGTCCCTTTTATAATAAATCCCAAGCTGTAGAATTAAGAAAAAAAGGTTTTCATGTAATTGAAGATGCTGGCCGAGGTTATAGAAGAGTTGTTCCTAGTCCTTTGCCATTGAAAATTATTGAAAAGAATGTTATAGATAAATTAATTAAAAATAATATTATTGTTATTGCTGCAGGTGGCGGTGGAATCCCTGTTTACTTAGAAAGAAATGAGCTGCATGGAATAGAAGCTGTAATAGACAAAGATTTAGCATCTCAAGTTCTGGCTAATAATATCAATGCAGAATTATTATTAATTTTAACAGGAGTGAAATATGTTTATATTAATTATCTAAAGAAAAATCAAAAAATAATCAGAAAGATGAATGTTAAACAAGCTAAGCAATATATGAAAGAAGGACATTTTTTAGAAGGAAGCATGAAACCGAAAATATTGGCAGCAATTAATTTTCTGGAAAAGGGAGGAAAGAAAGTAATTATTACAAATTCAAACAATGTTATGAAAGCTTTAAATAATAAAACAGGAACATTAATTACTAAATAAAGAGGTAAAATGAA
>CAZSJV010000018.1:0-10675 GCA_964607255.1 Candidatus Woesearchaeota archaeon | reverse complement strand
GAAAGAAAGTCGTAAAGTAATTTCTTTTCATCTTTATCTTTTAATTTTATTATAATTCTTATTTTTTGTTTTATAGTTTTAGGATTACAGGTTATGTCAAAGAAAGCATAAGCACAATTTTCAAAAACTTCATTCAATGTTTTGCCATATGCCTCAAATGCTATATCGGCAATTGCAACGTTTTCTAAATATTTAAATTTCATATTAACCTTTGACATTTCCAATTGGTCTTAATCCAACAACCGGTTTAGAAATTCCTGCTAGTTCAACTGATTTAATAACTTCATTAATATCTTTGTATGCCAAGCCAGCTTCTTCTGCTAATCCAGACATTGAAGTGCTTCTTACATATATCCCTTTTTTGGCCATGTCCTGTAATAATCTTTCTCCCCTAACTTCATTTCTTGCTTTTGTTCTTGACATTGTTCTACCGCTTCCATGACAGGTTGTTCCAAAAGTTTCATCCATCGCTTTTTGCGTTCCAACCAATAAATATGATCCTGTTTCCATACTTCCTCCGATAATAACCGGCTGTCCTATGTCTTTGTATAATTTGCTTAATTCCTCATGTTTTGGGGGAAATGCCCTTGTAGCTCCTTTTCTATGAACGATTAATTTTTTCTTTTTACCATCTATTTTATGCTCTTCTAACTTAGCAATATTATGGGCAACATCATAAACCAAATTCATTTCTAACTTTTCTGCATCTTTTTTGAAAACTTTTGAAAAACCTTCTCTTATCCTATGTAAAATAACTTGCCTGTTTGCAAATGCCATATTAGCAGCACATGCCATTGCTTTATAATAATCTTGGCCTTCTTTTGTATTAAATGGAGCACAACTTAATTCTCTATCTTTAATCACAATATTATATTTCTTCATGACCTTATCAAATATTTGTAAATAATCTGTAGCTATCTGATGTCCAAATCCTCTTGATCCACAATGAACCATTACAACTATTTGATTAGGAAATATTCCAAATTTTTTTGCAAGCTCTTTATCAACAATATTTTTTTCTTCAACTTTCTGTATCTCTAAATAATGATTTCCAGATCCTAGGGTGCCGATCTGATTCATACCACGAGATACTGCTTTCTGTGAGACCTTGCTTGAGTCTGCCCAATCAATTCTTCCATAGCCCTCTGTTCTTTCCAAATCTTCCTTCCATCCATATCCATTTTCAACGCACCATTTACTTCCATATTCCATAACTTCCTTGAATTGAGAATTATTAATATCAACAAAACCCTTAACACCAACACCTGCAGGAACTAATTTAAATAAAGTATCAACTAATTCCTTTAATTTTGGCTGTACTTCTTTGAATGTTAAATTTGTTGTAACTAAACGCATTCCGCAATTTATATCGAATCCAATTCCACCAGGGCTAATTACTCCGTTATCTTCGGGATCAAATGCCGCTAATCCGCCAACTGGGAATCCATAACCCCAATGACAATCAGGCATGGCATATGAGTACTTAACTATTCCAGGAAGACATGCAACGTTTGTAACTTGATCAAAAACACCTTTATCAACGTTATTAAATAATTTTTCTGTGGCAATTATTCTAGCCGGGACATTCATGCCTTGTTTATAAGAAATAGGAATCTCCCAGGTTACATCATTTATTTTCTTAACTTCTTTAGGTATTTCCATCATATTATTAACTTAAATTTCTTTTAAAATCTTTTCCTCTTACTAAATAATACCAAAAACTTTAATAACATCATGATTTTCTTAACCTCAATATGAAAGTAAAGTTTATGGATTTTATTAATAATTTGTTTAAGTCTATTTTTAAAAGCAGGAAAACTGTCAAACTCGGTATTTATGGCCCTGTTAATGCTGGTAAAACAACATTAGCCAATAGAATATGTAAAGACTGGATTGGTGAAGAACTTGGAACTGTTTCTAGAATACCTCATGAAACTAGAGAAATACAAATAAAGGAAAAAGTAAAGATAAAAAATAACTCTAAAGAGCTTGATTTTAATATTATTGATACTCCTGGAATTGCCACAAAGATAGACTATGAAGACTTTATGAAGTTCAAGTTAAGTGAAAAAGAAGCTAAAACAAGGGCGAAGGAAGCAACTAAGGGTGTAATTGAAGCAATAAAATGGCTGGAAAATGTAGACGCTGTTTTGGTTGTTTTAGATGGTACACAAAATCCTTATGACCAGGTTAATATTACTATAATTGGTAATCTTGCTGCTCGCGATATTCCGGTTTTAATCATTGCAAACAAAATTGATTTAAAGAAAGCAAAATTAAAGAGAATACAGAATGCATTCCCGCAATACAAAACAGTTGGAATATCAGCTGAAAAAGGAAAAAATATGGAGGATTTTTAC
The DNA here is from genome assembly GCA_964607255.1 of Candidatus Woesearchaeota archaeon. Classification (GTDB taxonomy): domain Archaea; phylum Nanobdellota; class Nanobdellia; order SCGC-AAA011-G17; family GW2011-AR20; genus GW2011-AR20. Next base: position 8,315 of record CAZSJV010000018.1, on the reverse strand, counting down.
GAGGCTTTATTTGAGCTAATAAAATAAAATGTTAACACTACAATTTGTTCCATATACAGAAATAAGAGAACTTAGTTCGTTGGGGAGAATAAGAAAATTACTTAATTTAGCAAAGGAAAATAAGGTTGTTTTATTAGAAGGAAGATTAAGCAAAGAAGAAGAAGCAGAATTAATAAAAACAACCATGGAAGAAATAAATGCAAGTTTTAGAGGCATTGAACTAGCTGTAGTAAATCCAAATGAAAGCCAGGACGATGTTTTTACTAAGTTTAAAGCAACATTAGCAAGCACATTACTTGGAAATAAACAGGGATTTACTATTATAGGACCCGCAACAGTAATTAAAAATATTAAACGTGATCCAAATAAATTACAATTGTTGATGAAAGATGCTGGTTCTAGAAGCCGTAGATCTTCTAAAAAAAGAAGAAGGTAAAATATAAAATGCATCAATGTGTTAAGTGTGGTAAGATTTACGAAGAAGTTTCCAATGAATTACTAAAAGGATGTTCGCAGTGCGGTGGAAAGTTTTTCTTTTTTGTACGCAAAGAAACCATAGAGAAAATAAAGCAGGCTACTGTAGACTTAACACCAAAAGAAAGGCAGGAAATTGTGCAGGATATTAAAGAATTAATTGACCAGGAAGATATAGATAAGCCTGTAATTTTGGATATTGAAAGCATAAGAATACTTAAACCAGGACAGTATGAACTTGATTTGGTTGATTTATTTAGGGGAAAACCTGTTATTTATAAATTGGAAGAAGGAAAATATGTTATTGATTTAGCCTCTACATTTGGTGCTAAAGAAAAAAGTTTAGATTAAAATGCCAATAAGAAAAACAGGAAAGGGCTATAAAATTGATAATGTTAAGGGTTATTCTAAAACATATAAGCAGGCACTAAAAAGATTAAGAGCCATAAAAATACATCAAAGATTAAAATAAAGGCTCACCATCATCTTGGTAAGAATCATCAAAGGGATCTTCTATGAATTCGTCTTGTTCATACATTTTTGCCTCTTTTTTAAAAACTTCATCTTGGAATAATTAATCATTATTTAAAGATTTCTATACTATTTTAGTTATATTTATAAATAATTAGGATTCCCGCATTATAATGACAGAATTAATAGCATGTTTATCAACAGGAAAGGGAACTTGGGGTCATGTTTCTAGGTTAATGCAAGATGGAAAATGGAGCAAGATTTTTCTTATAACAAATGATTATGGTAAGGAAAATTTTACCAAAGACGATAAGACAGAATTAATACCTGTAAACCTAAGCCAGGGAATTAAAGAATTAAGGGATGAGATTTATAACAATCTTAAAGGAAAAATTAAAGGAAGTGAAGTTGCAATAAATGTAATCTCGGGTATGGGAAGAGAGCACATGGCTTTGATTTCTGCATTGCTTAAATTGGGAATTGGTTTTAGATTATATGCCTTAACGAAAGATGGTGTAGAAGAAATTTAGTAAAGCTTATATCTTTTCCAATCTTATTTAAATTATGCAAAAGGATTTTTTATCAAATAATGAGAGTATTTTTCTTAATGATGCTGCCTTGGATTATAATTTTATTCCCTCAGTAATTATGCACAGAGAAAGTCAGCAGGCTTACATTGGAAATTCTATAAGATTACTTGAACAAAATAAGAATGGAAGAAATTTATTTATTTTTGGTTCGCCCGGAATAGGAAAAACTCTGGCGACAAAATATGTTCTAAAGCAAGTTGAGGAAAATTCAGAAGAAATATTGCCCGTTTATATAAACTGCTGGAAACACGACACAAGTTACAAGATTTTAATTGAAATATGCAATTTAATTAATTACAAGTTTATACAATTAAAAGCAACAGATCAATTAATGAATGAGATTAAGCCAATTTTAAATAAAAAATCAATTGTCTTGTGTCTGGATGAAATAGATAAGCTACAGGATTTTTCCATCTTATATTATTTTTTAGAAGATATTTTTAAAAGATCCTTAATTTTTATAACGAATGAAAAAGATTGGATTAATAGTATAGATAAAAGATTAAGTTCGAGATTATATGCTGATAAACTTGAATTTAAATCATATAATTACAATGAAATCTTAGATATATTAAAGCAAAGAGCAGAATATGCATTTGTTAAGAATGTATTTGAGAAAAATTGTTTGGATGAAATTGCAAAAAAAACCTTTGAATTCAATGATATAAGGGCAGGAATATTTTTACTTAAGGAAGCGGGAGATATAGCTGAATTAAGGTCGAGTAAAAAAATAACAATGCAGGATGTTGAAAAGGCTGTTGTTAAGCTTCAAGATTTCAAGATCAAAAATGATTTGAATGAAGAACAAAATGAAATTCTTGAATTAGTTAAGGAACATTCTGGAAAACAAATAAAAGATATTTTTAATTATTATAAAAAAGGGATTAGCTATAAAACATTCAGACGCAGATTGGAAGAATTAAGGGATGGAAAACTAATTACCTTAGAGGATAAAAGTTTAGGAGTTCGGGGAAAAATATCTTATGCTTATTATGGATTAAATAAAACGTTAGTTGAATTCTAAAATATATTTTATAAAATATATATTAGTTCCCAAAGGTCCAAAGGACAACCGTACTGGTTTTGTTTATAAGTAAGGATGTCTTAGTAATATATGGAGGTGATAGAAATGAAGAATTGGCCAAAATATTCCAGAGCTGTAGAAGATGCTTTGCATTTGCAGTTTAGTAGAATTATTGAAAAAGAGGGTGATGAATATGGATATTAAAGAAATATTTCATGAGACAATTTCAAAATTACCGATGCATGAATTTGAAAAACGCACATTTAGTTTAAAAAAATTCCTGGAAAATGAACATATACGATAAAAAATGGCTAAATGAATTAGTTGATGACGATGAAATATCTATTGATGAACAAGGATTTATGCATGGTTATTTAGAAGCATTTAAGGAAGATTGATTTCTTCTTTTTATTGGAAATAATCATGATATTTTTATGTTCTCTAATATCAAATAATTTTAATTGTGGAATATAATTTTCGATAAAAATTCTGTAAGAAATAATAGAAATATAAAAGAGAAGATAAAATTTATCTTCTCCTCTTTTTTCTACTCGAAGCCTTCTTTGCTTTTCTTCTTCTCGCTGCCATTTTTTCACCTCTTTTTCCCAAAAAGACTATTGGAAAATTATTTTTATTAATAATCTTAATGTGAAACTCATTTAAATACTTTTCTTTTTAGAAAAAATTTTGGAAATTTTTGAAAATAATGTTTTTAATTTCATTTTTTTCCAGATTTTTTAATTTTGAAATTATCTTAATTGTCTCGACGATAAAACTTGGTTCATTCATTTTATTTTTATATGGACTTAAATATGGAGAATCTGTTTCAGTTAAAATCTGATTTAAATTAAAATTTTTTACAATATTTTGAAAATGTTCGCTTCTTACAATGTTGCAAGGAATAGAAAGCATCCAATTATTTTTTTCAATTTCCTTTACCAATTTAAAATTTCCAGTAAAACTATGAAATAATGCTTTCTTAAATTTTAATTCTTTTAATATCTCAATGCATTCTTTTTCAGCTTTTCTCGAATGTATTATCAATGGCTTGTTAATTTTTTCGGCCAATTCAATTATTTTAATAAAAATTTCCTTTTGTTTTTTTAATTCTTTATTATGATATAAATCTAAACCAACTTCACCAATTGCAATAATTTTATTTTTATTTTTTTTAATAAATTCCAAATTTTTTTCAATTTCTTCAAAAGTAGATTTAATTATATCATCAGGATAAAAACCAAAAGCAGCTTTAACAATATTATATTTTTTGGAAATTTCAAGAACTTTTTTATTATCTTCTAAATTTATGCCGTTGCTTATTATATGAACAATATTATTTTTTTTGGCATTATTTATTATTTTATCTAATTTATCATTAAAATAATTATCTGTTAAATGCGCATGTACATCAACAATCATAATCTAATAAAAAAATAGTTTTATTTAAGCTTAACTAAATAAACCAATAATCCACTTAAATAATTTTATTAAATAAGGCATTAAATTTATTATAATTAATATTAAACAAAAAATACTTATTGATTTAAATAATTTCATCGATTTTTTTTCATTGAAGAAACTCAACATTGCAACATAAAATATTCTCCCGCCGTCTATTGGTCCTAACGGTAATAAATTAAATAAACCTATACCAAAACTAATAACCCATAGCCAGTATAATAACATGTAAAACCATTCTAGAGAAGGCTTTACATGATGCGTGACACTTATTCCAATATAATACTTATTATCCTTCATAACCGGTTTAATAAAAAATTCTCCACGATCTGTTAAGAATTCCATTTCTTTTCCTTGAGAACTTTGTATTAACTCAACAACCTGCGTTGGATCTGTAACTTCTAAATTATTAACTTCCCTTATAATAATCCCAGGTTGTAAATTTGCTAAAGAAGCCGGGCTATCTTTTTCTATATTAACTACTGTGATTCCATCTGAATTAAAGATAAATGGAAAAAATATAAATTGAATAAATAGTAAAATAAGAAAAGCAAATACAATGTTTACAAATGGTCCTGCACTTATAATTGCCAATTGTTTTTTATTAGAAACTTTCTTCATAACTTTTTCATCGGGTTCTACAAATGCCGCTAATATCGGACCAAGAAAAGCAAATCCTGAACTTTTTATTTTTATTTTATATAACCTTGCATAAATTCCATGTGCAAATTCGTGAATAACTGCGATAATAAATATTGAGATAATCCAATGCCAAAAACTTAATGTTGGCAATCCCGGTATTTTTATTCCTGGCAAAACAGGAGCCAAAACAGGGGGAGAGTCTGGAATAAAAATTAAACTATATGTTCCTCGAATTAAAATATATAATATCAAAAACATCCCTAAAAATCCTATTAAAATGCTAAAGTAACTTAAAATATTTAATAATAGCTTATGTTTAGAAAATTTATCCATTAATTTTATTCCTACTTTGGTTCTATACAATAATAAAATTCCTTGTCTTGCAAATTTACTCTTGTTTTTAAAATAAAATAGCAATAACAATCCATAAAATATCAAAGCAAAAATTAAATCAAAATTCATTTTTTTCTAACAACCCTGAAATTCTTACCGCCACAATTTCTGCAAACTAATTTTTTTTGAATAACCTTTATTGGGCGACTTCTCATTTTTGTTTTGCATTTTTTACAAACAAAGATGTTATAAAATAATCTTGCATTCGCTTCTGGGAATTTTACCATTTTTATTTAACCTGTTTTAAAATTTTTTTATCCATTACAGTCCAATAAATTACCTGATTACCTTCATTAACCTGATTTTTTAATTCTTCCGGTATATCTATGTCAAAGGTTTCAAAACTTTCTAAGTCCATTACATTTGCAATATTTTCATGAACACTTAAAACTTGTGCGTCTTTTTTCTCAAGTATCGGAACTTCAACCCTATCCGAACTTGGATAAATCTTTATTCTTTTTTGATTATCTATCAAACCTATTGCTTCTATTCTGCATTTCATACTTCCATGCTTTCCTGTCTTGCTTAAATCAATGTTTTTAACAACACACGGAGCACCGTCAAAAATTACATAATTGCCCGCTTTTAATGAACCGGCATTAGTCACCTTTTTATCCATATAGTAAAAATCCTTTCAAATTGTTTATAAAAGTTTTGTTTTTCATCAATGAGACTTTGATTTTTAAATATTGATTTTGTTACGAAAAGTAAAAATCCAAAATAGATTATTTATGGATTACAAACATTTTATAGTTGGGTAATAATATCAAAGGAATTTCTTCTTTAGATACTATAAGTTTTCTAATAATTTTTATATCTTCTGGTTTACAATGACAATAGCATTTTATATTTAATACTCTTAAACCTTTCCTTAATATCTTAGAATTATTATCATAATAATACCTTGATAGCGCATAAGCACCGGCTGATGAACCAGCAATTACTTTTCCTTCAAAGAGTCTTTCTATATTCTTGACCTTTCTTAATTTTTTCATTAAACGCTCGGTGCTTCCACCCCTCATATACATTACATCAGCCCATCTAAGTTGTTTTTCAAACCTTTCTGTTTCAGCTACTTGAAATTCTAAATCTTTATTTTTGCTATATCTCAATAATCTTTGTCTATCTTGTTTCACCAGTTTCTCGTATTCGCTTTCCTCTCTTGAAAAATAATTTAGAAGAATTTTTATTTTACCTTCCAAGCCAAGAACCATCTCTCTAAAAAAATTATTATTATCATTATTATTTTTGAAGGTATCCCCACCATGTAAAATGTATTTTGTCATACTTATCTTTAGAAATAAACTCCTTTATAAGTTTTTATATAAAAAGTCAAAACCTCATCAATAAAAAGATTTATATAAATTCACTTTGAAACTAAGATCATGAAACTTAAGAAAGGCGATTTCATTGAAATTGAATACATTGGAAGAATAAAAGATGATAATAAAGTCTTTGATTTAACTAATGAGGAGGTTGCAAAAAAAGAAGGTATTCATCATAAAGATCATATCTATAAGCCCGTAATAATTTGCCTTGGATTTAATGACATTATAAAAGGATTAGATGAGGAATTAATCGGAAAAGAACCTGGAAAATATAAAATAGAAATTAATTCAGAAAAGGCATTTGGTAAAAAGACATATGATTTAATTAAATTAGTTCCAAATTCTATTTTTAATAAGGAAAACATAAGACCCTTTCCAGGATTGCAGGTTAATATAGAAAATTTAATTGGAACTATTAGAAGCGTCTCTGGTGGGAGAAGCTTAGTTGACTTCAATCATCCTTTAGCAGGAAAAGATATTATATATGAAATTGAAATAAAAAAAATAATAACAAATTTGGAAGAAAAATTAAAATCTTTATTAGAATTAAAGCTGGGAAAGGATGTAAAATTCAATATAAGTGATAACAAGGCAGTAATAAAAATCAAATTAAACAAAGAATTGGAAAATCAATTAAGCAAGGAGATAAAAGATAAGATTTCTGAGTTAAAAGATATAGAATTTGAAAAACAACTACTAGAGAATAAATAAGTTTAAATATTAGATTGCTTTTTCAGGGTAAAAGGTGAAAAAATGGACTATCCTATTCAATCTCAATCCAAAGCGAGTATTTCATTGAAACTAAATGTCCAAAAAACTTCTAACATTGATGAAGAGCTTGAACAATTGCTCGCAAACCAAAAAGCAAAAATAAAAATAATCGGTGCGGGTGGTGCGGGAAATAATACTATAAACAGAATGTCTGAAATTGGTATTACTGGAACAGAAACAATTGCTATAAATACAGATGCTCAAGACTTGCTTTATACAAATGCGGTTACTAAAATTTTGATAGGAAAAGAAGTTACAGGCGGATTGGGAGCTGGAAGCATACCTCAAGTTGGAGAAGAGGCTGCGAAAGAAAGTGAACAAGATATTAAGCATTCATTATCTGGTGCAGATATGGTTTTTATCACAGGGGGATTAGGCGGAGGAACAGGAACAGGAAGTATGCCTGTTGTTGCGGATATCGCTAAAAAACTTGGTTGTTTAACAGTTGGAGTTGTAACACTGCCTTTTAGCATGGAAGGTCATAGAAGATATGAAAATGCATTGCTTGGCTTAGAAAAATTAGAAAATATAGTTGATACATTAATTGTAATTCCAAACGATAAATTACTTGAACTTGCGCCAGATTTACCATTACATACTGCTTTTAAAATAGCTGATGAAATTTTGACAAATGCTGTAAAGGGAATAGCTGAACTGGTAACTAAAACAGGATTAGTTAATTTAGATTTTGCAGATATTAAAACCGTCATGGGGAAGGGAGGAGTAGCAATGATCGGTGTCGGTGAAAGTGATACTGAAAATAGGGCAGTTGAAGCCGTTGAAAAAGCATTAAGCAATCCATTGTTAGATGTTGATATCACCGGTGCAAATGGTGCTTTGATTAATGTGATTGGTGGATCAGACATGACATTAGAAGAAGCCAGAAGAGTGGTTGAAACAGTATCTGAAAAACTAGATGAAGATGCAAGAATAATCTGGGGAGCACAGATTTCAGAAGACATGGATAAAACAATAAGAGCAATGTTAATTGTTACTGGTGTTTCTAGCCCTCAAATTCTTGGTCCAAAAAAGCAAAATATGAAAAAGAGAAAAGAATTCCAGAATGAACTTGGAATAGAATTCATAAGTTAATTCTCGTCATTAGCAAGATTTATAAATACATTTTTTAAGTTTTTAAATATGCTTGAGCAAGAATTCCAGAAG
>CAZSJV010000017.1:0-10961 GCA_964607255.1 Candidatus Woesearchaeota archaeon | reverse complement strand
TCCTGTATTCCATATTGATCCTGCATACCATAATTATGAATTACTTTATCTTTCCCAGATGGTTTATACTCAATTCTCGTCAAGGTCATTAACCAATACTTAAACATATTATCTGAAATGAATTTTTTGGCTTCTTCTATCTTAGTTTTGTAATTAGGATTTTCTTTATTTTTAAATAAAATTGAGAACAATGAATGATATAAAGGGAAATCTCCAACATAAAATTCATTGTTTGAAATTGCTTTTTTTGAGTATTCTACCCATCTATCCTGTATTTTAGTATTTCCCTTATCTAATAAAGTTTTAGCTAAGTCTACCTGGTAAATACCATCCCTATAACTTACTCCATTAACCTGCCAGAAATCAGTTAAATCCTCCAATGAAAATATTCCAGAAGTTGTTTGTGCAGCTTGTTTAGCTTTTTTAGCAACTGGCTTATTTTGCTTTTCATTCTTCATTCTATCTAGATAATCTTGATAAGCCTCTTCCCCTGTTCTTGTGTTAATCCTTATTGTTGGATCATAAAACGGATTTTTCATTTTATTAACTTAAAATAGTTCAAGTTTTAGATGTTTATAAACCTTTCTAATGTTACTACTTTAGAGTTATTCTTTTAAGACTTCAACAGAATTCTTTACAACCAAGAATAGATTATTGCTTACTCCAAAGACCTTAGAATTGCAATTATCGCATGCCTGCTTTAACTCAGCCAATGTTTCTTTCAAGTCATTATGATCTCCCGTAAATTTATTCATTTTTATCAAGGCTAGAGCATTATCCTGTAAAACAAAATTAGTTACATTATTGACGTCTTTTTTGTGATTAATTTCAAATATTTTTAACTGGTAGTCTTTTTTTACCTCTTGCTCGCCTTTTAACTCCTCTTTTAGTTCATCTGGCAAGTCTACCGTATCTGAAGAAAATAAATTTTTAAACCATGATGAAAAACTCATTTTGCACCCATCCCCATTTTCCTTTCTATTGAACTTACTCTTTCATTTATCCTTCTCATTGTTGTATCTGGTATCTGAAAGCTTGATTTTTTTATTCTCTCAGCTTCTCTCATAAAATTCTGCTCTGCATTTTTCAAATCATAATATAAATCAAAATAACTCTGGCTTCCTGATTTCATTCTTTTTTCTAAATCCTCTATCTTGTGCATCATATTTTCAATGTTTCTCTGAGGAATGTTAACGATCTGAACCGGTTCTGGTTGTTTTTTAATAATCACCGGCTGTCTTGAAAAAGAAAAAGATTCCATTGCTGGCTTCGGTTTATCTTCCTGTGCTTTTAATCTCCTTAAGACATCTATAGTTTTTTCCCTTTGTTCAGGCATTTTTCACCTTTTTAAGCATAAAACTTGCTAAACTGCTCTTCTGAGAAGTTTTCTTTTATAAATTGAACCATCATCTGATTATTTGCTAATTCATATATTCTTAAAGCACTTCCGATTAGGCCTGATTTAAGCAATACATCTCCTAACTGAGATAATTTTTCTTTATCCCCCGCTAGCTCATAAGCCCTTGCAGCGTAACTTAATTTATTTTCACTCAAGCACTTATCTCCTAATTTTATTAATTTATCATTACTCTTTAATATTGCAAAAACTTCAATAGCAACATCCAACTTTTCTTTTTCCAAGCAAACTTCTCCTAGTTTAACTAATCTTGCCTCATCCTTTAAGATTGAAAATGCTCTTAATGCATCTGCCAAGTGAGCATCAACCAAACATTTTTCTCCGCATCTTATTAATTTGCCAGAATCTTGAGAAAAATTATAAGCTAGATTATAAATTTCAATTGCTTGGTTGTATTGTCCGCGTGAAGAAAAAACATCCCCGACTTCATTTAATTTATTTACATTCTTGGTTAATAAAAAGGATTTAACAGATTGTACAAAATCTCCTCTTTTCAAAAATTCATCTCCAGAGGCATTTAACAATCCATATCTTGTTTCATCATCAAACATATTTAAATTCACATTATCTATGCCTTTTTTTACAATGCTGGGAACAATTTTAGCAAAAGAACCTCCACCTTCATTTTCTTCAACTAACTGTTTTATATTCCCCTCTAGATTTTCCATGTCCTTTTAGATATACTTCTTGTATATAAATATTTTGTTTATTTTAGCTATATTTTTAATTAAAATAGTTAAGTTTATATATTATCGATTTATTTGAGAGAAAAAACTTGGGATTAAATTTTAATGAATTTAACACCTAGGAGGAATAAAATGGATATGATATTAAACAAACAAAGTGAAAGATTGGATGATGAAACTGTAGACATCGACAGTAGCGGGGAAGATAACGATGAAGAAAAAGATCCTTTCTCTGATGATGAGGATGAGTATTAATTTTTTTCTTTTATTTTTAAAAAGCAAAATTATTTATATTACTATATCTACTTCATTGTAACATGACAACGAACATAGCACAGGTTCCATGTAAATTATGTAAGACAAAGGTTCCTTATACTGATTTGAGGATGAATAAGGATGGATTGTATGTTTGCAATAACTGCTTGAACTATGGTGTTAGAGGAGCGCCTGAATTAAGAAGTACTCAAGAAACGAGAAATCCATTGCCAAGCAGGGTTGTGCATGTTGACAGAAGAGAAGAAAGAATACCTTACGTTTGTAATTCCTGTAAATTTAGTTTTACCAAACCCTTTGGAGCAGAAGATAAAAATTGCCCAATGTGTGGAAAGGATTATAATGTACAGAGAAAACAAAGTGCTTCTGAAATATTAAGAGATGTTGAAGATATGTTTAGTGAATAAAATGAGTTTAGAAGATAAAATCAGAAATTTGGAAAAAACGATTAAGAATTTATGTAAAAAGATGTTTAATTATAATTTGTCCAATAGGGTTGGCTATGAAAATCATGTTACTAGGGCAAGATTTTATGATGATAGTTATACGGTAAGCCCAAATAACCATGTTGTTAATTCTATATTTAGTGAATAAAGCAAGATTTAAATAAACTTAAATTTTCTTATTCTTATGAAAGATTTAATTCTAAAGTATGCCCTAAAAAATGCTCTTGATTACAATGGAAAGGCTAATTTTCAGGCTGTTCTTGGCAAAATATTAAATGAAAAACCAGAATTAAGAAGAAATATTAAAGATCTAGCCAAAGAAATTAACGAAGTAATTAAAAAAGTTAATTCCATGAAATTAGATGACATAAAAAAAGATATTTCTAAATATGAGTTTGAAGAAAAACCAAAAGTTGAGGAATATAAACTACCCGCTTTACAAAATATTAACGGCAAAGTTATTACCAGAATCGCTCCTTATCCTTCCGGTCCATTACATATCGGAAATGCCCGTCCAGCTATATTAAACGATGAATATGCCAAAATGTACAAAGGAAAAATGTTTCTGGTTATAGATGATACAATTGGAAGTCAGGAAAAACCAATACTAAAAGAAGCATATAAATTAATTCCTGAATCATTAAAATGGTTAAATGTAAAATTCTCCAAGATTTATTACAAGAGCTCTAGATTAAAAATTTACTATAAATACGCAGAAGAATTGATCAAATTAGATAAAGCATATGTTTGTTTTTGCTCATCTGAAACATTAAGGCATAATCGCGCTAAAGGTATTGAATGCGAGCACAGAAATTTATCAATAAAAGAAAATCTTGCAAACTGGAAAAAGATGTTCAAGATGAAAGAAGGTAAAGCTGTACTAAGAATCAAAACAAGTTTGCAAAATTCAAATCCCGCTTTTAGAGACAGAGTAATTTTTAGAATTTCAAACAGAGAGCACCCTAAAGTTGGAAAAAAATATAGGGTTTGGCCATTATTGGATTTTTCATGGGCAATAGATGATTACTTGCTTAACATAACTCATATCATAAGAGGTAAGGAATTAATGATTGAGAGTGAGATGGAAAAATATATCTGGAACATCTTTGGATGGTCTCATCGTGAAATAATTCATACAGGATTATTGCAAATTTCCGGAATAAAATTAAGCAAATCCAAATCCAGCGAGGAGGTTCTTTCTGGTAAATATTTTGGCTGGGACGATCCTAGAACATTTAGCTTGCAAAGTTTAAAGAGAAGAGGATTAAAAGCAGAGGCAATTAGAAAATTCTGTTTGGGTTTTGGATTAACACAAAGTGAAATCATGGCCCCTATAGAAAGTTTATATGCTGAAAATAAAAAATTAATAGATAAAGAAACAAGAAGATATTTTGCAATATTTAATCCTAAGAAAATCAAGATTAAAAATGCTCCAAAGTTAAAAATCAAAGCCCCACTACATCCGGATCATAATTATGGTTATAGAGTTTTTAATACAAAAGATGAGTTTTATATCCAGGATAAAATTGAAAATAATAAATATTACAGATTTATGCACTTATTTAATTTCAAAGATAACAAATTTATCTCGCAAGAATTAGATAAAGATTTAGATGCAAAATTTATTCATTGGCTTCCTGTAGATGAAAATTTAATCAGAATAAAGGTATTAATGGACGACGGAAAATGGTTAAATGGATTGGGAGAAAAAGATTTAAGAAAAATTAAAGTTAATCAGGTTGTACAATTTGAAAGACAGTTTTTTGCTAGATTAGATAAAAAAACTAAAAATGAATTAATTTTTTGGTATACACACAAATGAAAAGCTATGATGATGAAAATTATGAGAAGGATCCAAATTATTATCTTACAATAGATTATAGGAATTATTTTGCTGAAATTATACTTTATGTGGGGAATAAAAATTATATGGAAAAAGTAAAATCTGGTGAAGAAAAGTTAATAAAAGGTAAGATACCAACATTCTTTCAAGCTTATAACAAAGATTTTAATTCTGGTAAGTTGAAGATGGAAGACATATCAAAAAGAAATTTAGCTAAAATACCTCATTTAAATAAGATAGTAGAAAGATTAAATAATATACGAGAATATCCTAATCAGTCACAATATATAAAAGAAATTGAGGCATTATATAATAAATTAGTAGAAATACTTGATAGTTAAAAAATTTTACTTAATAAAAAGCTTTATAAATACTTTTTTTACATTCTTAATTTATGGCAGAGGTTAATATGGAATTGCAAGAGAAAGCCTATGAAGCTGTTGAGATAGCCAGGAAAACAGGAAAATTAAAGAAAGGGGTAAATGAAGTTACCAAGGCAGTTGAACGCGGAATAGCTAAACTAGTTTTAATAGCCCAAGATGTAAATCCACCTGAAATAACGATGCACTTGCCCATATTATGTGAAGAAAAAGATACTCCTTTTGTACACGTAAGTAGCAAAGAAGATTTGGGAACTGCAGCTGGTATGAGTATATCAACTGCAAGTGTAGCAATTATACAGGAAGGAGATGCTTCAAGTTTGGTAAAGGAAATAAAACAAGCTTCTAAGATTTCTAAACAATAATGGGAGAGAAAAGATTAAAGCAGAAAAAGGACTTAAAAAATCCTGAAAAGAAAACAGAAGTTATCTTTAGTGAGAAGCAGGCAGGTCATTTATTTTCATTAGCATGGCCAGCTCAGGTTGAAGAGATCATAGGAAGAATCGGTGCAAGAGGAGAAGCTACTCAGGTAAGATGTAAAGTTTTAGATGGAAGAGATCGTGGAAAAATAATAAGAAGAAATGTCAAGGGTCCAATAAGGATAGGCGATATTTTAATGCTGCGTGAAACAGAAATAGAAGCACATAGATTAATACAGGGAAGAAAATAAGATGGCGAATTGCTCTTTTTGCGGAAAATTAATTATGACTGGAACTGGGAAGATATTCGTCCAGAATACTGGAAAGATTCTTTATTTCTGCAGCAATAAATGCGAAAAAAATATGTTAAAATTAAATAGAAAAAGCTCAAAATTAAAATGGACTAATTTTTTTGAGAAAGGGAAAAAATAATTATAATTATATGAATCTACAATCTTATTTTTTTAGTTTACTCTTTTACGATTAATGGTGAGACTAATTCTACATCCCCTAGTTTCTCTATATTTTGATGTACGATATTATCTAGTTTGCCTTCACTATTTGCTTTTATCTCTGCGATGATGTCATACTGCCCTTGTGTAACATCTATCCTTTTTACCCAATGCATCTTCATTAATTTATTTGCCAATACCAGACTTCTTCCATCCCTTGCCATTATCAACAAATACGCTTCTACCATTTCCCCCCCTAAATTTCGAGCCTAACGTCACCAATAGAAATTCAAGTCATCGGATTAAGCTTCGTCGTAACCAGACATCCAAGCTTCTTGCCAATCTTCCAACTCGTCATCTTCTAACTCTTTTTCTCTGCCTTCTTCTGTGTATATGTCTTCGTCTTCAAATATTGCAGCATCTTCTTCTTTCATTTTTATCACCTTAAGTTAAAGAAACATTTAAATATATATACCTATCCTATATATTTAATATAAAGTATATACTTAGAAAATAGGGGGGATTTTTATAATGGAATATAGAAAATTAATAAAATTTGGAAATAGCTCGCACATAATTTCTTTACCGACGAATTGGGTTAAAAAAAATAAATTAAAAAAGGGAGATTTAATTTATTTCGAAGAGAATGGTAATGGTGAATTAATCTTAAATTCTGAATTAAAAAAAGAAAAAGAAGAGGTAAAGGAAATTGATATAGACATTAATGATAAGAATATAGATGAAATGAGAAGAGAAATTCATTCCGCTTACATAAATAATTTTAATACTATTAATTTAATTGGTAAAAATCTGTATCATAAGGATTTAGAAATAAGAAAAATCCTAAATAATCTAATGGCTACGGAAGTCTTAGAACAATCTGAAAATAAGATAATCATTAAAGATTTTCTTGATATGGATAAAATTTCTATTGATAATTTAGTAAGAAAAATTGATATTATAATAAGATCAATGTTGATTGATTGCAGAAATGTAGACACAAAGGAAAAATTCGAGAGCATTTATAGAAGAGATTACAATATAAATAAATTAACATATCTGATTTATAGGGCAATAAAATACAGTATGAATCATCCTGAGGCATTAAAGAAAGATAATTTAGATTATTGGAAATTGATGAATTATTGGCAATTAGTAGATAGGTTAGAAAGAATTGGTGATGAGGTAAAGAGAATAAGCAAACATCTAAAAGACGTAAATTTGGAAAGCAGTGAATTTAAAAGACTTATTGATTTGTTATCTAGGGTAGAAAACTTTTATGGGGGGGTTATGAATGCTTTTAATAAATCAGATATGCAAGCGTTATATAAGATCTTAAAATTGAAAGATGATTTATTAAAAGATTGTGATAATTACTTTAGTAAATACAAAAGAAAATATGCCGTTCCAAATATCATTGAAAAACTAAAAGATATGATAGATCACACAAGAACCATAGGAAGATTATTATATAATTAATATGGGAAAGACAGATAGCAACGAGTACTACTCCAAAATACTGGGTGTAGATGTAAATAGTATAGAAACTGTTAGTCCTCTAAATGAAATATCTGTAGACCCAAATGTCCACAGGTCAAAGGTATTCTCAAGGGTTGTAAAATATAAGGATGGTAATACTTCTTCATTATTATACAAGGTTATGCCTAAACCAGAATATAAGAATGCAAATCATCATGAAGAAATAGTTTTATCCTTTGCATATGATTTAGCAAAAAAAACACCCAATATCCATTACTCAATACCAAAATTATTAGATCATATTATTGATGAAAGAACTCTAGTTATGGAATATGTTGAAGGAGATTCTTTAGCCAAAAGAATACAAACATTAGACAAAAGAGTAGATGAAATTGAGCATGAGCTAAAAGTGAATAGCAAATCTTCAAAGGAGAAAGGAATATTATGGGGTAAATTAAATGCTATTAATGAGATTAAAAAATCTTTTATTAAATTAGGATTGAGAGGATTAGCAGAATTTCAGTATTTTAGTAGAAATAACCTTGGTGGTTTAAAAGAAGCCTTGTCTGATAAAAAATTAAGATTATACAATCCATTAGAGCATGATAGTAAAGATCATTATAAAGATAAGATTATAGGCAATTTAACAGAATTATTAAATGAGTGCAAGATAAGTTACGACAAAAAAATTCTATTGGAAAGTATATTAAATAAAGATCCGCTTGGAAAAATCCCTATTAATCCGTTGGTAGAAGAAATAAATAACTATGACAAGGATAGAATAATTATTTCAGATTATCATCCGTTGCATATTATTCCAGTGCATAATAATGAAATTAATTCTATGATAAGTGAATTAGTCAGTATAAATAATTTAGAAAAATATGATGAGGAAAATGCCGATTTATTAATTAAAAGAATAGAAAAAGAAGGAAGTATAATAATAACCGATTTGGGGGATGTTAGAATTGGGCATGAATTATTTGATTTTGTGGATTTAACCAGAAACCATACATTTGCTTTAAGGCCAAATGAGGTTGATGAATTATTACAATATTTCCTAAGAGAAAGGCAATATTTGAGATCTGAGGATGTTGGAGACAAATATGCAAAATACCATGATATGTTTATAATGATTGATGCTTACAGGGCATTACGTGCTACAGTAAAAACAAAAGAGGATTGGGAAAAAATATTTTACTTGGATCATTTGGTTGATGATTTAAATTATCATTCAGAATTAAAACCATTAAGCAATGTTATCTTAAGTTACATAAGTTCTGCCATAGGAAGCATTCAAAGTAGAATAGATGAGAAAAATGGCATTAAAAACAATCCAACAGCGCTAAAGGCATTAAAAGCAACAAGCATTTAACAAGTTATTTAATTCTTTTCCATAATCTTTATAAACTAATTTTTTCGTCACTTATTGGGGGATAAAATGATAAAGACCAGAAGCCTGAACTGCGTATTTGTTGGTCATGTTGATCACGGGAAGACATCTTTGCTAGACAGGATTATGGGGAGCAATATCGCAAAAAATGAGCCTGGTTTAATTACCCAAGGAATTTCTGCTTATGATATTGATATAAAAACTATTGAAAAATTATGTGGTAGCTTACTTAAAGAAAAACAATTAAGGATTCCAGGAATATTAGCAATAGACAGTCCAGGACATGCTGCCTTTACTAATTTAAGAAAACGTGGCGGAAGCTTATCAGATATAGCAATTTTAGTTGTAGATATAAATGAGGGATTTAAACCACAAACATTAGAGGCTCTAGAGATATTAAAAAAAGCCAAGACCCCATTTATTGTTGCAGCCAATAAAATAGATTTAATTAATGGATATCAGAGCAGGGATAAAATTCTTATTAATAATATCAATGCCCAGAACTTAAACGTTAAAAAAACATTAGATGAAAAGATATACAAATTAGTTGAAAAATTCTATGAACTTGGATTTGAAAGTGAAAGATTTGACAGGGTACAGGATTATACAAAACAAATTGCAATTATTCCAGTAAGTGCAAAGACTGGAGACGGAATTCCTGAACTTTTATTAGTATTAACAGGGTTGGCACAGAAATTTTTAGAAAAGGAACTTGAAGTTGAAACGGAAAAACAGGGCAAGGGAACTATTCTAGAAGTAAAGGATGAAAAAGGAAAAGGTAAGATACTAGATGTAATTTTATACGATGGAAAAATAAAAGAAGGGGATAAAATAATTACAAGCAATATAAATAGTATAATTGAAACTAAAATTCGTGGCTTATTTAGATTAGAAGGAAAAAAATTTATCAAGGTTAATGAAGCCTATGCTGCCAGTGCAATAAAAATATTCGCTCCGGGTTTAGATGAGGCAATAGCTGGAATGCCTTTAAGGGTAGCTAACCAAGACTTAGAAAAACTAAAGAAAGATGTTCAGGCAGAAATTCAAGAAGTCTTGATTGAAACTGATAAATCTGGAATAGTAATAAAGGCAGATTCTCTTGGAAGTTTAGAGGCATTAATATTTTTGCTTAAGGAAAGAAATATTAAAATTAAAGTTGCAAGCATCGGTGAGATAAATAAAAAAGATATGGCGGATGCATTGGCTGATAAAAATGAATTAAATCATGTTATTCTAGGATTCAATATTAATAATGTAAAAAATTCTGAAGTGAAAGTAATTACGGGAGATGTTATTTATAAAATAATAGAAGATTTTGATTCATGGTCGGAGAAGAAACAAAAAGAAATTGAATTAAAAAAACTGGGGAATATAATTAAACCGTTTAAATTTAAATTTATGCCAGGTTATATATTTAGACAGAATAATCCTGCTGTTTTCGGTGCAGATATTTTATTGGGAACTTTAAGAACCAATATTCCTTTGCTAAGAGATGATGGTATATCATTCCCGGAAGTCAAACAAATACAGCACGAAGGCAAGGCAATAAATGAAGTCGAATCTGGAAAACAAGTTGCAGTCTCAATACAAGGTGTAACAGTTGGAAGGCAGGTAAATGAGGGAGAGGTTTTTTATAGTGATATGAGCGAAAGTAATTTCCGCAGGTTAAAGGAAATGAAAAAGCTTTTAAACAACGATGAAATCCAAGCTTTAAAAGAGATAGCTGAAATAAAACGCAGAGATAATAAATTATGGGGAATTTAAGAAAGATGAGCATAGATGATTTAAACATTTTTGATTCATCAGAGGATGATCTTGAAGAGAATGGAAATGATGATTTAAATTTATGGGGAGATTTAGATGACTATTTTGAAGATGAAATCTCCAGGGTCATTCATTTTATTTACATTAGTGCTCCAAAATATTCACATAAAAGAGATTATATGATATATAAAAACTAAAATGCCAGAATTCAAGATTGTTGTTGGAGAAAAAGGAAAGAGTTACGCTAAGAATTTAAATAGTGATGAGAGTGAATTTTTATTGGGAAAGAAAATCAAAGATAAAGTTGAAGGAGGTCACCTGGGTCTTAAGGGATATGAATTGGAAGTTACAGGTGGAAGTGATAAAGAAGGTTTTCCAATAAGATTTGATGTTGAGGGTTTAGTAAGAA
>CAZSJV010000016.1:0-13722 GCA_964607255.1 Candidatus Woesearchaeota archaeon | reverse complement strand
CAAAATACATAATTTCAATGCAATTTTATAAATCAGATAAAAAAGAGGTATTTATATTTCTCGATTCTAATGAAAAGGGATTAACAACAAAAGAAGCCGATTCAAGATTGCAAAAATACGGATTAAATGAATTAAGAAAGAAAAAGGAAAATAGAGTTTTTAAGATATTATTAAACCAGGTAAATAGTTTTGTTGTCTATATACTAATTGCAGCAATGTTAATTTCTTTTTTTGTAAATGAAGTCTTGGATGGAATTGTAATCGGGGCAATAATCGTTCTTAATACCATACTTGGATTTTTTCAGGAATTTAAAGCAGAAAAGGCGATTGAGGCATTAAAAAAACTTGAAACGACCAAAGCCGTGGTTATAAGAGATGATAAGCATATTATAATAGAAGCTAAAAACCTGATTCCCGGAGATGTTATAGTTCTTGCAGAGGGAAGTAAAATACCTGCAGATTGCTATGTATTGGAGGCTTATGATGCAAACGTTGATGAAAGTATATTAACAGGAGAAAGCACGCCTGTAAAAAAATCTCCCGGAATAATAAAACACGATGCACAGATAGCCGACCAGAGCAACATGATATTTAGTTCTACAACTTTGGTGAGTGGTAAGATAATAGCAATAGTTGTTAATACTGCAATGGAAACAGAAGTTGGTAAAATAGCTACGATAATTCAGGAAGAAAAAGAAAAAGAAACGCCTTTGCAAAAAAAACTTTCTTCATTGGGAAAAACCCTCGGTATTGCTGTTATATTAATTGCCATAGCCATTCTGATAACGGGGATATTTGAAGGCGAAGAACTGAGTGATATGCTATTAATTGCAATAAGTTTGGCAGTAGCGGCTGTTCCAGAAGGTTTGCCGGCAGTTGTAACAATTTCTCTTGCTCTTGGTGTTCAAAGAATGATAAAGAAAAATGTTTTAGTAAGAAAATTAAGCTCTGTAGAAACTCTTGGAAGTACAACTGTTATATGCTCTGATAAAACAGGAACAATAACGCAGAATAAAATGACTGTAACAAAGATGTTCTTGGATAATAATATTATTGATGTAAGTGAAAACTCAAAAAATAAAAGTTTATTGTTGAAAATAGCTGTTAATTGCAATGATGCTAAATTGCCGGATATGGGAGACCCTACTGAAATAGCATTATTAAACATTGATCCAAAAATAAAATCTGATGAAAGAATAGACGAAATTCCTTTTAAGTCTGAGAAAAAATATATGTTTACTTACAATAAAGTTGATGATAAAATAATGACTTTCTGTAAGTTTGCTCCTGAAAAAATCATTGAGATGTGTTCTTATATTAATGTTGAAGGAAAGATTACAAAATTAACCAAGGAAAAAAAGGCAAGCATCCTTAAGATTAATGAAGATTTGGCCAAGAATGCGCTCCGTTTGCTTGGATTTGGATATGCAGACGGCAAAAAAACAAATGAATTAATCTTTGTGGGATTAATTGGAATGATTGATCCCCCAAGAAAAGAGGTAAAAGATAGCATTGAGATTTGCAAGCAAGCAGGAATAAATGTTGTTATGATTACAGGAGACCATAAAATAACAGCACAGGCGATTGCCAGAAACATAGGATTGGATGATAGGGCATTGACAGGAGAAGAATTAGATCATTTAACTGAAGAAGAACTTGAAGATGATGTTAATGATATTAGGATATATGCAAGAGTTAATCCAGAGCATAAAGTAAGAATATTAGATGCCTTAAAGAAAAAAAATAACATAGTTTCGATGACGGGAGACGGGATAAATGATGCTCCTGCTTTAAAGAAATCAGATATTGGGGTTGCTGTTGGTTCAGGAACAGACGTGGCAAAAGAAGCTTCTGATATGATATTATTAGATAATAATTTTCATTCAATTGTAAGGGCAGTTGAAGAGGGAAGAAGCATTTATGATAATATAAAGAGATTTGTAAATTATTTATTGTCAAGTAATTTTGGAGAAGTCTTAATTTTATTTACAGCTATTTTACTTGGATTTAAAGATGAACTTGGAAACATTGCTCTTCCTTTAGGCGCATTAGAATTATTATGGATAAATTTAGTTACAGATGGACTTCCCGCATTGGCTTTGGGGGTAGATTCAATTACAAAAGATATCATGCTGAGAAAACCAAGAAAACCAAAAGAGCATATTATTTCAAGAACAATGCTATACAATATAATAGTTACCTCTTTATTAATGACTTTAATAGTATTGTTTTTGTTTGATAAATACTTGCCTCAGGGTTTATTGAAAGCGCAGACAGTTGCGTTTGTAGCGATAGTTATTCTTGAAATGGCCCGTGTTTTAATAATCAGGAGTGAATATAAATTAAAATTATTTTCAAATAAATGGTTAATCTTGGCTATACTAAGTTCTATAGGATTACAGATGCTTGTTATTTACGTACCCTCATTAGATAAGATATTTGATACAGTTCCATTGGCATTAATTGACTTTGGCTATATTTTCGGGGGAGCACTAATAATGTTTTTATTCGGGATGGTTGCCAATTATATAATAAGAAGGTTAACCAAAGAGCTTGATTAATCTTTTAAAAAATCCATATTTGCTTTTTATTGGGATTTGTATTTCAGTTTCTTCTTCTGAAATATGCAATTCTCTGATGTTATCAACGACTTCATAGTTACTATCTGAAATCCACTTAAGCAACTTATCGATGCTATTTTTTACATTTTTATAATTTCCATGGTGTATTATCGATGCAACCCTTGCTCTATATAGCGTTTTTACTTCAAACTCATCATATTCTATTTCATAATTTACAGGAATGCATACATCCCATTTAACATTTTCATTTGGATTATCATAATAAGTTAAAATTGCCGGACTATCTATATCAAATCCTCTACTTCTGAGCAACCAATAAAGTTCATTTTCCGCTTCTTCAGCATTATCCAATCCTTCGCCGCTTAAATAAGCTACAGTACAACTTTTTATGGTTTTTATATTAACATCATCTAGATTCTTTTTCTTGAATATATTTGAAATATTCAGTCTTGGAATCGTTAATTTCGGTAGTTTGTATTTTTTCTTTGCTTTAATTATGATCAATAATACTAAAACAACCAGGATTACAAATAGAGCAGGATTGTCTTTAACGTAACCAATAAATATAGGCTCTTTTGTTATTGTAAACCTGTTTCCGCTTGTAGAAATACTATTCAAATAACTGACCTTTACATAGAATAAATAATCTCCCGGCTGTAAATTTGTTGGAATCCTAAATTCCCTTTCTATGTCTAAACTGCCATAAACCCCTATTGTCTCTTCTTCGATTTTTATTTCGTTCCCGCTAAAATCATTAATAAAATATTCAATTAAAACATCTACTCTTTTATTTAAATCCCCAATATCTTTTAATGATAATTTTGTCTTAAGTTTTTGGCCTCTTGCTAATTCTAAATCATTTAATTCTGATTTTGTATCAAATAAAGGCGCTTTTTGTAAAATTTCTAGTATAGCATTAATTGATCTTCTAGCCTGAATTGTGTCAAAAACAATCCTGCCCGCATAAATTCCAGCTGATTCATTTTCACTTGCAAAGAAATCAGCATAAATTTTCTTTGATTCATCATCTTCTAATGCAAACGAATCTTCACTCAAAATTACAAATCTTCCTATTTGGTCTACATTTAAATCAAAATTTAAATTCCTATTTCCTGTATTTAAAACATCTATAGTTTCCCTTTTAATTTCTCCCTGTTTTATTTCTACATCAATCAAATTTTTGTCTAAGGAGAAATCATAAGTACCACCGCTGCTAGATCCACTGCCAGCACCACCAGTTTCAGCAGAAGCAGTACTAGGAGTTGTTATGGTTACGTTGCTGAAAGAGAAAGCAATACTCGCTGTATCATTTCTGTTTCCTAAAGTATCATTGGAATATATTTTGAATGTATAAGAACCAGATTCAATAGAATTATTACTTGCATTATAATTTCTATTATTTGTAGAACTCATTGAAATATTATTTATACCATCATTTAAAGTGTAAATGACAGAGCTTCCATCTTCATTTAAATTTACATTAAATTCTAAAGGTAAATCATTCGAATTATATGTTGTATTTTCAGGGAAAACTATTGTAACTATCGGAGAAACTGTGTCTACTGTGAATGTAAATGTATCAGAATCACTTGAATTAGCTTCATTATCATATTCTATAATTTTCCAATAATATGTTCCGCCCCCTAAGGTTTGTGCCGATGTATTTGTAAACAGAGTTGTAAATATTGTTGTTTGTGTAAATGCTGAATTGTTAGAAACCCATAAAATGTGTGTTATTAAATCATTATCTATATCTGTTCCATTCTTCCATCTAAATGTCACAGTTTCATCTGTAGAAGTGGAATTTGATGGCTCTGTTATTATTGCTTTTGATGTCTGGTTGTTTAATATTAATATTTCAGATGTATTAGCAAACGAATTACACCTATTTGTATTATCACATACTAAAACTTGCGCCTTCCATGTATCCCTTCTCGTTGTATTGGCAGGATGTAAATTTTCTACAGCTGCTCCAGGATTATTTACAGCAATATTTGTTAAAGTAAAGTCCGTTATATTGTTCTTAAACCATTGTATGCTATAATTTAGAGTATCTACAGTATTAACATCTGAAGCATTAAATCTTACTTGTATTGTTTCATCTGTTAAATTTGTTTGTAATGAATAAGTTGAATTAATTATTGGAGTAACGTTTCCTGGGGATGTTGGGGCTTGTTGTATCGTCAATGTACTTGAATTAAGCAATGTTGAATTCTGCTCCCCATCAAATGCAAAAGTCTGTACAATAATCTGATCATTAATTGTGAATTGGTCCGTAGTTAGAATATCACTTACATTACTGCCATTAATATAATTGTTAGTTGTAAATCTTCTGATTAATGCATTATTCTTGAACCATTCAAATGTTATATTATTTGAATCCCGATCGTTATCTGAAAATACCAAGCTTGCATTTATAGTCTGAGTATTAGTATAACTGGTTTGATTAAATGCTGGTGTTGTAATTGTAGCATTGGTATTTAATATTAATAATTCTGTAGTATTAATTAGAGTTGAATTAGATGTTCCGTCAAAAATCCAAACTTGAGCTCTCCATGCATCACCTTTTGTTGTATTTGCATTATTTACAATAAAATTAGTGAATGTTCCGTTGGTTGTTGCTATATTATACGATGTGAAATTAGTTCTATTGTTTTTAAATAACATTATGCTGTAATTTATTCTGTCATTTACATCTGTTTCATTGGGGGTAAAAAATATGTTTAGATCAATGTTTGTCAAATTCAAGCCATTCGTTGAGTTTATAATTGGGTTAACTTGGAAAGCTGGTGGTGTATTAAGGATTAACAATTCACTTGTATTTGCATAACTGACATTAATATTATCGTAAACTGTTATCATTGCCTTCCAAGTCTGCCCCTTAGTTAGATTTCTGTAATCTATTGTATCGTAATTTAAGGTTCCGTTACTGTAAGTTCTGCCATTTAACGTAAAATTACTTCTGTTATTCGTATAAACTGTTAAATTAAATCTTAAAATATCATTTTCATCAATATCTATTGCTCTAAAAACAATTGCCAAATTTTTTGTAGTCTGGTTAGTTCCATCTGTTGAATTAATTTGAGGATATCCTGTTGTAAATGAAGGATTAGTATTTAAAATTAATAATTCAGAGGTATTTACATAAGAACTTGTTTCTGTGCCGTCTGAAAGTTGAACTTGAGCTTTCCAGGTTTGACCACGAGAAGTATTCGTATGCTGCAATAAATTTATCGTTATAACATTTAAATTGGCACTTACTCCAGATAAAGTGAAATTACTTATATTATTTGTAAAGTATTGAATTGTGTATGTTATTGAATCTGCATCGGTGTCATTTGCTGTAAAAAATATATTTAAGTTCTGTTCTGTTGTATTTATTCCGTTTGTTGAGTTTATTGATGGATTAACCAAGAATGATGGGGCTGAATTGCTTATCAATAATTCACTTGAGTTTAATAAAGTTGAATTCTGCTCACTGTCAAATGCAAAAGCCTGTACTCTTATTGTCTGGCCTTTGGTTAAAGTATATCCATTTAAAGTATCTGTTGTGTTTGTATTATTTGCTAAATTCAGATTTGTAATTCTTCTAATACTTATATTATTTCTAAACCATTCAAAAGTTATATTGTTTAAATCTGTACCATCCTTGTCTGTTACTAATAAACTAATATTAACATTCTGATTTCTTGTATGAGAACTTTGATTAAACGCTGGAGTTGTAATTGTCGCATTTGAATTTCTGATAAATAAAGCAGTTGTATTAAAGTAATCTGAACAGGCATTATTATTATCACATACTCTTACTTGTGCACTCCAATTCTGCCATTTAGTCGTATTTGCCGGCTGTAAATTTTCAATGGCTATTCCAGGATTACTAACCGAAATTCCAGATAAAGTGAAATTACTTCTATTATTTGTAAACCATTGTATGCTGTATGTTAACGTATCTGCTACATCCGGGTCTGAAGCATTAAATCTTACTTGTATTGTTTCATCTGTTAAATTTGTTTGTGATTGAAAAGTTGAATTAATAATTAAATTAGATAAACCTGGAATTTGAGTTGAGGCTTGTATCGTCAATGTACTTGAATTAAGCAATGTTGAATTCTGTTCACTATCAAATGCAAAAGCCTGTACGATAATCTGGTCATTTGCAGCAAAATTATCTGTAGTTAGAATATCACTTACATTACTACCATTAATATAATTGTTAGTTGTAAACCTTCTAATTAAGGCATTATTCTTAAACCATTCAAATGTTACATTATTGCTATCTTGGTCATTATCTGAAAATACCAAGCTTGCATTTATAATCTGAACATCTGTATAACTTGTTTGATTAAATGCTGGTGTTGTTATGGTTGCATTTGAATTTCTAATAAATAATGCTGAAGTATTTATAAAATTTGAACAAAGATTACTATTATCACAAACAATAACCTGTGCACTCCAATTTTGCCATTTTGTTGTATTAGTATGAGTTAGAGTTTCAACAGCTGTTCCAGGATTACTAACTGAGATTCCAGATAATGTAAAATTTGTAATGTTATTTGTAAACCAAGTAATATTATATGTTAACGTATCTGCAACATTTGGATCTGAAACATTAAATCTTACTTGCAAATCTTCAATAGTTAGATTTAATTGCAGTAAAGTTGTTGAATTAATTATTGGAGTAAAATTATTTGGCGGAGAGGGGGTTGATAAAATTAATAATTCGGTTGTATTAGCTCTTGTAATAAATTCGCCATCAAATAAATTAACCATTGCTATCCACGTGTCTCCTACGGTTAAATTATCCTGATTTAATATGGTTACATTTAATATATCTCTAGGGTGGTTTACGCTTGTTGTTGTAAAATTGGTTATGTTATTCTTAAACCAGGTTACGTTAAACGACAAAGTAGAATTTTCCGCATCTGTCGCTATCCACACAACTGTTAAATTTCTACTAGTTTGATTCTCTCCATTTGTTGAATTTAATTGTGGACCAAAAGTAAATGAAGCATCTGAATTTATAATAGTATAATTTGTAACGTTAACAACGACTTGAACGAAATCAACAATTACCTGTTCACCATCATCATTTGCTGTTCCTTCTGCCAATAATATGGTTTGGTTTGTAATGTTGCTTAAAACTTGCTGGATGTCATATTGATTAAGGTAAGTCATTTCTCTAGTTACTTCTGTAGTACTAGCTGCTGCCCACAAGCTCCAAACTCCTGTTGTTTCCCCAGTTCTATTATACTGCACAAAATTTGTAGCTTCTGCAACTGTCCCGCTATTATCTGCTTCTAAAATAATTCTTATACTTGTAATATTATCGTTTTGTTCATTAATTGTAAAATTAAATCTTATCCAGGGTTCTGAGTTTGCTGTTCCTCCACTATCTGTAATAGCGCAACGAGAATCGTCTGATTGAGCTAAATTATTAGTTATACAAGTAGTAAGATTAGCTCCATCTAAAGCTTCTGTATCTGCTGGAGGAACGCTTAAACCCTGATTAGTTCTATTAAATACAGTCCATGGTAGTTTGTTACTGGTTGAAGTATTATAATAAAATGTGTAATTATTTTGCTGAACAGATGCTATTGCTGTTGTATATTGACTGTAAATAATAAAACTGATTATTAATAAGAAAATTAAGATAAATTTAGATTTCCCCAAGTAACTAAATAACTCTTTCCAAAAATCCTCTCTTTTTTCTTTAATCTTAATACACCACTTTTATTGTAATATCTTAAGGATTAGGAAACTTATAAATCTTACTTGAACTAACTATTCTAAGAATTTATATTTTTTAACAACGTTTGAATACCAGAATTTTCCAAAACCAAAGCCATGATAAGGTTTTACTATTGCAATTCCAATTAAAACAAGCAGGTAAATAATATGCTCATCTAAAAAGGGATTATTTGAAGGAGGTATTAAAGATAGCCACATTAAAAACATTAACAAAGCTCCTGAAAAACCCGCTAATCTTAAACATATTCCAAAAATTAATGAAGTTCCAATTAATAATAATCCAAGCATAAATAACCAGTCTACTAAAACACTTCCAGCTAAACTATTATAGATACTGGCGAAGGGACCATGAACGGCATTTTGTAAAAAACCAAATGTAGGTGAGACTCCAGATAGCCACGATTTATCGGGAGATGTTGCAAAATTAAGTCCAAATAATTTATCTAAAAAAGCCCATAAGAAAGTAAACCCTAAAGCCAATCTTAGTAGAATCCAGACAATCTCCTCCTTTTTAACCATATTACCTGTTTGTTCTTTTTATTTATAAATATTGTTATAAATTTACACCCCACAAAAACTTTATATATTAAGGATATTTTAAGATATTTATGAATGAAAAAAGAGGGTTAAATATAATCTTAATAAGTTCTATAATAGCAATATTTGTTTCTTTATACCTAACTTACATTCATTATTCAGATACATCCAGTTTCTGTGATATAAGCCAGGGATTATCTTGCGATATTGTCAATAGAAGTTTATATTCAGAGATATTTGGAATTCCTGTTTCTTTTATGTCTTTGGTTGTATTTTATTTCATAGCCTTAATCACAATGTCTGCTTTGCGAAATAAGAAAATATTCGGATTGTATAAAAAAGACATAATTAACTTAATATTTTGGTTAATGGTTATTAGCATCTTACTTGCTTTATACTTAATTTATATAGAATTATTTGTTCTTTATTCAATATGCGTGTTATGCGTATTATTAGATATAATGATTTTAATAATTTTTATAATGGCAATGAAATTAAGAGGTGAAAAATGAAAAAATTAATTGTAATATTGATCTTGGCTTTATTTTTTATTGCAGGATGTTCTTCTGTTAAATATACACAGGAATCTTTGGATAAATTAGCAAATTGTCTAGTTGAAAAAGATGTCAAGGAATATGGTGCATTTTGGTGTCCTAATTGTGCCAAGCAGCAGAAGATGTTCGGAAGTTCATATGATATTTTGAAAGATACCGTTTATGTTGAATGTGATGCTCGCGGAGAAAATCCACAGTCTCAATTATGCCTGGATAAAAATGTTCAAAAATATCCTGACTGGGAATTTTCAGACGGAACAAGATTAATTGGAGTTCAAGATCCATCTATATTAGCAGAAAAGGCAGGGTGTGAGATTCCTCTAGAAGAATAAAATGGCAATTGACTTATCCTGGCCAATAATAATAACAACTGCACTTATAGATAGTATAAATCCATGTGCAATCGGCGTATTAATTTTACTAATATCAACTTTAATTGTTCTGCATAATGACAAGAAAAAACTATTCAGCGTAGGAATAATCTATATCTCAGCAGTGTATATTACTTATTTTTTAGCAGGCATAGGACTATTATTATTTATACAAAAATTAAATATCGCACAGCCATTAAGTATATTTGTCGGTGGATTAGTAATTGTTTTAGGATTAATCGAAATTAAAGATTTTTTCTGGTATGGTCAAGGAATAAGTTTGATGATACCCGCAAGATATGTAAAGTATATTGAAGAACACGCTAAAAATTTAACCACATGGGGAGCAATTGTACTTGGGGCATTTGTTGCAGCTGTTGAATTGCCTTGCACAGGAGGACCATATCTAGCTATAACAACATGGATTGCACAGTCTAATGTTATACCATTAAAAGCATTATATTATTTATTAGTCTATAATTTTATATTTGTCTTGCCTTTAATTATAATATTACTTTTAGTTTACTTTGGAACTAAGGTTCAAAAAATAAAAAGATGGAAGCAAGATTATAGAAAATGGATGAGACTTGCAATTGGATTGGTATTAGTTGTTTTAGGTATATTATTAATACTAATAGCCTATAATAAAATAACCTTTACGTTAAGCTAAGGGGTGAAAAATGAAGAAAAAGCCAAAAAAGAAGAAAGTAATAAAATCTAAAAAAGCCAAAATATGTAAAGTATGCTAAAATGATTCACGTTATAAAAAGAAAGGGTCATTTGCAGAAATTTGATGAGAGGAAAGTGTATGCATCTTGTTATCTTGCATGCCTAAATTGCCATATGGTTAAAATGAAGGCTGAAAAGTTATGCGAGAAAGTAACCAGAGATATTAAATTATGGATAAAAAACAAAAGAAAAGTTAGTTCTGACGATATCTTTAGACAGATGATTAAGACATTAAAGAAATATGATGACGACGCAGCTTTTATGTACGAAACTCATAGGGATGTTAATTAAATCTTGTTATAATTAAAGTGACAATATAAGCCATATAAAGCATTAATAATATTAATCCCTGGAATATTCTTGAAATCCTGTCGCTCTTTGAAAATATAAAAAATATTAAGGTTATTATTAATAAATAAGGCATTATATAATACAATAATAAATTTGAAATATTTACCGGGTTAATTATAGATGCTATTCCTATTATTAATGCAAGATTTGTTATATTACTGCCGACTAGATTTCCAAGCAATAAATTAGTTAGCCCCTTTTTAGCTGCTACAATAGTTACAGTTAGTTCAGGCAATGTGGTTCCTATAGAAATTACAGTTAAGGCAATTATTTCTTCTGGAATTCCTATAAAATTGGCTATGTTAACTGTAGATGGAATCAGATATCTTGCTCCTATATATAATAATCCTAACCCGATTGATACAAATAAAAATTGTTTTGGCAGGTTTATCTCTTCTTCTGGCTTATGAATATGAAAAATAAACTTCTCCTGTAGTTTATTGCTCCTTGCTAGATCAATTAAGTAGTAAGCAAAAAATATCAATAAAACAATTCCTTCTGTTTTTGTAATTACCTTGTCTAAGGATGAGAAAAAGAACAATAATGTTGCAATAAGGAGAATTATTGTATCTCTCTTAAGAAGATTGCTTTTTAATCCTATAGTATAAATAACAGAAATTATCCCTAGAGTTAATCCTAAATTAGCTATGCTTGCTCCCATCAAATTCCCTATGGTTATTATGCCCTCGCCTTTTAGAGAAGCTGAAACTGCGATAGATAATTCTGGTAGTGAAGTACCGATTGCTACTAAAGTTAACCCAATTATGAAATCATTTGTATTAAGATGTTTTGCAATTTTGCTTGCACTGCTTACAAGAAATTCAGCACCAATTACGATAGCGAGAAGACTTAATATAAATATAACAAAATCATAAAATACCATAATAAAATTCAGATTTTGCCTTATAAAAAAATTGCTTTTTTCATTATTTACTTTAGGATGGTTATTTATTTTAATAAGATTTAAATATATTAAAGTTATATTGTTTTTATGCCTTTAAGCGCTTTAGAAACCATAGCAACCATTTTTATCGTAATTGCTTTAATAAAGATTATAGTCATTACATTCAATAAAAAAGTGTGGTATAACAGCGTAGCAAAGCCAATATATAAAAATTCTCAGGTAAGTACTTTGGTATTTGTCGCCCTAGCCTTGATAATGTTTTATTACGTTTTAAAAGAATTAACGCTTACACAATTAATAGCGGTCATGGCTTTAACTAGTTCTTTAATGGCCTTGGGATTCTTGCAATATTCAGGAGATATAACTCAATTTCTTTCAAAATTATATAATAAAAAAATAGGTTCCTGGCAATGGTTTTATATTATATTCTGGGTAATTTTATTGGTTTTAACTTTGTACGAGATATTTTAACAATAAATTTATATAATGCCTTTTTCTTATAATAGTATGGATGTTTTTAAGGAGCATATTGTAAAGTTACTCAAGAAATCTACTCAATTAAATGAAAATGAGATTTCTACTTTACTCGAAGTCCCCCCTAATCCTAATTTTGGTGATTACTCTTTTCCTTGTTTTATTATAGCACAAAAAGAACATAAAAACCCGGTTGATGTTGCCCATAATTTAAGCAAGTATTTCTTTAAAGATGAATATGTTTCTAAAGTTGAAAGCAAGGGATCCTATCTTAATTTCTTTGTTAATCAGGGTAAATTAAATGAAATTACAATTAAGGATGTATTAAAATTAAAAGAAAAATATGGGGGCATGAATGTTAAAGGAAAAAAAGCATTAATTGAACACACTTCTATTAATCCAAATGCAGAGCCTCATGTTGGAAGGGCGAGAAATGCATTTATTGGAGATAGTATTGTTAGATTATTAAAGTTTAACAGTTATAAGACAGAGGTTCATTATTATGTTAATGACATTGGAAAACAGATTGCAATGCTTGTCTTGGCTGCGAATGGAAAAAAACCAAAATTTCATGAATTAATTAAACTTTATATAAATATCAATAAAAAAATTGAAGATAATCCGGAATTAGAGAAAAAAGTATTTGAATTACTTAACAAACTTGAAAAGGGAAATAGGAAAATAAGAAAGCAGTTTAATGACATTGTTAAAATCTGCATAAAAGGACAATCTGAATTATTTAAAGAACTTGGAATAAAATACGATGCTTTTGATTATGAAAGCAAATATTTATTTAATAAGGATTGCGAGAATTTATTAAATGAACTTAAAAAAACAGGAAAATTATTTGTTGATGATGAATCTAGGAATGTTCTTGATTTAAAAGAATTATTGCCAGAAGATCAAAGTTATTTTGTTTTGACAAGAGCTGATAAAACTTCTTTGTATGGATTGCGAGATCTTGCATATACAATTTACAAGATTAAAAAAGCAAAAGACAGAAATATTGTTGTTCTTGGTGAGGATCAAAAATTATATTTTACACAATTAAGGGCTGCTTTGAAATTGTTGAATTATAAAGCTCCTGAAATTGTTCATTATTCATTTGTTTTATTGCAGGAAGGAAAAATGTCTACAAGAAAAGGAAATGTTGTTTTATTATCTGAGTTTATGAATGAAGCTGTAAAGAAAGCTCAAAATGAGTTAGACAAAAGGAAAAATAAGGATAGCAAGTTAGCTAAGGTAATTGGTTATGGTGCTTTAAAGTATAGTATATTAAAAAATAGTCCTGAAAAAAACGTAATATTTGACTGGGATCAAGCTTTGACATTTGAGGGTGAAAGTTCTCCTTACATACAATATTCTTATGCAAGAGCTAATTCAATATTAAATAAAGTTAAGATGGATAATAAATTTAATTTTAATTTGCTTAATAAAAAAGAAGAAATTGCTTTAATTAAATTATTAAGTAA
>CAZSJV010000015.1:0-13836 GCA_964607255.1 Candidatus Woesearchaeota archaeon | reverse complement strand
GATTTATTATGCAGCTATTTTATCCGCAATTACATTATCTTTAATTATAGTAACAAATATTTCTCAATTAGACATTTTATTCAGGGATATAGCAATTTTATTCTCTGCGGTTGCATTAATCTTCTTAAGCAAAGAAAGATGATTAATCCTACGTTCACAACAACATTTCTTGCCTTATCCATTGGTGGAATGGTTAATTCAAGCTACTTAGTTTACAAACATTATCAGAAAAAACCTTTGGTATGCCCTCTAAACCACGATTGTAGTAAGGTTACAGAAAGCAAATGGAGCAAGATATTTTTCATCAGAAATGAAGTTTTGGGATTATTATTTTTTATATTTTTACTAATGAGCATGATAATTTTAATTTTTAATCCAGATTTAAACATTTTAAAAACAATAGTTTTGATATCCACTGGTTTAAGCTTATTATTTTCTATATCTTTGGTTTTAATACAAAAATATATTATTAAGGATTATTGCTTTTATTGCTTAATCTCAGCTTTAATTACTTTGTTGATATTTTTTAATAGTGCTTATTTGTTTTATTAACCTTTTATATTCTTTAAAATATATATTAGTTCCCAAAGGTCCAAAAGACAACCGTACTGGTTTTATTTATAAATAAATTTATATTAATAATAATGATAAACTATGCAAAAATGGAATAAAAATAAAATTGTAAAAGAACTTAAGAAACTTGCTAAGGAATTAGGACATTCTCCACATAGACGAGAAGTTTCACATTCTTTCTACTGGATTATATATAATCATTTTGGAGGTTTGGATAAAGCTAAAAAAGTAGCAGGTTTAGAGATATATAAACTTAAATATAATCCGATTAAAAAATCAGCTTATAAAGTTTCTAAAGAATTTGCTTACATTCTAGGTGTGGTTTATGGTGATGGACATTCACATATAATAGAAGATAATCATGGTTCTTCCGGCACTATAACTTTGGGCGTTACAGATAAAGATTTTGCATTAAATTTTAAAAATCAACTAGAAAAGTGGTCTGGATTAAAAGCTAGATATTGGTTGAATAAAGAAGGGGAAAATGAGGTTAACCTTTATTCAGTAGACGCTGCAAGAATAATCGATAAGTTTAATTTAAATAAAATATTAAATTGGAAAAAAGAATTTCAATTCGAGTTTATGAAAGGTTTATTCGATTCTGACGGTGGCGTTACGGGAGGTAATTTAGATAATAGAAAGTATGCTAAAAGATGGGTGCACTTCTCTAATAATAATTTAATGTTGCTAAGATTAGTTAAATGGGTATTTAAAAAGATGAAAATAAAATATTCTATTAGTAGAAGAATAAAATCTGGTTTTGGAAGTAAAAAATGGCAATATCAAATGCAAATTTATAACTTAAAAGATATGTTTAAATATTATAAAAATATAGGATTTTCTATAAAAAGAAAACAAAATAAATTGATAAAAGTAATTAATTCATATGATTATTACCCATTAGAAATGTTTAATAAGGCAAAAAAACTTCATAAAAAAATGGGTTTTAGAAAAGTTGCAAAAGAACTTAATCTAAATCCAGGAATAGTTTATGGTTGGTTATTCAAAAATAATCAAAAACAAATATTAGATGTTAAAGGAGGAAAATTATAAAATGACAAAAGAACACAAAGTTTTGCTTTATCGCTCAGTTTCGTGTCCTTGGTGCCATAAAACCGAAGAGCTTTTTAAAGAGAAAGGCATTAAATTTAAAAGCATTTATGTGGATAAGGATCATAAGGCAGCTCAAGAAATGATTAAGAAAAGTGGTCAAATGGGTGTTCCTGTAATAGATATTGATGGAACAATAGTGGTTGGTTATGATGTTTCTATATTTAAAAAATTACTAAAATTTAATTAATAAGATTTATATATATCTTTTCTCATTAGATTTAAGAGGTGATAACTTGAAAGTTTATGGTAATTTTATTGAGGGCAAGTTTGTTAAGCCCGATTCTAAAAAATACATTAATGTTTTAAATCCTTATACTGAAAGAGTTATTGCCAAGGTTCCAGATTCTAATAGAAAGGATGTTGATTTAGCTGTTAATTCTGCAAGGAAAGCCTTTGATTCTGGAATATGGAGCGATATGAGTGCGGGAGAAAGATCCTCTTATTTATTTAAATTAGCTGAATTGATTGAAAAAAATTTATTGAAATTAGCAAAACTAGAGTCAATGAATCAGGGAAAAACAATTAAGATGGCCCGTGATTCAGATATTCCATTTTCTATTGATAACTTGAAATTCTTTGCAGGGGCTGCTCGTTCAATGAAGGATGTTACCCCGCAAGAATATATCGATTATCATGAAAAGAAAAATCATAAACCTTTGGGAACAAGTATGATTAAACGTGAACCTGTTGGAGTTGTTGCCTCTATTACCCCCTGGAATTATCCATTTATGGTGGCTATCTGGAAAATTGGTCCCGCTCTAACAATGGGGAATACAGTTGTTTTGAAACCAGCTTCATCTACACCATTAACAACCTTAGAATTAGCAGTATTTGCAAAAAAAGCAGGGATTCCTAACGGAGTTTTAAATGTTATAACTGGCTCGGGAAATATTGTTGGTTCTGCTCTTGCTGCACATGAAAAGGTTGATATGATATCTTTAACTGGAAATACAGAAACAGGTAAGGAAATTCAAAGATTAGCCTCAAGTAATTTAAAGAAAGTTCACCTTGAGTTGGGAGGAAAAGCCCCATTTATTGTTTTTGAAGATGCTGATTTAGATGCTGCAGCTGAAGGGGCGGTTGTTGCAAGTATAGTTAATTCAGGCCAGGATTGTACTGCGGCAGCAAGGATTTATGTCCAAAGCAAAATTCATAATAAATTTGTTGAATTATTAAAGCATAAAGCAAAAAAAGTAAGATTGGGAAATCCTTTGAATGAAAATACAGACTTGGGACCGTTAAATTCTAAGGCTCATTTTGATAGAGTAAACAACTTTATTATTAGGGGAAAGAAAGAAGGTGCAAAAATATATTACAAAGGAAATAAGCCAAAAGGAAAAGGTTATTTCATGCCAATACACATAATAACTAACGTGAAACAGAATTCTAATTTATGCCAGCAGGAAATTTTTGGTCCGATTTTAAACGTTCTTAAATTTAATACAATGCAAGAGGTTATTCAAAAAGCAAATGATGTTGATTATGGATTAGCTTCAAGCGTATGGACTAAAGATGTTAAAAAAGCCTTCATAGTTGCAAATAAATTAAATTTCGGAGAAGTCTGGATTAATGATCATCTGCCTTTGGTAAGCGAAATGCCTCATGGCGGAGTAAAACAGAGCGGGCATGGCAGAGATTTAAGCGTTTATGCATTAGAAGAATACAGTAATGTTAAGCATGTATATGTAGATTTATCTGGAAAAGCAAGAAAACCCTGGCATTATACTATTTATGGTAAACAATGAAAGTTATTCTCTATATGGCGATGAGTGTAAATGGGATGATTGCGAGAGAAAATTATAGAGAAGATTTTATTTCTGATTATGATTGGAAAACTTTTTGTAAAATTGCTAATAAAGTAAAATGTTTTATTATAGGAAGAAAAACGTATAAAATTATTACAACATCCAAAGATTATAATTTAAATAAAATAAAAAAAGTTAAAATAATTATAGTTTCAAAAAAACCGTCTAAAGATTTTAAGAATTTTTATTTTGTAAAATCTCCCAAAGAAGCGATAAATAAAACTAGAAGATTAGGATTTAAACAAGTTCTTTTAGCGGGAGGGGGGAATACAAATAGCAAGTTTATTGAGCAAAATTTGGTTAATGAGGCATTTTTTAATCTAGACCCCGTTATTGTTGGTAAGGGCATAAGGGTATTTGCAGAATCAAACTTTGAAAATAAATTAAAATTTCTAGAAATGAAAAAATTAAAAGAGGGAATAATACAATTGCATTATAAGGTAAAATGAAATTAACAACAATAAATCCTGCTACAGAGGAAATAATAAAAAACTATGATTCAGCAAAAGTTCAAGATATTCCAAAGTATATCAATAATTCAAAAAAAGCATTTTCTTATTATTCTGAATTAAATGTTAAAGAAAGATGTAATTATCTGAAAAAAATTTCTAGATTATTATTAAAAAATAAAAGAAAATATGCGGAATTGATTACGATTGAAATGGGCAAGCCAATCAAAGAAAGTATTGCTGAAATTGAAAAATGTTCTTTGGTATGCGATTATTATGCTGAAAACGGGGAAAAATTTTTAGAGGATGAAATTGTTAAAACAGAATATAAAAAAAGTTATATAAAATTTCAACCTCTTGGGACTATTGCGTGTGTAATGCCGTGGAATTTTCCATTTTGGCAGGTTTTTAGATTTGCAATTCCAGCTTTGACTGTTGGGAATACAATAATATTAAGGCACTCAACTGTTACATTAGGATGCTCTGAGAAAATAAATGATTTGTTTAATGATATTTTCCCTAAAAATGTATTTCAAAATATAATCTGTACAACTGACGTGGCTGAAAAGTTAATTCAAAGTAATATTAATGGAGTTTCATTTACAGGAAGCACAAACATTGGAAGAAGAATTGGAGGTTTAGCTGGAAAAAGTATAAAAAAATTTGTTCTTGAATTAGGTGGAAGTGATCCCTTTATTGTTTTAAAAGATGCTGAATTAAATTTAGCCTGCGAAAGTGCTATTGTGGGAAGATTTGTAAACACAGGGCAAAGTTGCATTGCCGCCAAAAGATTTATTGTACATAAAGATAAAGTAAATGAATTTAGCAATAAGGTTGTAAATTTAGTTAAGAAATTAAAAGTTGGAAATCCTTTAGATATTGAAACTCAAATTGGTCCTTTAGTCCGTAAGGAACAATTAAATAATCTAGAAAAACAGGTTAATAATTCCGTGAAAAAGGGAGCGAAGATTTTAGTTGGTGGAAGAAGGATTAAGAGAAGAGGTTATTTTTACGAGCCAACTGTTTTAACTGTAAAAAATAATATGCAAGTTATTAAAGAAGAAGTTTTTGGACCTGTAATGCCGGTTTTAACTGCAAACAACGATAATGAGGCAATAAACGAAGCTAATAATTCAGAATATGGATTAGGAGCAAGTTTGTGGACTAAGGATTTAAAGAAGGCAGAATATTATGCTGGTAAAATACAGACTGGTTTTGTTTCTGTAAATCAAGTTGTCCGTTCAGATCCTCGGTTGCCATTTGGAGGTATTAAAAACTCAGGTATTGGAAGAGAATTATCAAGATATGGACTATTAGAATTTTGCAACATTAAGAGTGTGGTGATTAAATGAAGAAATTTGTTGTTTTAGGCGGTTATGGTGGTATGGGTTCTATTTGCGTTAGAGATTTATATGATTCATACAAAGATTGCGAGATTATTGTTGCGGGAAGAGATTTGGAAAAAGCAAGAAAATATGCAAATTCATTTCATAATAAAAGAATAAAATATGCAAAAGTTGATGTTACAAATGTTAATCAAACTGCCAAATTATTAAAAAATTGCGATGTCTGCATAAATTGCGTTCAGTATTATTTTAATTTAGATGTTATGAAAGCCTGCTTAATTGCAAAAACAAATTATATTGATTTAGGTGGATTATTTCATATTACTAAAAAACAGTTAAAGCTTCATAATAAATTTAAAAAAATAGATAAAATTGCAATTCTAGGATGTGGAAGCACGCCTGGAATAACAAATATAATGGCTTCTTATGGTTATAAAAAATTAAAATATGTTAAAGAAATAGATATTAGTTTTGGGGATTATGATGCAACAAATTATCGTCAACCATTTGTCTTGCCGTATTCAATATACACGATATTTGATGAATATATGTTAAAACCAGCTTTATTTACAAAAGGAAGATTAATTTTTGCTAAACCCGGAGATGGAGAAAAAATATTAGAATTTCCAAGACCAGTAGGAAAAATTAAGGGGTTTTATACTTTGCACTCAGAATTAGCAACATTTCCTAAATCATTTAAATTAAAAGAATGTTCATTTCGAGTAACTTTCCCAGAAGATTTTAATAAACAAATAAAATTTTTAATTGAAATGGGGCTTGCTTCAGAAAAAGAAATTGAAATTAATAATATTAAGATAAAACCAAGAGATTTTACAGCTAAAGTAATGGATCAATGGATAATAAAACCAGGAACTAAGATAGATGATTTAGAATATTTAAGAGTGGAATTAATAGGAAATAAAAAATTAATATTAGATTGCTTTGCTAAGACAAATAAAAAATATAATATTCCTGCAGGAAGTTATAATACGGGGATTCCTCCTTCAATTATCTCCCAATTTATCATAAATGGAAAGATTAAATTTAAAGGCGTACATGCTCCGGAATTTATTGTTCCAGAAATAGAGTTTTTCAAAGAACTTAAAAAGAGAAATATTTATGTATTCCTGAATAATAAAAAGGTGATATAATGAACAAATTTAAGAAATCAAATGAGTTATTTAATGAAGCTTTAAAATATTTGCCTGCGGGAACAACTTCTAATGCGAGATTGTGGAGGAGTATTTGTCCGACAGATGTTCCTTGTGCAATATTTATTAAAAAAGCTCACGGCCCTTATATGTGGGACGTTGATGATAATAAATACATTGATTATAGATTAGGATTTGGCCCTATAATTCTCGGTCATGGCTATAAAAAAGTTGTAGATGCAGTAAATAAAGTGCAAAGAAATGGTGCAGTCTACGCCACAGACAATGAATTAGAATTAAAATTAGCTAAAAAAATAAATAAAATTGTTAAATGTGCTGAAATGATGAGATATGCTAATTCGGGAACAGAAGCAACAATGACTGCAATAAGAATAGCCAGAGCTTATACAAAGAAAGAAAAAATAATAAAATTTGAGGGCCATTACCACGGTCATCATGATTATGTTTTATTTTCATTAGCAAAGCACGTTAAAGAGCACTCTGGAAAAAAACCGATTCCAGCATCACTAGGAATCCCAAAAGATATTAACAAATTAGTATTTACGGAAGAATGGAATGATTTTGATGGTGTGGAAAAAACAATTAAAAAACACCATAAAGAAATTGCATGCATTATCTGCGAACCCGTAACCGGAAATATGGCTGTAATCCCCCCTGAACCCGGATTTTTAAATCATTTACGTGAGCTCTGCAATAGATATAATATTGCTTTAATATTTGATGAAGTTAAAACAGGATTTAGATTAGCGCTGGGGGGAGCTCAGGAAATTTATAATGTTAAGCCGGATTTAGCTACATTTGCGAAAGCCCTCGGTAATGGTTATCCAATATCTTTAATTGCCGGGAAAAAAGAATATATGGAATTAGTTGGACCGGGAATGAATCATGTAATGCACGGAGGAACTTATTCTGGTAATCCCATATCAATGGCGGCCGGAAATGCTACAGTAGATGAATTGCAAAGAAAGGAAGTTTTTGATCATTTAAATCATTATGGAAGAAAATTAATGAAAGGAATTAATGAGATTTATGAGGATAATAATGTTGATGCAATTGTTCAGGGATTTCCTACAATGTTCCAGAGTTTATTTACAGGTAAAGATAAAATTGTAAATTGCAGGGAAGAAAAGAAATGTGATATTAATTTCTTTGCTTTATTACAAGGTGAATTATTAAGAAACGGGATAATGCTAGATGAAGATCCTGATGAGGCGATGTACGTAAGTTATTCTCATAAAGAAAAAGAATTGAATGAAACTTTAGAAATATTCAATAAATCAGTTTCAAAAGTTAAAAACATTAAAAAGACATTGATTAGTTTTTAGGAGGATAAAATGGGTTATGATGAACCGAATTATGGTCATAGAAAAACTAAACGCGATAAAAAAGCGAAACGATTATTTAGGGTGTATAAAAAAGGTGGAAAAGAAAGAACGATGAATTATTAAAAAAAGAAAAAAAAGAAAAAATAAAATAATTTATCTTCTTTTTCTTGATGAACCTCTAGTTGAGCTAGAAGCGCTTCTTCTACGTGCCATGAGAATACCTCCGATTTTTTATTAAAATATAAATGCAAACTCTTATTTAAATGTATTTATTTTTCTAAAAATTAGTTTACTATCATCCTAGCATCCACGACGACAAAATCTTTTTCATTTAAAATAAAAGGATTTATGTCAAGTTCAACAATTTCAGAATGTTTTAGCATTATCTCATTTACCTTTAACAACGCACTTGTAATTTTTTTTAAATCCTTTTCATTTAATGTTGCATAAAGTTTAGATTCTTTTACCATTTCATTAACATCTTTTTCATCAGCCGGACAAATTCTTATGCTAAAATCTTTTAACACCTCTGTAAAAACTCCCCCGCTTCCAAACAAAATAATCGGTCCAAAAGTATTATCTCTTTTTCCGCCAATTATGATTTCTTTTCCTGTAATAAAAGCCTGAATTAATATTCCATCCAGCTTCAGCTTTAATTTTTTGGATATTTTTAATAAATCTTCATAATTACTTTTAAGTTCCTGTTCATTGTTTATAATTCTTACTCCATTTATCTTGCTTTTATGCAATGCCTGGTCTGAAATTATCTTTAGAACCACAGGATATTTATATTTTTTAACGAATTCTATGCACTCATTAATATTTCTTGTTAATTTTTCAGTATCAATTTTAAAATATCTGCTTAGAAACTCTTCTGCCCTCACTTCATTATAAATTTTCATAAAGTAGACTTAACCATCCTCTTTTTTTATATAAATGAATAAGAATCACAAATATTTAAATATATCCCTTGTTTCAGATATTAAAAAGAGAGTGCATAACAGTGGACCTAAATAAATTTTTCAAAGCAAAAAACATAGCAATTGTTGGGGTTTCTAAAGATCCTAATAAAATTGGTTATAATATATTTCGTAACTTGGTTGAAGGAAATTTTCAAGGAAATTTATTTCTAGTAAATCCAAATGCATATCAAATTTTAAACAAAAAAGTCTATAAATCTTTAAATGATATAAATGAAGAAATAGAATTAGCTGTGATTGCAGTTCCAAATAAATTAGTTCCAAGTATTTTAAAGAATTGTGGGAAGAAAAAAATCCAAAATGTGGTAATTATTAGTTCTGGCTTTAGTGAAAGTGGTAATGAAAAATTAGAAAATGAAGTTAAATCTTTATTAGAGAAATTTAAAATAAATTGCATTGGAGTAAATGCCCTTGGCGTTTATGATGCTTATTCAAGGCTGGATACTTTATTTTTACCGAGATATAGATTGAAGAGACCCAAACAAGGAGGAATAGCATTTGTTTCTCAGTCAGGAGCAATAGGAACAGCTATTTTAGATTTAATAACAACACAAAATTATGGTATTAGTAAATTTATTAGTTATGGAAATGCAACTAACGTAGATGAAAGCGATATCTTAGAGTATTTAGGGGAAGATAAAGAAACAAAAGTTATTTGTTTATATTTACAGGGTTTAAGGGACGGACAGAAATTTATTAAGGTAGCCAAAAAAGTTGGTAGAAATAAACCAATTGTTGTATTAAAGGGAGGAATAACACAGGAAACAAGTAAAATAGTCTATTCTCATACGGCTTCTTTAGCAGGAAGTTACGAAGTTTATTCAGCCGCTTTCAAACAATGTAATATGATTCAAGCCGATTCATTGCAGGAGATGTTTAACATAGCGAGGGCATTAGAAAAGACAATTCCAAATAAAGGGGAAAGAATACAAATAATAACGAATGGGGGAGGTTATGGAATTTTAAGCATAGATGCGATTATTAAAAATAATCTGAAAGTCGCTGAATTGGATAAGAAAAATATTGCTTCATTAAAAAAACAGCTTCATAATCTTGTTACGTTAAATAATTTAATAGATTTAAGTTCAAATGCAACATCAAATGATTATAAAATTGCCATAGAAAATTGCTTGAATGATAATAATGTTGATGTAATCTTATTAAATATACTCTATCAAAATCCTTTAATTGATTCCAGCATTTTAGATATTATTACAGAATTTAATAATCTAAAGAAAAAGCCAATTTTAGTTGTTTCAACTGGCGGAGAATTTACAGATAATTTACGCAAATCTTTAGAGGAAAATAATGTTGTAACTTTTACTTATCCTGAGGAAGCGGTTAGATCAATAAAAGCCTTAACTGATTATTATTCAAAGAAATAACTTTAAATATTGGATAAATTCAAAAGTATTGGGTGATAAAAATAATTATTAATAAATTAAATTCTAAAATAAAAAAAGATGAATTTGGTCCTGAAAAAGCACTTGAAATTTATAATCCGAAAAGTGGAATGCGTGGTTTCTTAGTAATTGATAACAGAAAAAGAGGGATTGGAAAGGGCGGAATTAGAATGACTCCGAGCGTAACAATTGGGGAAGTTGCAGCTTTAGCTCGGGTAATGACATGGAAAACTGCAATTGCCGATATTCCTTTTGGGGGAGCTAAGGCAGGAATAGTCGCAGATGACAGAATGATTAGCAAGGAAAAAAAAGACGAAATTATTAGAGAATATGCTAAGGCGATTAAAGAATTTTGTCCAAGTGAATATGTTGCAGCTCCTGACATTAACACAGGAGAGCATGAAATGGAAGTTTTTAGCAAGGCAATTGGAAGCAGAAAAGCATGCACTGGAAAACCTGAAAAACTTGGCGGGATTCCCCATGAACTTGGAAGCACCGGATTTGGCGTTTATCATTCTACACTAGTTGCATTAAAATATTTAAAAAAAAATCCTAAAA
The DNA here is from genome assembly GCA_964607255.1 of Candidatus Woesearchaeota archaeon. GTDB lineage: Archaea > Nanobdellota > Nanobdellia > SCGC-AAA011-G17 > GW2011-AR20 > GW2011-AR20. The sequence goes on along the minus strand of CAZSJV010000015.1, from coordinate 3,112 downwards.
AATTAACGTTTGCCATCGAAGGTTTTGGTAATGTCGGAATGTTTGCTGCTAAATTTTTAAGTGAATACGGATTGAAATTTATTGCCGTAAGTGATTCAAAAGGATGCTTATTCAGAAAAGAAGGGATTGATTATGAAAACTTGGTTAATATTAAGAGAAAAACAGGAAGTGTAATAAATTACTCCGGAATTAAAAAAGAAAGCAAGGAAATAATTAAGATGGATGCAGACATTTTAATTACAGCAGCTATCCCGGATGTTATAAAAATTAATGATGTAAATAAGGTAAAAGCTAAATTAATTGTTGAAGGAAGTAATATTCCAATGAGCATGGGGGTAGAAGAGGCGTTGCATAAAAAAGGAATTCTTGTTATTCCAGATTTTGTAGCTAATGCCGGCGGTGTAATTTCAAGCTATGTAGAATATACCAATGGAACAAAAAAGGAAATGTTTAGATTAGTTGAAGAAAAAATCAAAAAAAATACAGATTTAGTTTTAAAAAATGCATTTAAGTCAAGAATTAAACCAAGAGATGCAGCATTGGAGATAGCAAAGGCAAGGGTAAGAGAATAATGGCAACACAATTATTTAATACAGTATTTTATTCAAGCATTGCAGGAATAGCTACAATTTTAGGAATCTTAATTGTAATGTATGCAAAAGAATTTAATAAAAAATATTCGATTTATTTAGTGAGTTTTGCAGCAGGGGTTCTGGTAACTTTTGCTTTAATACATTTAATTCCCGAAAGTTTAGAATTATATTCAAGTTCTTTAATAATCGTCTTGGTTGGTTTTTTATTGTTTTATTTGATAGAGCACTTTGTTATGCTTCACCCATTTCATGAGCCAAGTGAAAAAAAACATGCAGCAGGCAAAACAACTGTTATTGGCTTGGGATTTCACTCACTTATCGATGGCATTGTGATTGGAGCGGGTTTTGAAATATCCCGGCAAATAGGATTGATTGCTACGTTAGCTGTAATAGCACATGAATTACCTGAGGGATTAACTGCAATGGCTGTATTGATGCACGCTAATGTTAAAAAAATTAAAGCATTTATCTATTCATTTTTAGTTGCAATTGCTACCCCTATCGGTGCATTATTAACGTATTATTTTATTCAGGATATAAGTAAGGGTTTTTTAGGAGTTTTATTGGCATTAGCGGCAGGAAGTTTTATTTATATTGGTGCAAGCGATTTAGTCCCAGAAACACACGAGCATTATAATAAAATGAACGCTTTCTACTTAATCTTGGGAGTCTTATTTGTTATTATAATTAACTTTATTTTTTCTTAGACTTTTTGACATGCTCATCAGAAGTTGTACAGACTAAGGCGTTTTCATTGATATATTTGTAAGCATGATATGTAGCTGTTACTCCTTCCGCAACCCCAGTAATTGCCTGTTTGAATTCCGTATCAACGACATCACCGGCTGCAAATACTCCCGGAATATTTGTTTTAGAATTATGATGATCAATTACAATTTCATCTTTATTATTGATTTTTACTTTTAATTTTTTTGCTAATTCATTTAAAGGATCACTTCCGATTGCACCGAAAACACCATCTAGCTTTATTGTACTGCTTCCTTTATACTTATTATCCAAAACAACTTGATTAACAAATTTATCTCCTTTAATTTCTATAACATTCATTTTTGTGATTACTGTAATCTTTTTATTTCTTTTAATTCTCTCCCCATTAATTGGCTCGGGTCTTATTTGCTCTCCCCTGTAAATAATATAAACTTTTTTTGCATGCTGTGCTAACAATAAAGCTTCTTTTGCTGCACTATCAGAACCACCAACAACTGCAACTATTTTATTTCTAAATAATGCAGCGTCACATAAAGCACAATAATGAACACCTTTGCTTTCATATTCTCTAGCCCCCTTCATTGGCAATTTTCTCCATTTGGTTCCTGTTGCAAGCAGTATTGTTTTAGAAACATATGATTTACCAGATTTTGTTACAACATTAAAGCAATCTCCATGTTTTTTTACATCTAAAACTAAATCTTCTTTTATTTCAACTAATGGCCTGTAATCAAGGGCATGCTTTCTTATATTTTCAGCTAATTCGGGTCCTGTTAATCTGATAAAACCAGGATAATTCTCAACAACCTCTGTTAAGGTAATTACCCCGCCTATTGGAAGCTCGTTTGCAGAATTTGTCCCTATAACCAAAGTCTTTAATCCCAATCGACCAGAATACATCGCAGAAGCCATTCCAGTAACTCCCGCTCCTATAATTATAATATCATAAGATTTCATTTAAATCACCTAATCATAAATATTTTTCCTATGTCCTACTTTTATTACTAATATTAAAAGTTTACTCTTGTCTATATCCAATATAACTCGATAATCTCCAATTCTCAGTCTGTATCCCGGATCATTTACTAATCTCCTGACATAATCTTCTGGTCTTACTCTTATCCTCTCTAAAGTTTTTATTATCCTCTCCTGAACAATTCTTTCTAGCTTTTTGAATTGATTGCGAGCAGTTTGTGAGAAGATGATTTCATACATCTAACCCAACTTCTTTTTTTATTTCTGAAAGTTTATAAAATTTACCCGCTCTTATTTCTGCACGTGATCTTTCTATCTCTTCTTTAGTTTGTTTATTTAACTCTTTACTGTCTTCTATTAAATCCCAAATCACTTCTTCATAAGGCTCTCTATCGAAAATCCTCTTTTGAGATAGTTCGTTTTGCAATCTTTCACTTATCTGTATTGTTGTTGCCATAGAGGTCTATAGTTTGTTATAGTATATAAATCTTTTCATTCATAATTAAAAACATACTTTTATAAACCATTAATTTTTAGTAGTATTTAGTATACGGGGTTAAAATCTTAGTATAACTAATATATAAGGAGAAAATAAGAAAATGGGATTCCAAGGCGGAAGCGGAAGAAGAAATTTTAACAATTTCGGACCAAGGGAAATGCATAAGGCAACTTGTGCTGATTGTGGTCAAGAATGTGAAGTTCCTTTCAAGCCAATAGAAGGCAAACCTGTTTATTGCAGGGATTGTTATCAAAAACACAAAAAATATTAATTTTGCAATATAAATTAATAGTCTAATTCTTTTTTATTCTTTTTA
>CAZSJV010000014.1:0-14270 GCA_964607255.1 Candidatus Woesearchaeota archaeon | reverse complement strand
GGGGTTAAAAATATTATAATCACAAATTAAAAGGAGATAAAATACAAAATGGCAAGAGCAAAACCACACTTAAACTTAATATTTGTTGGTCACGTAGACCACGGTAAGAGTACTACGGTTGGTAGACTATTATATGATTCTGGAATTATTGATGAGCAAACTTTAAGAAAATTAAGGGAAAAGGCTCAGGAATTAGGAAAAGCTGGTTTTGAATTCGCATTTGTAATGGATCAATTAAAAGAAGAAAGAGAAAGAGGAGTTACAATAGACTTGGCACATAAGAAATTCTCAACACCAAAATACGATTTTACAATTATAGATGCTCCTGGACACAAAGACTTTATTAAAAACATGATTACCGGAGCTTCACAAGCAGACTGTGGTGTCTTAGTTGTTGCAGCTTCTGACGGAGTTATGGCACAGACTAAAGAACATATTTGGTTGTGTAAAACTTTAGGAGTAGGACAATTAGCAGTTGCAGTAAATAAAATGGATATGGTTAATTATGATCAGAAGAAATTCGAGGAAGTTAAAGCTCAGGTTTCTCAAGTTTTGAAAATGGTTGGATACAAGCCAGATCAAACACATTTCATCCCAATAAGTTCATTAAAGGGAGAAAATATTATTAAGAAAAGTGCATTGATTCCATGGTATAACGGTCCAAGTTTAATTGAATTATTAGATTTATTCAAAGAACCTGAAAAACCAACAAACTTACCATTAAGACTTCCATTACAGGATGTTTATAATATTACAGGTATTGGAACAGTTCCGGTCGGTAGAGTTGAAACAGGAATAATGAAAGTTAATGATAAAGTTATAGTTACACCAGCAAGAGAAGGTAAAGGTGTTGTTGGAGAAATTAAAAGTATAGAAATGCATCATGAACAAATACAGCAAGCAGAGCCTGGGGATAATATTGGATTTAGTATAAGAGGGGTTCAAAAGAAAGATATTGCAAGAGGAGATGTTTTAGGACATGTCGATGCTCCTCCAACTGTTGTTACTGAATTCACTGCACAAATTGTTGTTTTGAATCATCCAACTGTTATGACTGTTGGTTATACGCCAGTATTCCATATTCACACAGCACAAGTTGCATGTCAGATAACTGAGTTAGTTAGAAAATTAGATCCTGCTACTGGACAAACATTGCAGGAAAAGCCAGACATGCTAAAGAACGGAGATGCAGCTATTGTAAAGGTAAAACCTGCAAAACCATTAGTTATTGAAAAACAAGCTGATATTCCACACATGGCAAGATTCGCCATAAGAGATGCAGGAAGTACAGTTGCAGCTGGTATGTGCATTGATTACGTAAAAAAAGTAATGGCTTAATTTTTTCTTTTTTATTTTAATAAACTTTATAAACCATCAACTTTCTAAAAGACTATGCCAAAGACAAGGATAAGTTTAGCAAGCAATAATATAGATGATATTAATGAGATAACCAAAAGTATTGTCGATATAGCTGAGAAAACAAAAACTAAATTACACGGTCCCATTCCATTGCCAACTAAAAGATTGAAGATAACTACAAGGCAAAGTCCAGATGGAGAGGGAAAAGCTAGTTTTGACAGATTTGAAATGAGGATACATAAAAGATTAATTGATTTAGATTCAAATGAAAGAGCCTTAAGATTAATCATGAGAGTTTCAATTCCAGAAAGTGTACAGATTTCTATCGGGGTTATTGAATAACTTTATATATAATTAAAAAATTTTATTTCTTAAGCCGAGGTCGCGTAACCTGGTATCGCGCAAGATTATTTATAATGCGAACCTGGAAACTAGGTTAGAGAGCTTGTGTCCGCAAGGACGTGTGGGTTCAAATCCCATCCTCGGCGTTTATTTTTAGCAAAGTTTATATATTTTTAGTAATGTTTAGTAATATGAATTTAGAAGATGAATTACGTTTTACAATAGAAGAAAGACGTCCGGCTGGATCTCCAATTAGTTCAATCACGGTTGTAAGTAAGAATATTAAAAAACTTATTCAAAGATTTAAAAACGAAGGAATTGAAATTTCTCTTGATGATTCAGAACAGGATATAGAATATAGAATTGATAATGAAGAAAAACGATCCACAATTCCATTTGGATTTAAAATTAACGGTCAAAAAAACGTAGAATGTGTTGGTTATCATTTACGTAATAATCAATTGGAAATAATATTAAAAAATTATTACGAGAATTCTGGCGGTATACCTGGAAGATATGGTGGACAAATAACCACAGAACATGGGGTTTATTGTAAAGTAAGTATTAAGGGCAATGATGATAAAGAAGTAAACAGTACTTTTAATAAAGCAAAGAGCATTCTGAAAGATTTTTACAAAATAGATAGAACAAAATATTTCTAGTTTGATAGTATAGTAACTATTATCCTAATTATTATATAACTTTAAGTTAAATTGAACTTATCATAACGTATTTAAATAAGCTAAATCTATTAAAAAACATGAAAAATAAAAACTTGCTTACAATTTTAGTTGCATTAGTTGTAATAGTCGGATTAGTATTATATTTCAATTCAGTTAAAGAAAGAACTACATTGAATGTTTCTGGTACTTCAACAATAGAGGCTGTAGCAGATGAAGTAAGTGTTTATGTTGGAATTGAAACTTTAAAAGATACAGCTGAAGAATCTAAAAATGAGAATTCTGAAATAAGCGAGAAGGTATTAAGTGCATTAGAATACGCTGGAATAGATAAGGATGAGATTGAAACATCTTCATACAATATTTACCCTGATTATGACTGGAGTTCTGGAAGTCAAAAATTAAAGGGGTATAGAACAAGCAATATATTAAAGATAAAAACTAAGGATTTTGATAAGGTTGGAAGAGTTGTAGATGTAAGCATTGATAATGGAGCTACAACTATACAAAGCATTAATTTTGAATTATCTGAAGATAAACAAAATGAACTTAAACAAGAGGCTATTAGCAAGGCAAGTGAAGACGCAAGAGTAAAGGCAGAGGCAACAGCCCAAGGTTTAAACGCTAAATTAGGAAAGGTTAGAGAAGTTACAATTTCAGATTATAATTACTATCCATATCCTTATTTTATGGCAGATAGTACTGTAGGAATTGCAGAGGCTAGAAAGGCAGCTAGTGTGGAAATAAGCCCTACAAAATTAGAAGTAACAGCGAATGTAAATGTTGTTTTTGAACTAAATTAAACCTCGCGGAACTTAGAGATTTGCTTTAATATCGCCTGGTTAATAAAATCCTCTTCGTCGTGAAACATCCTTGTCTTTTCAACGATTGCCTTTATACTCTGCATTAGCTGTTGATTTATTCTTATTGTATGATCCATTATATCACCTCTTTGTTAAATAAATTAATATAGAGGCTAGAAACTATTATTTAAGGTTTTTTAGCCGAAACGAAAGGTTTATATAGTACTGTTATTATCTAATAGTAACAACAAATAAGGGGGTAAATAAAATAAGAAAATGGCACAAGAAAATCAAGTAAAATTAGAAGATAAATTATTACAAATAGACTCAATTAACAAAGTAGGAAGAGGAATAGAAAAATCAAAGAGTTATGCTGAACGTTCTCAATTATATTTAGGATTAGCAAATTTACTAAGCGAAGGCAACCCACAAAGGTATAAAGAAGCTTATGGGGATATTAGAATAAGCCCTGAAGAGGCTATGAGATATGCCTTAGAGGGAACAAGTACAAGAGCTAAGAATATTGAAGGAGAATATAAACAAAATAAAGGTAAAATAGCAAAAGAAGTAGTTTCCTCAATAAAAGATACCTTAAAGGAAGTTAAAAATAAATCTGAAGCTGCTAGTATATTAAGCCAGTATTTTACAGGTTTATTTGAAACAAAAGATTTGGATCAAATAACTGCTGATGAATATGCTCAGGAAGATGCAGCTAGAGAACTTGGTGTAAGCATGAATTTCAGTGCACGCGGAAGCATAGAACAATATAAACAAAAACATGAAAGCTTGCAATCAAGATTATATGCAAGCCAATTCTTAAAAGACAAGAAAGATAACAAAGGTAATATAATCGGCTATGAATTAGATAAGGATAAAATAGTAGAAGTAATGGATAAAGTGATTATAGGAGCTACATTATATTCTAATTCAAGAGCAATAGAAAAAGTAAAAGAAGAACAAAAACAAAAGGAAGCTAAGAAAAAAGCTTCTTAATTTTTATTTTTAAAATGGTAAGTCTAGGTTATTTAAACAGAGCAACAATACACGGGTTAGCAGATGATTTATCTAATAATTATGCTGCCTCACAATTATCACAACCAGAATATAAAGGGATAAGTAAAGAAGAGTATAAAGATTTATATACTAAATTTTTCTGGGAACAACATAATAAATTAATAAGAAAATCAAAACCAGAATTAAAACAAATGATGTTAGATTCTCAGAAAAAACCACAAGAATCAGAAGAAAAATTGGAAGAAGAAAGATTGGAATCATTAGTTAAAAATTTTGAGAAAAAATCTTCACAATTAGATTTACTATAATTATATCTTAAAATGGTATTCGAAAAATTAAGAAATGGGTTAATGGCACTCGTATTAGCAGGAGCTGTATCTGGCTCTGTAAATGCGCAGGCACAAGAAAGAGGTACAAGGACAGAACTTGAATATCTCTTATTGAAACCTATTCAAACTCAATTTCAGAATAACAAAGAGATGGAATTTAGAAAAGTCTCGCTGAATCCTTTCGAAAAGCCATTTGATAAAGCAACGGATGAAAAAACAGACTGGGTTTATCATGGATTAGAAGCTTCTTACATTGCCTTAAATGTCGCAGATTATTTTTTGACTTACAGGGCCTTGGATAAAAAATCTGATAAATGGCAAGTACAGGAAGTGCATCCAATAATGAAAAATTTTATACATAATAAAGCTTTGACTGCATTAATAAAAACGGGTGCAACGGGTTTTGTGTTATATGCTAACAGAAAGCTAAAAAAAGAAAATTCAACAGCAGCATATGCCCTTCTCACTGCTATGAATCTGATTTATGCAGGGATAGTCTACAATAATTATCAGGTTAATGTTAAATTAGATTTGAAATAGATTTATAAATAATAACTAAAAATTTACTGTAATTTCTTAACTATATTGGCCATTTCTCCAATAAATTTATCAGCTCTTTCCAAATACATTTCAATAAATTTACCAGATACCTTAGAAGTTTCACCATGGCTTAGATGATGAGCTATCGCATATATTTCCCTGTACCAATCAACAAATTTATCACTTAAAACTCTTTTTTTTACAAATACTTCATTCAACATTTCAGGAATATGCTCTGGACTTGGAGGAACCTGCTTCGCTGCCATTAAAGCTGCATGTGCGCTATCAACCATTGCCCAATATATTGCATCTAAAGCTCCTACCAAATGCATCTTGCTCCTGGACATATGGAATGGTGCTCTTCTTAATGCATTATAAATAGCCTCTGGACTTGGCTTTATTCTTCCCCTAGCAAGCAAAACTTTTAATGGCTCGAAAAATCCTCCGAAATCAATTAAAGGAATGCCATATCTTATAACATTTATTACTACGGGCTCTCCAACTAATAATTCATTCCAAAATGTAGATAAAGTTACTGTATTAACATGTAGTTTTTTAGGGTATTTTAATGATGCAGTAAGTTTTCCCAATTCTTCCCTGTACCAAGCAATTAATTCCTGATCCCATTTTATCAAAACATCATCTACAATTACAATAATATCAATATCGCTTTTTTCCTTCTGGGTTTCTTTTGCTGTACTTCCAAATAAAACAACAGATTTTACAACTTCACGGAATTTCTGATAAACTTTTGTAGAATAATCATAAGCGATATCATAATCTCTGTAGACTTGTTCTTTTTTCAATCTATCATCCTCTTTTTTATTTTATTGATTTGGAGTTCCTGCAAATCTTGATCTATCACTCTGAATTTGCCCGCCTAATTCAACAGGCAAATTTGAAAATCCACTTCCATACATTGCAAAGTGCTGTTCTGGTAAAGTTGCCCCATATCCTAAGTTATATCTTCCTTCTGTCTCCCAAATATCTTTCCAGTATGGCATGGTCTTGTATGTATATAAAGGTGACTCAAAATATTCCAAAGCATATAGATGCGGATTTTCTTTGAACTGTGCTACGTACGCTCCGGCTTCGACAATAACATTTCCTTTTTTAAATTCAAATCCTGCTTTTTCCAAGATTTTTAACTGTTCTTTTATAGGAGCATTTCCCATTCCCGGGGGAAGATGTGCATCATTAAAACCAAAATTATCTGTAATATGAACTTGCTTTACATAAGGAGCAATTTTCTTGGTTTCCCTTAAGATATCTTCTTCAGAATAACCATGTCTCCTTAAAAAATTTATATGCCCAACATCCCATGTAACCCCTATTAACTTCTTGGCTATTTCTTGAGCTTCTGATTTTGATACTTTCTTTTCTTGAACTAATTTCTCTGCAAATTTATTCCTGGTTTCTTCAACTGTTTTAACCATTTCACTAGATCTTCCCAGTGTCAAAGCAGGCTGGTAATTTTCCAAAACAATTATGGGTGTATGATCTTTATATTTATTATAGGAATCAAAAGCGGCATTAGCTACAGTCTCCACGGTTTTTTCCTTTGCAATTTTATTTGAAGGAGCCCAAATCTCTGGCGTGGGAGCTTCATTTAATTTTAATTGTACATTTTTAATGCTCTCGTTCAAAGCCATATGGTAATCCTTTATTTGATCTTCATTTAATCTCTTTCCAGATTCAATTCTTCCTCTATATTCTCTGACTTTTTGTGTATAGGGATCATCTCTGATTTCTTGTATCACTTTATTTGCTTGTTTCTCTTCTTCTTTTGGAACATATTTTAATCTATTAAAAACTTCATTTAATGCGCTATGAATATGTGTATCAAATTCCTGAGCATTATAACCCAGTCTCTTTATTTCTTTTTCTAATTGTTTTCTGTATCCTTCTTCATCTTTATTTAAAACACCCTTTTCATGACCTTGTTGATATGGCTGAATCTCTCTTAATAATCTGAAACTCCTGTCTTCAATTTCCCCTTTTCTTCTTTGCAATTCAAAAACATCTAATTTCTCTTTATCCCATTCAGTCTGATTAATGTTATCTAGTCTTTCCTCAGGTGTCCAGACTTTTGGTCCATACGGATATTGTTTTAATTCTCTTTTCATTAAATTAACCTGGCCTGTTTCCCTGTTAACAACGCCTTCTGTTTCCTTGATTTCGTATTGTCCGGGAGATATTGTGTTAACTTGTTCTTTTTCTTTATCACTTAACTTTTGGTATTCATCTTTGCTTAATTTTCTCCATTGCTCGCCAGGCATTCCCGTGTTAATATGAAAATTAATTGGTGTATTGCCATCAGAATCTAAATCATGCGCTCTGTCTACGAAAAATTTAACCTGGTTTTCAACGTCTTTTCTTGCTTCTTCTTGCCATCCTTGTTGTGTAAATCCTGCTAAATCTACTATTGGAGCGTGCATTGTTGCTTTTGCTCCTGTTAATTTCATTAGTCTATCAATTTCCTTAAAATGCTCCTTAGGAATTTGCTCTAATATTTCTGGGTTAACCATTGAAATATCTACACCAAGAATTCCTGCATTTAATCTGGCTGTTGCTTCTGCAATTTGATTAGCTGTCTGAGGACTTGTAGAAGCACCTATTGAATATTGAGGAATATAACTTGAATCCATACTCCCAAAATAATCTTTCTTGAAGGGCAATACATTTCCAAAATAATCTTTTTCAGTCATTTTAACCTTGCAATATATTTTGCTTTCTCGTCTTTTTTTAATTCATCTGTTAATTTAGCCTGATACATTAATATTCTTTCCTCAGATGCTCCAGGCATACTTTCTCTTAATTTCTTATTTAAATTTTCTTTTTCTACTTCTGTTATAACGTTTTCAGGATTTAAAATATTTTCTCTAACCACACTTTGTTTCATAAAATCATTGTCAAACGAATTTTGTAATGTCTGGTAATCAAATGAAGTGGGAGAATATAATGAAGCAGTTGAATAGTTGCTAGAACCTGAATAATTAAAACTTAAATCTTCATTATCTTGGTTCCTAATAGCCAAATCTGGTCTTCCGGGTGTTCCTTGTGATAAACCTCTCTGTATTTGCTCTACATCTAATTCCGATTCATCAAAATCAATCTCTCTGGCAATCTTTCTTAATGGAACATCTATCTCAAGTTTATTTTCCAGACCCTCTTCTAAAGTTTTTATTATTTTCTTAATATCATTTACTAAATCTTCATCATCTAATTCTTCCAATAAAGAATAAAGAAAATCTATTTTATCCTCATTACTCTCAAATTCTTCCAGTTTCTTGAGTATTTTTTCTAAATCTTTCATAACGAATAATAATAGATTATTGATTTATTAACCTTACCAAGCAAGCATTCCATGGGCTTTTTTGTATAAATCATATATTGTATAGCATCTGGCTTTTGCATCGTCCTTGGCATATTCCTTTATTTTATCTTCCTCAAAACTTTTTATCATTTCTACATTCCTGAATCTTAAAGTTTCATAAACACTTTTTAATGGTTTTAGAGCCTGTTTAAATCCTCCAAAAATGCCTGAAAACGGATTTGAAAGTTTGGGTTTCTCTTCTTTTTTTTCCTCTTCTGGTTTTCCTAAAAAGTGTTCTATATCTTCCTGGATTTCTTTTAAACTAACTTCTGTCATTCCTTCTATTAAATCTAATTCTTCCTCTGTTTTTAATTTATTTATATCTTCTAGTTCCTTATCTGTTAATGCATATGCCCTGAAATTTATCTCCGTTTTTCCAGAATGCAAATAAACTAAACCTTGTTGCGACTGAACTCCTCTGGGAACGGTTCTAAACGCTATTTCTATCTCAACACATGAATTATATCCAGAATCTAGCTTTAGTTTTGAATATTCAGGATAAACATCTCTTGGTTTAATTTTCTTTTTTCCAAGTAAAGTTAAGTGTATTTCAACATTATTAAATAAATTTACAATATTCGGATTCTCTGCCCCGAAATTAGTCATTCCAAGTTTTTTTGCTGCAATTAAATAAGGCTTTACCCATGCTGTATAATGTTTCAAGGAATTAACCTGAGATTTAAGATACGCTTTTTCAATATTATACCTTTTTCTTAATTCTTTTTCGCTGTAGCCTTTCCATTTAAAATATTCATTCAGTCTTGATTTTAAAATTCTCTTTACCCTGTCGTTTAAATCTATATTATTTACATCTTCCTCGCTCTTGGCATAAAGAAAAGAATCTCTCAATGTAACAAACTGCAATTCTCTGGCTAACATATTTATGCTTCCCCTTCCTCTCTTAATATCAACTTGGTCCATCCATAAAACTCTTAATGCAATCTCCGCTGATTCTCTTTTATCCTTATCATTCGAATTAAGGTCACTATATGTGTCTAGCCTGATTTCAAATTCTCTTAAATCATAAATTAAATTAATCATGCTTCTGACAACCGTGTTAATTGTCCCCATCATCTTCATCGCTTGTTCCTGCATTCTAGTAGCCTTAGTTCCAAGCTCTGAAAAAAATCCTGAACCAACAGCAGCCTCATATTCATCCTTGCTTTTAATAACCTCGTCCATTCCCAATCCGCTTGGTCTTGGATCTTTCATGAAATCAAGCAACCAGAAATAAATTGGCTCTAGTCCCTCTGCCAAAGAATCATATTGTATAGAATAAAGAGGAGAATTATCTTTTGTTGCACTTGCATTTTTCTTAATTTCCTCTATTTTTTCAGCAGGATATTTTTCACTTTCTTCAGAAACCAATTCCATATTACCTCTTTCCCAATAAAAAGTTATATAAACTATCTATATAAAGTTTTTGTTATGTTGTTTATAATTTTATTAATAATTTTGGACCAATTAACCAAATACTTATTTCCGTATACAATAAATTACGGTGCTGCTTTTGGCATATTACAGGGTTACACTACACTTCTAATAATTGCAAGCATAATTGTAATTTTAGTATGTTATTATTATTATAAAGAAAAAAAATTAAAAATACCATTAAGTTTTATATTAGCAGGAACCTTGGGTAATTTAGTAGATAGAATATTTTTAGGATATGTCAGAGATTTTATAGATTTAAAGGTATGGCCTGTTTTTAATTTAGCAGATTCATTTAATGTTATTGGTGCGATATTATTGATGTATATTGTTTTAAAGAAATAATTACCATTTATATTCTCTTAATTTTTTTGTCGCATAAACTGTTTCATCATGACCGTGTTTAGCAACAAAACGCCATAATAAAATCTCGCGTTCGGCCTGATTTGTAGCCCTCTTTACAACATTATCTCCTTCTTTATACCAAACAACAACATTATTTACTAATTTACTATAAAAATCAACAAATTTCTGTGTTGGAATTGCAAATGGACACATCTCTAAAGGAACCTTATTTTTCCTGGTTTTAATTTCATGGTCTATAAAAGCAAGATAAGCAGCGCAAATATGAAAATCCTGAAATGATTCGCGGGCTGCAAATCTCTTGCTTACCATTGTTGATTTAAACTTACATACATGATCAGCATCAAAATCATAAGCTATAGCATATTTATCGAGAACATTTGATACAGGAACCGATCTTAAGGTTATATCATATTTTGGCTGGGTAATTCTCTCAGATGGAACTTCCATGATAACGTCGGCCCCATAATACCTATCTTTATCATGTAAATCATATTCAAGTATTTTAATTAATTCGCTTTCTTCTTTTGCTAATTGAGAATATGCATACAATCTTGCACCCTTAATGCACGAAACTAAATTAAACCGATGATATTTTGATCTGTTTCTAATACCCCAAAAGCCATAACCCGCCAATTCAAATTCATCGATTCTTATTTTACCAAAACGCTCTCTTCTCAAGTCTAGAATTCTTTTTTTTGATTTAATCGCTTCCCCTAATGTTAAATCATTATTATTAAGTTCTACTAAAGGACCGCGTTTCAAAAATCTTTGTGGGAGTTCTTCTTTTGAATCCCTAGAAACATATGGGATTCCTTCTCTGGATATCTCTGGGATTATATTAGAGTCAATGATATAAGATTCGTTTGGTTTAAGCTCTTCAATTATATAAATTAAACTTCCTTTTTTGGTGACGCTAGTCCTGCCTTGTAAAATTGCTGTTGCTCCTGGTTCGCTAAAAAATGCTTTCTTATTTAACATAGAGATCATTAATAAAGAAAAATTTAAAACTATATCTTTTTAGCAAAAATCTCTATCCATTGTGTTCCTTGATCGTCTGTAGAGCTCGAATTTAATATAACAAACTTCTTTTTTAATAAATTCTCTAGTTCTGTTAATTTATAATAAACATAAATCCTAGGCATATCATTGTATTTTTTCTTTTTTTCTACTTTTATTCCCTCGCCTTCTTTTGCTGCAATATAAACTACCCCGCCATGTTTTAATACTCTGCAAAATTCATTTATTACTTTTTCTGAATCTTCTTTTTGGATATCTGATAAAGAAGCCATGCACCAAATTCCGTCAAATGAATCATTCTGAAATGTCATTTTTCTCATATCCATCTCCAATCCCATTATTCCTGTTCTTCTTTTACATTCTCTTAACATTCCCTTACTCATATCTATTCCTGTAACCTCTAATCCCTCTTCCTTAAAATACTGCAAATCTCTGCCGGGTCCGCAACCAGCATCCAGAATTTTTTTTCCAAGAATCATAGAAATAAACTTGTTAAGCTGAAATTGAAGAAGTTTTGGAAAATTATATTCCGCATATCGGCTAGCAATAGAGTCATAACTTTTAATTGCCTCTTTTATACTATCTTCCATTATAAATTAATAATAACTAAAAGTTTAAATACCTTATCATGAATAAATTTAAATATTAAAAGGATTACTCATTAATATGAACGAAGAAGAAAAAATAAATCAAATGGTATTGGATGTTATAAGAGAAATCAAGATTAAAGAATTGCAACTAAAAAAACTAAAAAATTCTTCGTATCTAACCCCAACAGATAAGGTTAATGTTTATAATTTAGAAAAGGAACTATTTAGATTAAAAATAGACTTAAATACACTAAAAGATAAAAGAAAGGAATTAATCTCAAGACCCAGAGAAATAAAGACAAGAAAAGTTGCATAATGCTTAATCTTTATAATAAATTATTAAAAAAGTATGGTAAACAAAATTGGTGGCCTTGCGTAACGAATAACAAGCGATTTGAGATTTGTTTGGGGGCTATATTAACACAGAATATTTCTTGGAAAAACGTTGAAAAGGTAATTAAAATATTGAATGAAAAAAATCTTGTTAATAAAGATAAATTAAGAAAAATTTCACTGAAAAAACTAGCCTCTTTAATAAAAAGCTCTGGTTATCATAATCAAAAAGCCAAAAAAATTAAAGAATTTATAAAATTTTTAGATTCTGGGAAAAAGATAACAAGAGAAAATTTGCTTAATGTCTGGGGAATTGGCAAAGAAACTGCGGACTCAATGTTGCTTTATGCTTACAATAGGCCATATTTTGTCATTGATAATTACACTAAAAGATTGTTATCAAAATCAAATTATTGTAAAGAAGATATTTCCTATGATGAACTTCAGAACCTAATAACAAATAAAATACCAAAGGATGTTAAGTTATACAAGGAATTTCATGCATTAATTGTTGAGAATGCAAAAAATTCTATTTAATTCTTCTTTCTTTAGGAATATAATTTAATATCTTGTTATCCTTATACTTTCCGCTTCCCAAAAAATCGTTATTATGCTTGATTATAACAAATCCTTCAAAATTTTTCTCGCAATCTATATCATTTCCCTGTAACCAAGAATTTGCCTGTTCATTATTAATTTCATAAACATTTTTTGTAGCATGCCTTCCAAATATCTGGCTACCCTCCATACTTAACCTCAATTCTTTATCAAATCTTGCAACATATAATCCCAGTTCATTTATTCTTAACTTAGATAAATCAATTTTACCAACGTCCTTGCTTATTAAAAAAATTTTTCCATCTTTATTTTGTAAAATTCCATAATCAAAATCTAGTTTTTTAATGCCAAATTGTTCTCTAATTTTATTAAGAATTCTTTCACCTTCTTTTTTGTTTAATATTCTGATATTTTCCATTTAATTATAACTAAAGGTATATCTACGTTGTTCACCTTCATTTTCTTGAATTGTTTTATGAATCTCATTTTTATTTATAATATACTTTAAATATTCAAAACTTCCTTGTTCTGATGCTTCTGGTAATATGATTCTTTTTGCTAATCCCTTCTCAACCAATTCAACGTCTTCGGAATGAATTATTAAATAAGGATTATTGTTTTTATCATGGATTGTTTGTATAACTATTCCATTTTTATGAAGAGGTAAAGATAAAATTAAATCCTTTAATGCTAGATCCAGATAACCTTCCAGATGAGCATACCTTGAAAGAGCATATAATCTATATCTTTCCATTTTAAGCTACTTTTTCATCCAAAGATCTTTTATTCTTTTTAGCTTCTTTTTCTAGATCTATTCCTAAATCTTTTAAAGCCTTCATGTGTGCTTGTGCCAGCGTATTAACAATCTGAAGTAATCTCTCTAATTCCATCTTTTCCTTTAATAAAGTTGTTAGACTTCCTTTATGAAATCCAATCTGTTCTTCCTTTGCCATTATTCCTCCTGTCCAAAACCTAAATCTTTCAATATTTCTTCTAAGGGTTTTTTGATTAATTTTATTTTTTTATTTTTAATTTCATCTCTTGCACCGTTCAAATATTCCTCTTGTGTTTTATATGGGCCTTTAGTTTTTAAATTTAAGGTATTTATATTAAAATCTTTATCGAAATAAACGCATACTGCAGTAACATAAATTCCATCTTGTCTTGGTTCATCTCTGGAAAATAATACTCCTTCATATTCAAAATCAACCTTTTCTTCTATTTTTTGTGCGATCGGTTGAGTTGCCTGAGGTTTAGATAGTAATTTGTCTAGTGATTCCTGAGAATTTTTTGTTAATTGAATCTCTTTTGAAGCAAAATATTTTTTTAAGTTTTCAATAGCTTCTGATTCAATTTTATATGGCCCGAGTTTTATTTTGTCTGTTTGTTTGGACTGTTTATTGTCCACAGGATAATAAAAACAAGTTCCACTAATATAAAATCCGTCTGGTTTATTTTCCAATTGTGGTTTGACTAAAAGTCCTTCGTATTTCATTTTAATCTCACTTCAAAATTTTTGCGCGACGCACCCC
>CAZSJV010000013.1:0-14938 GCA_964607255.1 Candidatus Woesearchaeota archaeon | reverse complement strand
TTATATTCAGAATCTAGAACTTCTCTAATAACCTTGCTTTTTTTATCCCCTATTTTTTCAACTTTTTTTAATTTATCTTCTTTGGCATTAATTACATTTTTTACAGATTTAAATTTGCTCAATAAAGATTTAGCCAAACTCGGTCCAATCCCGGGTAATCCCTCTATTAAATACTCTTGCTGTTCTTTTAGTGTTAATGGCTTTCTTTTACTAACTAGACTAATATGCCTTTTTGGTTTTTCTAATCTTTTTGCAATTAAAGCTAGATAAGCAGCTGTATCTCTATAATTTCTGGTATAAAGTATTGGAATTTGGTAATCTATAGCTATGCTGGATAACATTCCTCTAATTGAATTTGGATGAAAATCTCTTAAGGAATATAAATTTTTATCAGTCTCAAGGATTAATAATTGCAGTGGAAAATTTTCTTTTAAGGCAATTAGCTGTGTAAGTATTCTTTTATCAATTATAGAATTAAGAAAATCATTCCCTGTTTTTCTTTCAATGGCTAAATCCTTTACATGACCATCTACATCTTTAATCTGCATTACAAAATCTGCTGCAATTAAACTTTTTACTTCAACATCTATATTATGCTTGTGCAATTCCTTCAAAATATTCTTATCTTCTCTGTAATCAACAATAATTTTAGCCATAAATTTATTATAAATTAACAGTATAAATATTTATTTAAATTCCCCATGTTAAATATGCGAATAAGGCTAGAATTATAGCTCCAAGAATAGAAATAATTAATCCAGCTTTTATCATATCTTTAATTCTAATGTATTTTGTTGAATATGCTAGGGCAGATGGTGGGGTTCCCATTGGAAAAATAAAATCTAGGCTTACGCCAATTGCAGAGGCTACAACGAAGTTTGTCATATTCAAATTTAATAAGGCTGCAAGGGATATTGTTATTGGTATTAAAACAGAAGATGCAGCTGTATTGCTAATAAAACTAGTCATAAATACTCCAACTAAAGCAATTGTGAAAAGTATCATAAAATAAGGTTGTGTTGAAAGATTAATTCCAAGGAATGATGAAAAAATATCATCTAATCCAGATTTATCAATTGCCATTCCTAAAGCAATTCCACCACCAATTAGAATTAAAGAATCCCAGCTAATTTTCAAAAAATCCTTAATCTTAATTAATCTAAATGCTAAAAATAAAAATACGGGAACTAGAGCTATATTGCTATTATGTACTTTATGCCAACTCTCAGTTACCCAAAGAAAAACAGTTAGCAAAAATATTATAAGTATCTTTTTTTGGTCTTCATCGAATATTTTAGTGTGTTTTTTTATTTTAATATTTTTAATTTCTGGTTTAAACAAATGAGTTAATACAAACCAGCAAACAAAAATCATTATAAGCATAAAAGGAAATCCTCTAATCCCCCAATCTACAAAGCCAAAATTTACATTATTCTCAGTAAGAAATTTTTGTGTTATTACATTTGGGGTGCTTCCGATTATTGTTCCTATACCTCCAATTGTAGCGCCATATGCCACTCCTAAAACCATGGATTTTCCAAAATTAGATTGTCCTTGTTTTAATTTATTTTTCATTAAGATTACTAAAGCTATCGGCATTGCAATTGCAGCTGCGGCAGAATTACTCATCCACATTGAGATAAGTGCAGTTACAAACACCATTGCAAAAAGTACTCTTCTTGATGAATTTCCGAATTTGCCAAGAACTTTTTGTGCAAAATATTCATCTAATTTATATTTACTAAGAACAACAGCAATAACAAAACCGCCAAATATAAGGATAATTACTTTATCAACAAATTGTGCTAAAACAGTTGTTGCCTTAAAACCGCCTAGAACAATTAATAACCCTGCAACAATTACTGCAGTAAAATGCAATGGTATCACTTCAGATACCCATAATATCATTGCAAAGGTAGTTATTGCTAAAACATATCTTGCTTGAGCAGGCATCTCAGATAAAAAAGGCAGTACATATATCATCAATGAAACTGCAACAGCAATAGAGATAATCAGAATTTTCTTGTTTTCCATATCACCTCATTTTTTATTTAATTTTATTTATTATAAGCTTTTTGCAATTAATCTTCTTTCAGGAATTCCTCAATATTCTGGTCTTTTAAGCCATATAATGTTTTTTTCATTCTTTTCTCTTTTTGATATGAACTCCAGAAATAAGCCTCATCCCTAGTATTTTTAGTTATCAAAAATATAATCTTGCCTGCCTGTAATCTTGCGACTCTTCCTACTCTTTGTATTTTCCGAATCTCGCTTGAAACAGCTTCATAAAATATTACCGTATTCGCTCCAGAAATATCCAGCCCCTCTTCTCCAATTGATGTGCAAATTAAAATATTATAATCTTGTTCCTGAAAATTTTTTACAACATTAATCTGTTCTTTTTGAGTTAATCCTTCTCTTTGTCCGATTAATCTAATACATCTAACATTATTCTTTGTTAAATTATTATATATATCGTTTACCGTATCTCTAAAATTAGCAAATATAATTACCTTAACATCTTTATTAATATTAAGTTCATTTAAAACTAATTCCTTAAGTTTATCAAATTTAGGGTGCTCAATTCTGTTTTCATAAAGATTTTTGGCTAGATTAATTGCTTCCTGAAATTCTTTTAATTTTAACAATGAAACAGCTGCTTTGCTTTTATCCTGTTTCAATTTTTCAAAATATTTTATTAAACTAGACAAGCTTTGAACTTCTAATAATTCTAAGGCATAATCTATTTTCATCAACTGGGCTGTTAAAGAAATTCCATGATATGCGGAGAAGTTCTTTTCAAATAGTCGTTTTCTTAATTCTTGCTGTAACATCAGTAGATCTTTT
This sequence comes from Candidatus Woesearchaeota archaeon, assembly GCA_964607255.1. GTDB lineage: Archaea > Nanobdellota > Nanobdellia > SCGC-AAA011-G17 > GW2011-AR20 > GW2011-AR20. The sequence goes on along the minus strand of CAZSJV010000013.1, from coordinate 12,091 downwards.
TTTCCAATCAAATTTAATGGTTTATTTATTCCATGACTTCTTAACTGCTTCGCTTTCTCCAAATAAATTTTTTTAATTAAAGAATGAATATCTCTTAATTCTTTTGGCAATTCAACATTAACCCATTCAATCTCACGTTTCTGAATATATGGGATAACATCATAGTCTTTCTCACTTCTTATTTCTACAGCTTCCAGATTCAAATTTTTCATTATATCTTTAATCTTATCTAATGTTCCTCCGGGAGAAGCAGTCAAGGCTATAACTCTAGGATTCAAAGATTGTTCAAAATAAGCTTTTGTTACATGGGTGTTAGCAAAATTTAATCTTGATCTGTGGGCTTCATCGATACATAACATTGAAAAATCCTTTAAATTAATCCTGTTATTCTCTAAATCTTTTTGTATTGTTTGGGGCGTCGCAACAACAACCAAAGCATCTTTTATTATCTCTTTTCTTTGCTCAGGTTTTATTAATCCTGTAAGAAGAATAACTTTATCGTGCGAAATATCCGTATCATGCTTAAATGTATTAATATGCTGCTGTGATAATGGTTTTGTCGGACTCAAAACTAAAATTTTTGAATCTGGAAATTTATTTAATCTTTCCAATGCTAATAACAAAGCTACAGCTGTTTTTCCAGTTCCAGTTGGTAAAACAACCAAAGTATTATTATTCTTGCAAGTCTCTAATATACTAAGCTGATATTCTCTCGGTTGAAAATTAATCAAGTTAAACATATTATCCCATCTCTTTAATCAATTTTTTTACTAAACTTTTTATTTTATTCCTAATTTTAACATGAAAATTATAAGATTTTTGTTTTGGATCTTTAACATTCCAATAGGTGACTTTATCCGAATCTCTCAGGTAATCCGGTAGAAGTTTTTTATTTGCCATAATAATAATTTTATCTGCTGTTTTTATCATTTCGTGTTTAATTTGTTTGGGTGATCTATTTGAAATATTATAACCTACATTAGCCATACATTTTACAACTTTCTTACCAATATTAGAAAGTTTTTTACCTTTATGTTCATTAGTATAAATTCCGGCGCTAAAAGATTTATTTTTCTTGGACAATTTATTAAAAAACGCTTCAGCCATTTGACTCCTTCCAATATTGCTCCTACAAATAAAAAGTATTTTCATTGTTTATATAATAAATTAGCAGAATATTTAAGCTTTAAGATATTCTAGGAAATAAAAGTATGCTATTGCTAATAAAGAACTTAGAACAAATGAGGATAATATTGCATAGAGTAATGGCAATGACGGGATTAATAATATATTTGCTATAAAAAATATTAAGCTAAAAACATACAAAGATCTTGAAGCAAAAAATATCTTTGCTCCGGGTAAATTTGAAAAAGGTAGTAAGCTCCACGCAATAAACCACGAATTAATAAAAACACCTTTGTCGATGGATAAAGCCTTGAATAATATCATTAAAATTAAATTAAAAAATAATCCAAAAGTAGCAATTAATCCCACATTAAATTCAGTTAATTTTGGAAATTTTCTGCCAAACATATTATAGTTTTTGATGTCAAACGTACTTACTGCTGTAAAGAATATTTTTCCATTGCTGAATAACATAATCAAAACTCCAAGTACGGGTGAAAAAATATATTTATGTAGTTTCGACAAAGAAAATCTTCCCTCGAATTTTTCAGAATTCCATACCCTTATCTCCACCTCTGTTCCAAGATATTTTGCCATTAATTTGTATCCAAAAGAATTAAACAAAACTGTCAATAAAACAAGAATTAAGACATAAAAAAAATTCAGAAACCAGTCTTTTAATATAAGGGAAGGCTTGCCGTCATCAAATGCAAATATAAAAGTCAAAATTAAAACAATAACAATTATTGACTTAATTTCCCTTGATAATCTCATAGACCCTTTTTTCATGCCCTGCTCCGATAATAGCTAATATTTTGCTATCTTTATTATCATTCATTATTTTATTTAAAGCTTTTGCCATGATATGATTTCTTTCTTTTATCAAAACTTCATAGATACTTGGATACATTTCTTTAACCTTTGAAATTAATTTTAAAATCAGTTTTTCACTTGGCACTTTTGTTAAGTCAAACGGCTCAATATCGCTTTTTCTCAATATTAATCCTTTAAGTAAATCCTTTAAAATTCTTAACTTCTCCTTGAATGTAATCTTTTTAATCAATCTTTTTAATGTAATACTTATATCTTGGTCAATTAATGCGATCTTTGCGTTATAATCTTTCGCTAAACTAACTGCCATTTTCATTTCACTTCCGGGGCTTACTCCGACTAATTTTCCAAGTTTTTTCTCAATGTAAGCTCCAATTAAATTTATTAAAAATCCCCAAAAACCAATTTCACCTATATCCCTTAAACTTGGCTTTCTCTTATCAAATAATGCAATAAATCTTTTTCTATCCAATTCCAAGGCAATTATCTCTGGTTTATTCTTCGAAATAAATTCTTTTACATGCAAAATACTCTCTTTTGCTATATGAGAACTGCCAATAATTGTAAGATTTTTATAAACTTTCATTATATCGGTTTAAAAGAAAGCTTTAAATATTTAAATGATTTCATTTCAGGATAAGGAGGAATTAAAATGGCATTAAAAACAAAGAAAGTAACACAGGTTTACGATATGAAGGTTTTTACAGATGATGGTCTTTATTTTGGTGATGTTGAAGAGGCAATAGTAAGCTCCAATAGGTTATTTGGATGGAGAGTTAAGTCTACCAAAAATTCTTATTTAACAAAGGTTTTAGGCGGAGCAAAGGGAGTCATTGTACCACACCAATTAGTAAGAGCTGTGGGAGATGTATTTATTATAAGTAAATCAGCAATTCCAAGTTCATCGTCAGAAGGGCAAGAAAGTACTGACATGAATGAAGAAGAGTAAGTTTTAAATACATTCTAAACTTGATAAAATTATGGTTACTCCATTAGGAAAGGCAATAGAGTTCTTTCGTGACTTTGGTTTGTTTGATGTAGTCCTTCCATTTCTGCTTGTATTTACAATTATATTTGCAATTTTAGAAAAAACAAGGGTACTTGGAACGGTTAAAACAAAAGATGGTGAAATTCCGAACAAGAATCTTAATTCTATGGTTGCGTTTGTAGTCGGTTTATTAACAGTTGCTACTGCAAATGTTGTTAGAACATTAAATGAAAGTCTTCCGAATATTGTTTTGCTGACTGTTGTTGGTGTAAGTTTTTTAATTATGATTGGTGTATTTATGAAAACAGAAGAATTTGATTTCAAGGCAAAACATCCGAGATTATACCTTACTTTTATTGTGTTAATGTTTATTGGAGTTATTGCAATATTTTTGAATTCAATTTATGATGCAGATGGAAATTCTTGGTTAGAAATTGCCTTATTTTTTATTACAACCGAATGGAGTGGTGCTGCATTTACAAGCATAATATTTTTAATTGTCGCAGTTCTAGCGATATACTGGATTACTAGATCAACAAAAGAAAAAAAGGAGAGTGGTTAAATGGCGGTTCAAGATATTCTTTATCAATTACAAAGTTCTGGATTATATGAGATAGCGTTACCATTTTTGTTAGTATTTACAATTACATTTGCGATTTTAGAAAAAACGAATATATTCGGCCAAGACAAGAGCAAGATTAATGCTGTTGTTGCTATTGTTCTTGGTTTATTAATTATAAATCAATTTGAAATCGTAGACAGATTAAATTTATTCTTGCCCAAGATTTCGTTGTTTATTGTAGTGGCTGTAATGTTTTTAATTTTACTTGGAGTATTTGGAGCAAGAGTAGAAAACGGTTTTAGCGGCGTTTTACTTGGGTTAGCTGCCGTAGCTTCATTAGTTGTTGTATACTGGGCTTTAACACCTTATGTTGGATTAGATTATTATGGGCCATCATGGCTTGAATCCTGGTTATATGATAATGCGGGAACATTATTATTTTTAATTATTGCTGGAATAATAATTTGGGCAGTAGTTAGTAAACCTGGGTCCAATCGTGGCGGAGGAGATTGGTTCACTAAATTAGGAAAAAATATAGATAAATCATTCGGTAGGGACAGCAATTAAATGGCAAGTATTTTAGAAAGTTTAAGTTTTTTGGAATTCTTTTTGCCAGTTTTCTCTTTCTTGTTTATTTTTGTAATAATGTTTGCTGTTCTTGATAAATTTAAATTGCTTGGTGAAAATAAAACAGTTAAGTTCGTAGCAGCTTTATCAATTGCATTATTATTTCTATTCTCAAAAGAAACTCTAAACTTTGTTAATTTTGTAACACCGTGGTTTGTTGTTTTGGTCATCGTTGCTTTGTTTATTTTAGCGTTATTCATGTTCATGGGTGTTAAGGAAAAACAAATGGAATCGACAATAAATGACCCAAGAGTTTACTGGACGGTGTTAGTCATAATAATAATTTTGTTAATAGCCGCCATTGGAACTGTATTTAGCGATTTCTTTGCAGGAGAGGGCGGGGAAATAACAGACCCTACAAAAATAAGTATAACACAAATTTTAGTTCACCCGAGAGTTTTAGGGGCTTTATTTTTATTAGTTATCGTTTCATTCGCAATTAAGAATATATCTGGTATTGCTGAGAATAAATAATTATTTGGATTTTGATTTTTTTTCTTTTAATTCAGAAGTTATTTTGCTTAATTCTTTTACATTAGTTGTCAATGGCTGTATAATCTTCTGCATTACTTGTTCCAAGGCCTTCATTTCAGAACCTAACTCTGAAACGCTTCTATTATAATTGGTTACTTTTCCAACAATCATATTCTGAAGATTATTGAAATTTTCCCTTGTTCTAAGAATTTCCTGCTTTATAGCCTCTAAATCATTATTTACATTCTCCTTCCATAGATTTAAATCTCCAAATCTTGTCATTAAATCTTCCCATTTTTCTTCTACGATTGATTCTACTAATTCCTGGATTTGATTAGAACTTAATTCAGGGGGGTTATACATTCTGCTCTGGCTTGGATAAACATTCAAATTTTCATTCTGTTCGGGTTCATGCTCTGGTGCTTCCTCTAATAAATCTTCGGGGGTGCTTTGTTTGCTTTCTTCATTTGGTTGGAATTGATCTAATTGCCCAAGAATATCTTCATTATTCAAATTAGATTGATTCATGGCATCGTCAATTTCCTGATTTGAATAATCTGGTTTTAAAGATTTTAATATATCTTCATCGCTTAATTTACTTTCTCTCATTTCTTTAATTTTATCAGTCGGAGGTTTTTTTAATGCCATGTTTTCCACCTCCATGAATCATTTCCTGAACTTCTTCTCTTGTAGTAAAGCTCAAAGGATTCCAAAAATCAATATATTTTTCAATAACCTTGACATTCTCTTTCTTTGCAAAGTTCTGCATTTCATTTACCATGTTTCTTAATATACCCTTGATTTCATTCAAGTCCTGTTTTACTATTTTAACCTCTCCATCTATTAATTTGATCTCTTTATTCAATTTTCTATATTCCTGAATCATATTTTGATTTATCAGAAAAATTCTATCCCTCATAAGATTATATTTCGATTCAAGAATTCTAACTCTTTCCTCAACACTAATCGGTTCAAAGTCTTGCATTTTCACCTCTTAATTTTTACTATTGCCAGCTATAAAAATGTTTCGAAAGAATAAGTTTTTATATTAATAAATCAAAGTTCGAGTATGGTGTTGGGAAAAAAAGAGGGTATGTATGATATAATTAAAGAGGGTCAGGACACAATATTAAGAATAAATGCTCATTCTTGGTCGTACAGCCCTAGTATAGAAGATAATCCGATAGTTATGGCCCGTGTTATTGATTTATTATTGGAAAACCAGAGCGTGACAAGAATAATTTTCACTCAAAGGAGAAACTATATTTACAATTATGACCAAACGCAGATGCTGCTCGAAATAGCTAATGTTTATAATCATTTATCAAAGCAAAAAAATCTCCTAACTTTAGGATTAATAAAAAGAGGGTTAATGTTTGAGAGATTATATGAGGGGTGGAGAGTTGCACTACAAAATCTTATAATAAATTTAATAAGACAAGATCCAATTGGCGCGTATGTGTGGGCAATAAGATTAATCAGAGAAGAAAAAATTAATTTAGAAAAAACAGATAATCTTGAAGAAGCACAAGTAAGAACCAGTTATATTGATTTATTAAACAGCATAAGATCATTGCTTGAAGAAACAAGGTTGATTAAACTCTCTAAATCATACGTTGGTGGTTATTCTATCGGACAAGAAAGACAAGTCTACAAATTATTTTTCCGTCCAGAGATTACTCCTGATTTTATGTTTACAAGGTTAATGGCCGAACCCCCACTAGAAGCTGAAGAACTTGATATTTACAAATTAGATAAAGACACGGAAGTAAACATTCTAAAAATTCCAGGAGATATTAAATCTCTTTATCATTTAAGCCCTCCTGAATTTAAGCTTGATGAAGATAAATATGAATTATTAGATTTAGCAAGGCAGGCATTAATAGAGCACAAACCAACCAAGGAAGAATTTACAGATCCTGAAAAAATGAGAAATACTTTTTTTAATATTGGAAGAGATTTAATACAGGAATTAGCAGGACATAAAGGTTTAAGATTAAGTTTGAAAGAAAGTGAAGAGCTTGCAAATATCCTGGTTCGTTATACAGTTGGTTTTGGTTTGATAGAAGTTTTGCTGCAAGATCAAAAAATTCAGGATATATCTATAAATAGTCCTATAGGTCAGAGCCCCATGTATATTGTACATCAAGATTACGATGAATGCTCAACAAATATTATTCCAAGTTTAGAAGATGGAGAAAGTTGGGCATCAAAATTCAGATTACTTAGCGGAAGACCATTGGATGAAGCAAATCCTGTTTTAGATACAGAATTATTATTAAAAAATGCGCGTGCAAGAGTAGCAATCATAGGCCGTCCATTAAATCCGCATGGTTTGGCATTCGCACTGAGAAGGCACAGAGATGATCCATGGACTTATCCCCTATTCATAAAAAATAGAATGATGAATCCGTTGGCAGCCGGATTACTTAGTTTTTTAGTTGATGGTGCTAGAACAATTTTATTTTCAGGAACAAGAAGCTCTGGAAAAACAAGTTTGCTCGGAAGTACATTAGTTGAGATAATGAGAAAGTACAGGATGATTACCGTTGAAGATACTCAAGAACTTCCGATAGATGCACTAAGAAAACTTGGTTATAATATCCAGGCAATGAAAGTAAGAAGTGCTTTGACGCATGCGAGTTCTGAATTAGGAGCAGATGAAGGAATAAGAACAAGTTTGCGTTTAGGAGATTCCAGTTTAATAGTTGGAGAAATAAGAAGCATAGAGGCTCAGGCATTATATGAAGCAATGAGAATCGGAGCTTTAGCAAATGTTGTAGCGGGAACAATTCATGGTGCAGATCCTTATGGTGTTTATGATCGTGTTGTAAATGATTTAAAGGTTCCAAAGACGAGTTTTAAAGCAACAGACATAATCGTAATAAGCAATCCTGTAAGAAGTGCCGATAGTTTACACAAATGGAGAAGAGTTTTGCAGATAACTGAAGTAAGAAAACATTGGGAAGATGATCCCTTGAAAGAAAATGGCTTCAGAGATTTAATGATTTATGATACAAAAGAAGATACATTAAAACCAACTCAAGATTTGATTAATGGTGATTCAGATGTGTTGAAGGCAATTGCAGGAAATATCAGAGAATATGCGGGAAATTGGGACGCTGTTTGGGAGAATATATTATTAAGAGCGAGAATCAAGGAAGCATTAGTAAAATATTCTTCAAAAACAAAACTTAACTGGCTGCTTGAATCGAATTTTGTTGTGAGAAGCAATGATATTTTCCATCAGATAAGTGATAATGTCAAGGAAGAAGTTGGGTTCATCGACAGCAAGAGAGTTTTTTTCCAGTGGGATGATTGGATTAAAAGAGAAATAAAGCAAAGGCCATTATAGGTGTTATTATGGACGATGATATCAAAAAAATACTAGATAAATATCAGTCTAAAATTAAAAAAAACATTGATACTGTTGAGGATTATGAACCTGATGAAAATTTTTCTAGAGAATACAAAATATTTAGAGAAGAGGCATTAAATTACGGGTTAAATAATTATGAAAAAATATGCAATAACATTGGGGATAAAATTTCTATAAGGCCAAAGGAAGATGATTATAAAAAACTACAAGATTCAATTGAAACAATGCATTTAGAGATTACACCCGAACAGGCTTCCGGATTTGCCGTTTTTATTTCTTTAATCTTAATAATTTTAAGTCTTGTATTGACTGCGGGATTATATTTAACCTCCGAAACACCTGATTTATCAAGTGTTTTGGTTTTGCCGATGATATTAATTTTAGTTTCTTTATTATTAATCAAGCCATTGACAAATATTCCAAATTATTTAGCTGCAAAATACAGGTTAAGGGCAAGCAATCAGATGGTTCTTTGTATTCTGTATATTGTAATGTACATGAGGCATACTTCAAATTTAGAACACGCAATTAAATTCGCATCCGATCATATTGGAAATCCCCTCGCTTTAGATTTAAAAAAGGTGTTTTGGGATATTGAAACTGGAAAATTTAGTAATATAAAACAAAGTCTTGATTATTATTTAACAAAATGGCGCTCGAGTAACTTAGAATTTGTAGAATCATTCCATTTAATACAAGGGAGTTTAATGGAACCAAGTGAGGATAGAAGAGTTACTTTATTAGAAAAGGCTTTGGAAGTAATATTAAATGGGACTTATGAAAAAATGCTTCATTATGCACAGGAATTAAAAAATCCAATAACAATGTTGCATATGCTTGGAGTAATTCTTCCAATTTTGGGTTTAGTTATATTACCTTTATTTGGCAGCTTGGTGCAGGGAGCGGGTTCTACGAAAATTATTTTCTTATTTATAATTTATAATTTAGCATTACCAATAATAGTTTATCTTCTCGGTGTTAATATTTTATCTAAACGTCCTACGGGTTATTCCGAATCTGATTTAATCGAACAAAATCCAGAATTAGCAAAATACAAAAATATTTTAATTAATATTGGAAATAGAGAAATTCAAATTAGTCCTTTCTGGATTAGTTTTTTGATTTTTTTCTTAATTAGTTTTGTGAGTTTAATTCCTTTAATATCTTACGCTCTAAACTTGCCTGACGGAGATATCTTAGGATTAAAGTTGATTGATTATAAGCTTGAAAATGGATTATCATGCACTCTTGGAAGTCAATGTTATGGTCCATTTGGCGTTGGTGCAGTAATATTAAGTTTATTTTTGCCTTTAGGAGCTTCTCTAGGTTTGGGGACATATTACAGGTTAAAGACAAAAAAATTAATCAAGATTAGAAATGAGACAAAAAAATTGGAATTAGAATTCGCGGGAAGTTTATTTCAATTGGGAAACAGAATTGGAGATGGAATTCCGGTTGAATCCGCGTTTGGTGAGGTTGCAAAAAACATGGAGGGAACACCAACAGGGGATTTCTTTAGAAAGGTTGCAATAAATATACAAAAACTTGGGATGAGTGTTAAAGAATCTATTTTCAATAAAGATAACGGTGCAATATGGTATTATCCGAGCAGTTTAATTGAAAGCAGCATGAAAGTTTTACTGGAAAGCTCAAGAAAGGGTCCATTAGTTGTTTCAAAAGCCTTAGTAAGTATTTCACTTTACATAGACAGAATTCATCAGGTTAATGAAAGATTAAAAGATTTATTAAGCGAAATAATATCGAGCATGAAATCCCAGATTAGTTTTCTTACACCAGTCATAGCCGGAATCGTGGTTGGAATTTCAACAATGATCGTAACTATATTAGGAAAGTTAAGCGCACAGTTAACACAGACGTCACAAACACAAATCGGAGATACTGGTTTTGGTGGCATTGGAGCTGTAGCAGGATTATTCGAAATTAAAAATATTATCCCAAGCTATTATCTGCAGTTAATTGTCGGATTATATGTTGTTGAAATCGGAATGATATTAACTGTACTAGCAAATGGAATTGAAAACGGAGCAGATATATTAAATGAGCAATATTCATTGGGAAAGAATTTATATAAAAGCGCAATTATTTATACTATTGTAGCGACATTTATTACAATAATATTCAGTTTGCTCGCAATAAATATTTCATTAGGTTAAAATGAACAATAAAGGTGATATAAAAACAGTTGTAATTTTGATTTTCTTATTATTATTTATAGCTTTAATTTATCTCATTGTTACAGGAGTATTAGGAAATGTTGTTAAATAAAAAGGGAGATATAGATACTGTAAAGAAATTAATAATCGCCTTAATCGTTATTGTTGTTCTGTTTTTTGTATTTAATTACTTAGGAGATATTTTATATAGCACGGGGAATAAAGCGGCCTGTCAGAACTGGGTTTATAGAAATAGTGTTAATATAGTAAAAGAACTTACCACCCTTGGAGATTCTCCTTGTATTACAACAGAAGAAACAATTAAAACAACAAATGATAATGAAATTTACGAGCAATTGGCAAAAAATATGTATGAATGCTGGGATCAATACGGGCAAGGAGAAGTTGATTTCTACAGCAACTGGTTCAATGATAATACTTATTGTAGAATTTGTAGTGAGATAAAAATTGATGAGAAATTAAAAGGAAAAAATCTTGACATTGATAAATTTGAAATTTATTTAAGCAATCATAATCCCCCGAACAGCAAGATAACATATGCAGATTTTTTTACTAAAACAGAAAATGCTGTAGTAAGTCTTGGTTCTGGACAAATTTCTTTAGAGCCTGAAAAAGAATTATACACTTCTTTTGTTGCCTATAAAACCTCTCCAAGCCCACTTACATTACTAATTCCGGGAGGGCAGGTTGCACTTGCAATTATAATGACGGCAGGCTATGAAAATTATCTTCCTTCAATAACTATTTTTAAGGAATCTAGCACAAGAATAGAAAATGTTTGTGATTATGTTTATTACGAGCCTGAGAAAAAACCTCTTGATTTATTAAAAAAATAGATTTAAATATTAAGTTAATCAAATAGGTTTATGAATAAAAAAGGTGAATTTGGTTGGGAAGAGATTGCTAAAATACTTCTTGCATTGGTTTTTCTTTTGATAATAATCACTTTGATTTATTTGTTTAAAGATAAAACAAGCTCCTTATTAGAAAGCATAAAAAATTTATTGAGATTTGGTTAACATGGATAAAAAAGCATCACTTATGGAAACTTTGCCAAGAATTATGATCATTTTCATAGTTGTTGTATTAGTACTTGTTGGAGGGGGGAGATTAATCTGGGACGCTGGAAGAGCGGTTTTAGGAACTTTTGGATTAATCAATATTACAGAAGTTGATTATTCTTACTTAAATAAAATTGCACAGTCTAATCTCAATGTTTTAGTTAATGATATTAATGCATGCAAAAAGTCTAAAGATATTAATTGTATATGCTCAATATCCTTAGAAGACTTTTACAATACACATAGGCTTGATATTACAAACAGTGAGATTAGTCTGATTAATATTAAAGATGGTAATAAAATAACTATGCAAAGAGAGAAATTGGAAGATTTTAATTGTTATTATACTAAAGATTCGGTTCAGACAGAGAATCCTTTGATAATAAATTTTGATGAATCTCCTTACATAGAGAAGGGATTCTTATCCAGTAATATTAAATTCAATAAAGTTCCGCCCGTATACAAATCAAGCAAGACATGCCTAGTTTCAACTGATTTTGATCCAACCAAGATTAATAAGGTCTGTAGCTTGGAGTAATAGAAAAGCTTATATAATAAAATATTTAAACTTAAAGAAAGAGGTAATATACATGATTAAAGGTAAAAAAGGGGCAGAACTTTCTATTAATGTTATTATCATTTCAATTTTAGTTATCTTAGTTTTAGTTATTGTAGCTGCGTTTTTTACAGGCGGCGCTTCAAAATTATTTAGTACTGTAAGAGATATATTCACAGGAACAACAGCTGGAGCAGACCGAGCATTAGCAGAACAAAACTGTAATTTATATTGCAGCCAATCAGCAAGTTTGCAAAATCCTTCAAGATCGGCATATTGCACAAAATGGTTTA
>CAZSJV010000012.1:0-14967 GCA_964607255.1 Candidatus Woesearchaeota archaeon | reverse complement strand
AATATTCCAATATTTGATAAGTCTGCGGATGCCTTCATCCATAGACGTATACTTCCGGCCAAGCAATCTTCGCATTTTTGAAGCATCCGGCTTGCGGCGTGTCATGTCTCCTTCTTCAAGCGCCGGTAGATAGATTATCTTTGATTTATAGAGCTTTCCAATATAGAAATGGGGAAATTGGTATTTTTAAGAAGGGTGGTTTAGAGAGATATTATAAAGAATCCATTTATCCTAATTTATACAACTTAATAAAAAATGAAAGTAAGATTGAAAAAATTATCTATGCTCTCAATGAGAAAAAAAATTATGAGAAAAAAAATTATGATAAAGACTATATTATTATAAATAAAAATAAATAATTATCTTATTCTAATAGCTTCTAAATTCTTCGGGGCATTTGTTTCTATTCTGAACATCTTGTGTAATGTACTCGCAAGATCTAAACAATTTGAATTATCTCCATGAAGTAGAATAATTCTTTTTGGCCTTGGCATTAAATGTCTTACAAAACTAACTAATCTTTCACGTGTAGAGTGTCCCGTAAATCCTCTGATAGCAGCAACCTCCATTTTCACAGAAATTTGTTTTCCATCAATATTAAATTCGCGTTCACCATCCATAATTTTTCTTCCCATGCTTCCTCTTCCCAAGTAACTGGAAAATACCATTGAATTTTTTGGATTATCTGCAAGTTCCTTAAAGTATTCCATTGATGCTCCTCCAACTAACATTCCGCTTGTAGCCAGAATTACACATGGTCCACCCTCTAAAACTTCCTGCATTTCCTGTCTAGATCCTACTCTTTTAAAAACTTTATTTAAAAATGGATTTTCATCTTTATGAAACACCATTTTTCTTATGTTTGCATTAAAGAAATCAGGATAAGCTGTATGAATTGCTGTAATATCCCAAACAATCCCCTGCACATAAACCGGAATTTGATCAAGCATTCCACTTCTAAGCATTTTATCTATAATAACCATAATTTCCTGAGCCCTTCCTGTTCCAAGTACGGGCATTAAAACTTTTCCGCCTCTCTCAATGGTTGCCTTAATTGTTTTAACTAACATCTCTTCAGCCTCTCCTCTACTTGGATAATTTTCATTGCTGCTTCCATAAGTTGCTTCCATTATTAATGTTTCAAGTCTTGGAAATCTTGTTACAGCTGAACTCAATAAATTACTTGTTTCATAATTCATATCCCCTGTATAAACAATATTATGCAATCCATTTCCAATATTAATATGAACCATTGCGCTTCCTAAAGTATGTCCTGCATCGTAAAATGTAACTCTAATATCTGGAGTTATGTCTGTAACTTCATCATATTCTAATGCAATAGAATGTTTAACCATCTCCTTGATATCTGTACTTCCAAAAATTACTTTTCTATTTTCTTTTTGTGATACACTAATATAATCTAAGGACATCAATGCAGCAATATCTAATCCCGGTTCTGTGAAATAAACAGGTCCTTGATAACCCATTTTATATAAATAAGGAACAAAAGCAGCATGATCTGTATGAGGATGTGTAACAATAATAGCATCTAACTTGTTAATATCAAATTCAGGAGCTTCTAACATAGGATAGGAATCATTTGGATTATCAGCAGCAACATCTATTCCGCAGTCTAATAATACCCTAGATTCGGGAGTTTGTAATAATAAGCAGGATCTTCCAACTTGTCTTCCCGCTCCGAGAAAAGTAACTCTAATCCATTCATCTTTTTTCTCATTTGTCCAACCACCATAAATTCTCTCTCCAACCTTGTTAAGGAATTTTTTTCTGTAATCATTGTGCTCATATAATACGCTTCTAATTTTATCTGTAATTTGTGATTTTATTGGAGGAGTTCTCCTTACAATTGGAATCCAAAATGTTTTTTTCTTTATTTCCTTTAGAATTTCTCCCGATTTTCCTATTGCTAATCCTGGCTTGCTTGCTTCTAAAATAACCTTGCTTCTGGGGATATCAAATATAACATTGGTTAAACCTGCATCTTCTGGAATTAATTTTTTAATCTCTTTCTCTGCTTTTTCTTCATCCATTAAAAGACTTTCAGAAGGCCTTAACTCCACTCTTTTCTTTACAGCATCTACTATACTTTTTATTACATCAGAATTATTCAGGAAAAATTCCTTGCTTTTTGTATATAATATAATATTAGCTCCTTCAAATCCCGGTTCTACTACCTCTGCGTCTTTAGGTATATACTTCAATACTTCTTTTAAAATTTCGTTCATTTTATATTTAAGAAAAAATAATTATATTGTAAACTTAATCTCTTTTTCTAATAATTTCTTTGCTCCATCCTTTGTTATTGTTACTACGTCATAACCTGAGCCAGATGCAATATCTCTTTGTATTGCTGAGTTTAATGCCTTTAATGCTAATTTAACCCCATCGTCTATATTAACATCTTTATTATAACCAGATTCTAAAACACCTAATGCAAATTCAGAACCAGAACCCTCACAAAAATATTCTTCCTGTTCTGTTACACTTCCGTCTACCCCGATATCATATAAATGGTATCCTTTGTCATCTCTTCCAGCAAGCATAAATCCTACAATTCCAGGAACAGCACTAAATTTACGAATATTTCCATACACTAATGATCCGATTAAATTAGCTATTTCCTTTGTGCTTGGTTTTTTCCCTCTTCTTATTGTATCTAATCTTAGCTGTGCTTTTATTATCTTAGTCAATAACTGGGCATCCGAAACCAATCCTGCCATTGTCAAAGCAGTATCTTCATTTAATATGCTAACTTTTTCGAACTTTCTAGAAGCAATCATATAACCCATTGTCACTCTTCTATCTGTTGCTAAAACAACGCCGTCTTTACAAACTACAGCTATTGTTGTTGTTCCTGTTTTGTTAAACAATTCTTTTTCCATTCTAAATCACAAGAATTCTAGAATATGGTTAAATTAAGATATTTATAAATGTTTCGGAATAAAAACATAATATTTATAAACAAAATTTCGGGTTTTTAAGGAAATGTACACAATAGTTTTAGATACAAACATTATCCTAGATTCATTAAAGTTTAAGGTTGATTTATTTGAGGAATTAAAAAGAATATGCAACTTTAATCATGAAATTAAAATACTGGATAAAACCCTAGATGAATTAGAGGGAAAACCCAATGGAAAACTGGCTTTATCATGGCTAAAGCATAAAAACATTAAGCTTATAAATAGTGAAAAGGGGTATGTTGATGAGCTGTTATTAAGATTACCAAGGGATTATATAATAGCTACGAATGATAAAGATTTGAAAAGGAAATTAAGGGAAAAAAATCATCCCATTATAACATTAAGACAAAAAAAATATCTTATACTAGAAAATGTTTTATGAAGTTGAATTAAAAAGCCACATTAGAGTTCCACCAACTAGTTTTAGCATGGATGTGGAAGAAGCAGTAATGCAGCAGCTTAATGAAGAGTTTAATGATTATATTTCTAAGGATTTTGGAATTGTAATAGCTGTATCTGAAATTGTTAATATTGGAGAGGGTATTATTATTCCAGGAGATGGAGCTGCATATTATGATACAAAATTCAAAGTTCTAGTTTTTAAACCAGAATTACAGGAAATTATGTTAGGAAATATTTCAGAGATTACGGATTTTGGTGCCTTTATTAATATAGGACCAATAGACGGGATGATTCATATTTCACAAACAATGGATGATTTTGTTAGTTTTAGTAAATCAAATGTATTAACAGGAAAAGAAAGCAAAAGAAGCCTAAAAACAAATGATGATTGCAGGGCAAGAATTATAGCATTAAGTTATAAAGATTTAAAAAACCCAAAAATTGGATTAACAATGAGGCAATATATGCTTGGAAGTTTATCCTGGGTTAAAGAAGAATTAAAGAAGAAGAAAGAAAAATGAAAAAAGTATGTAAGAAATGCAAAATATTTGTGGATAAGGATGTTTGTCCTATTTGCAAGGGAAATCAATTTACAACAATCTGGAAAGGAAGGATAACAATTTTAAATGCTGAAAAATCCGAAATAGCTAAAAAACTGGAATTAAACAAGGAAGGAGAATATGCAATTAAAATAAGATGAAAATTTTAAAAGAAGAAAAACACGATTTATTGCAGAGAAGAGAGATTGAGTTTGAGTTAGATCATCCTGGAAATAAAACTCCAACAAAGGATGAGGCTTTAAAATATTTGAGTGAGAATTTAAAAGTTAATCAGGAATTAATCAAGATTATAGGAATATTTTCAAGTTATGGTGGTAATTTTTCTAAAGTAAGGGCTAATGTTTATAATAATCTGGAAGCATTTAAATCCATAGAAGAATTTAGAAAAAAAGTTAAAGTAAAGAAGGAAAAGAAAGCTCCAGCTAAGAAAGCATAAAGATGGCAAAGAAAAAAGTAAAAAATAAAACTCCGAGTAAAGTATGGAAAAAATATAAGATTAGTGGAGATAAACTGATAAGGAGCAAATTATGCCCAAAATGTGGAGCAGGCTATTTCTTGGCAGAGCATAAAAACAGATTTTATTGCGGGCATTGCCATTATCTTGAAATGAAAAGTAAGTAAAATGCCATTAGAAAATTTATTTGTTTATGGAACTTTGATGGAAGAAAATGAAAGAAAAAGAGTTCTTGGCAGAAATAATATTGAATTACATGCAGATTCTCTTGAAAATTATGGTGTCATGGAAAAGGCAGTTAAAATAGAAAAAGAATATTATCCTACTATCTTTTCAACGCAAAATTCATTTGTTGAAGGATTCGTATTAAAAGTATCGAGTGAAGAAATAAGACTTTTAGATGAGCACGAAACAAATGCTTACAAAAGAGAGAAGGTTTTTTTAAAAAGCGGGAAAGAAGCCTGGGTTTATATAAAAAATTAATTTAAATTTTCTTCTAAGGATTTTAGCATACGATTAATTCTTCTGAAGTATCTTTTTCTTGCAGAATCCATTCCAAAATGTTTAGTTATTTTTAACCAGGGATAGTATGTTTCATTCATGCTCTGAAAATCAATTATAACTGGATGTATCCCAGAATTAACATGGACTAATATATTTCTTTGATCCTCTAGATGCATATGATAAATCTTCTTTTCAGCTAGAGAGTATAAAATATTTTGCAATTGAGATATAAAATTTTTATCTATCATATTTTTGGCATCTTTCAATTCATTTGATAAACTGCCATTATCATCTTTTACTAATTTACTAATTAGGATATCAATTCCTTGCGGATTTCTTGTTACTCCAATTGGTTCTTGCAGAGCATAATTCATTTCAGGACATTTTTCCCTGACTTTCAAAAGATTATCATATTCTATTAGACAGATATTAAAAACACCATATAATCTATGTAAAGAACTGTGTGGATGAATTATATCAAATAATTTTATCGCCACTTCTTGTCCTTTATATTCTCCAGAATAAACGTGAGAAGAACCAGCCTGTTTTATTTTCTCCTTAAATATTAGATCATTATAGTCAATTTTCATTGTATTTATCAACTAAAATCTCTAAAGTATCCTGTCTTGCTTGAAATTCTGGATGATTTTGATGCTCATCTCTTCCTAATCTATAATTTAAAGTATCAACATTGCTAACTCTTTGATAAAAATTTAAAGTTGGAATACCATTTTTCATATATCCAACATACATTTCAAAATTGGAAATATTTGGTTTTAGCACTCCAATTTCAACCGGAGGAGATACAAATCTATATCCAGAATTATCAAAACCACCATTAAGTAATGTTCCTTGATATTTTTTATTTTCTAATGTAATTACCCTGGTATTCTCTTTTGATCTACTTTTAAATAAACTGGAAATCGTAGAATATACCTGTTCACTATTAGAAAATAATGCTAAACCAAAGAAAACAACAATAAGAGTTGCAATTAATTTTTCTCTGGGATTTAGTTTTTGTTTCATTTTAATAAAACCCAAGAAGACTCTACACGAGGTAAAGCCTTCATGGGAAAAAAGAGGTGATATAAAAAATTAGTATACTTAACTTATATATAAAGCTTTCGGTATGTGTAAACTTAGAAGTGGTAACATAGAAATTATTAAAATATAGGAAAATTTATATTAAATTCAAGCTTTAAAGCATCATGCATGACCAGATTTATGAGATGCTTGTAAATAAAGACGATATTACGTGGCAAAGTTTAATATATGATTTAATAAGAAGCGAGCAATTAAACCCATGGGATATTGACGTAAGCATATTAAGCAACCGCTACATTGAAACCCTGAAAAAACTAAAAGAGGCTAATTTCTTTATATCTGGAAAAGTACTATTAGCAGCCGCATTATTATTGAAGATTAAATCTGAAAAATTTGTCAATGAAGACTTCGTTAATTTTGATAATTTATTGTATCCTCAGAGTCTGGATGAACTTGGATTATATGAAGATACTCCAAATCCCTATTTAAATTATGAAAAACCAGAATTAACAATAAGAACACCTTTAGCAAGAAAAAGAAAAGTAACTCTAAATGACTTGATGAGTGCGTTGCAAAAAGCCCTTAACGTAAATAAAAGAAAAGTAATGAGGAGATTGAGGGAGGATGAGGTTCACGTTGAAATACCTCAAAAAAAAGTTGATATTTCCTTATTAATAAAAAATATTTATAATAAAATAACTGATTTCTTTAAATACAAAAAAGAGCCATTAACTTTTACTAAATTAGTTTCAAGCGATAAAAAAGAAGACAAGATATTAGCCTTTATTCCTTTATTACATTTGGATAATGAAGAAAAAATTAATTTAAGTCAGGAAGAACTCTTTGGTGAAATATTTATTAATATAAAAAAATAAAATGGATATCTTTGCACATTTTTTCTGGGCATATGCAATATTTCACAAGACTAAGAAACCCTGGTTAGCTGGACTATTTGGAATCTTGCCGGATATATTTTCATTTGGAATATTTTTTGTAATGAGAATATTTTCAGGAAATATTTTTGTTAGGGGTCCTCCCGATCCAAGCACAGTTCCGGCATTTATTACGAACTCTTATAATTATACGCATAGCTTAATAATATTTTTAATTGCATTATTTATAATTTATTTGCTAACTAAAAAATTCTACATATTTTTATTAGGATGGCCTTTGCATGTTTTATTAGATATTCCAACGCATACGAACAGGTTATTTCCAACGCCGTTTTTATTCCCCATTTCAAATTATATGTTTAACGGGATAAGCTGGGGTAATCCATTATTTATAAAAATTAATTATTCTTTATTACTATTAGCTTACTTGTTTATATACAGAAATAAAATTAAAAAACTTTATAAACAATTAAAAAAATCGTAATGATATGTACTTAGCAAAAATAAAGCAGATATTAACCAATCCAAATAAGTTTTTCTCAAGTTTAAAGGAAAAAACACTGCAGGATGCTTTGTTGTATTTTATTATATTATCTGCCTTCAGCGCATTTATGACTTACATTATGATGTTGTTGTTTGGGGATAGTTTTACGAGAATGATTGTTAATTTTTTTAATCTAAACACTCCAATTCCAGATTTTAATTCAGTAACATTGTTAGGGCAGACGATTCTCGGTTACATTTTTACAATTGCTGCAAGTTTTGTTGTTGCAGGAATATTATATTTGTGGCTGTTGCTGTTTGGTGGAAATAAGGGTTATAATAAAACTTACCAGTTATATACTTATTCACAAACACCAACCTTATTATTTAAATGGATACCAATTGTAGGAATGTTTGCATCCATTTATTCATTTATATTATTGGTTATAGGAACAAGAAACACATATAATTTCTCTACTTTGAAATCAACTTTAATATATTTAATACCATTATTTTTCTTATTTGTTATTGCATTGATTCTAGCCTTGGGAACGTTGGCATTTTTAAATTTTAATTCACTTGCTTAAAACTTTTTGAATTTTAGAATTAATTCTGTAACATTAAATAATTTTTCCTTTCCTGTTTTCATATCTCTTAATTTAATCTTATTTTGCTTTAATTCATCTTTCCCAATAAAAATAACGTAAGGAATTTCGTATCTTGAAGCATATTCTAAATTTTTGCTTATTCCTTTATTATTCAGATCAATATCGCATTTAAGATTATTTTGTCTAAATTTGGTTAATATAGCAAGAGATTTTTCTAAAGTATTTATCGGAATAATATAAAATTGCACAGTGGATTTTTCCCTGCTTTCCTTTAATGCTTCTTTAATTACATTTATTCCAAAACTGATTCCAACAGATGGGATTTCTCTTCCGGTAAAACTCCCAATCATTTTGTCATATCTTCCACCGCCAGCAACACTTGATTTAATCTCAGAATTCTTCAAGTAAACTTCAAATATTGTTCCGGTATAATAGCTTAAACCACGTGCCAAGGAAATATCAACCTGCAAATTTCTAACGTTTAATAATTTACAATATTTTACAACTTCATTTAATTCATTTATACCATCTAAATTCTTAATTCTTTTTTTAACATCATTTAAATCATTTGTAAATATCAGATTAAGCATATCATCAACTTTCTTAAATCCTTTTTCCTGTAATTCTTTTTTTACTCCAGAAACTTCTATCTTATCCAGTTTATCAATGCTCAAAATTACACTTTCTTTTTTATCTAGGGGGATATTAAAACTTTCAAGGATTGCATCCAATATTTTTCTATTGTTAACCCTTATAATAAACTTTAAACCTAACCTTGAAAATACCTCGGAAGCAATTGCCAATAATTCTGCATCTGCCAACATGCCAGAGCTTCCAACTGTATCTGCATCCAGCTGTGTAAATTCCCTATATCTACCTGTCTTAATTGGACCATCTCTAAATACTTGTCCAAGCTCGTATCTCTTAAAGGGCATTTTTAAATTAGGATTCATTGCAACATATCTTGCTAATGGAACCGTTAAATCATATCTTAATCCTAAATTCCTTTTACCCTGATCTTTTAATTTGAAAGTTTCTTTTAAAATCTCAGAACCACCAGCATATTTTGCAGACAATGTTTCATATTTCTCTAAAGTTGTTGTTTGTAAAGGATTAAAACCATATTTTTCAAAAACTTCTGTTATTATTTTTATTATTCTATTTATCTGAATCCTTTCTTCTACATTAACATCTTTTGTTCCCTTCGGGTTTTGTATCATGTCAAACTCCCACAATCTTTTAAAGGACCGCATGCGAGAATCGAACTCGCGTCCTCCGGGCCACAGCCGAAAGTTCTAACCACTGAACTAATGCGGTCATAATTAAAATCAATACACTCAGAACTAGTTAAATCTTCATTCAAGATGAATATAATCAACTCGGTTTGTCATAATACCAGAATAATTTTTTAGTTTATAAGATTAACGTTTTTAGGTTTTGTAAAATCTTCGATATATAGAAAAGATTAAAAATGCTAATTTATTATTAAACCAATCATAAAATGGAGGCAGGACAATGGAAGAACAAGTAAGAGTAAAATTAGACACTATTTTAGTACACTTAATAAACGCTGCTAAAGGCCTAAAGATGATAGAGGCAGGACAAGGACATGCAGGAATAACTTTTTGTAAAAATTATTTGACAATATCTATAAAAGAATTAGAGAAATTGTTAAAAGTTTCTAAAGAGGGCAATATTTATAAAAGAATTAGAGAAATTGTTGGAGATGGCTAAAAGGTACAAAGCAAAATCTTTAAATAGTAAATCAAAATTTTAATTAATGTCATGGCTTTAGAAGATTATGGGTTACTTGCATTAAGGGTTGTTCTTGGTATAATTTTTATGTATCACGGTTATCCAAAAATTAAAAATCCGGAAATGATGATCCAGGTTTTTGGCAATAAAAAATTCCCGATGATTCTTGGCTTATTCGAATTTGTTTCGGGATTATTAGTTTTGCTTGGTCTATATACACAATTTGCCGTTATTGTTTTTATTATAGTCATGTTGGGGGCATTGTATTATAAAATTGAAAAGTGGAAAATCTCATTTTTTGCACAAAATGCGACCGGCTGGGAATTTGATTTATTAATTTTGGCAGCAAGCGTAGCATTACTATTTCTGGGAGCGGGAATGTACTCTTTAGATTTTACATTCTTACCATGAAGCAGAGAATCTTCTAAATTTAAAATTTTATTACGGGTCTATAATTTACTAAGAATTTTTATGTTTTTTAGAATATTATTCACACATTTTCTACACATTGCCGGGAATCGTGATATAACCTCATCTAAACTCGGGTTTTTTTTATCTAATTCTTCAGCATAACCAATAATATTTCCAGATTCTTTCTCAATTTCTTTTATTACACTCCTCATCGTTCTATCTGTAGACGACTTTCCTAAATTTTCACAGTAGTTGATAATGCTTCCAGCCTCATCTTTAATCTTTCTTACCACGACTCTTGCCGCTCTATTCACGAACACGGTTGTGTTTTTATTTACTTCGTATACATTTTCTAAATTTTTACAATAACCGAGAATTTTTCCAGTTGCATCATTGACATTTTTTACCAATACATACATTCTCTCTTCTACCATTCGCGTCACTCTCCTTATAACTTCAGGCTAAGATCATTTATTTATATAAACTTTTCGGTAAAATAAAAAAGAAAAAGAAAAAATTAAGCAGTGTTTGAACTATTATTGCTTGAACCTTCATTATCTTCTAACTCGTCTTCTTCCTCATTATTATCTTCGTCGTCATCTTCTATTTTCTTTAATCTATCTCTAACTTTTACTTCCAATTTTTCTCTTAATTCTGTTCTCTTCTCTGTGAACTCCTTAAGATTTTCAAGCCTTTTCTCAATTAGATCTTTATCTAATCCTCTTATAGAAGCAATGGTTAAAGCGCTTAGTCTCTTGCTTTCATGAGCCAGTTCAACTGCTTTTTTATATTCTTTATTGGTCAATGCAGATTTAGCCTCATTTAATTTCGTTTCTGCCTTTGCCTTAACTTCTAAAGTCTCTTGACTTACTGTTATATTTGCAGATGATTTAGCTTTTTCAATTGTTCTAGATGCCAAGTCAAACATTTTCTGAGATTGATCAACCTGATGATTAGCAAATCTTTCTACATTTGCCTCAAGTTTATCTTCTATCTCTGTTTCATTTATTCCCTTTGCTCTTAACCTTATTTTTATCTCTTGTTTTTTCCCAGCTATCTTAACCTTTACTTCACCTGTGTCTGTTTTGAAGCTTTCAACTAATTCAAGCAACTTTTGTCTTTGCTCTTCACTCAATCCTTTAGTCTTGATTAAGATTATGTTCTCTAAGTCACCAACTTTATTTTCCTGCTCTTCCAGTTCAGATTCTAGTTCAACTTGTGTTTCTAAATCATCTTCATCTTCACCAGAAAGAGTTTCAATTTCTGATTTAGCCTTTTGAACTAATTTTCTATGTTCATCCTTGCTTCTCTGTAATGCTTCTAAGTTATTTAGAGCGGCCATTAATTTAGCTTCCTCTAATCTCTTATCTGCTAACTGCAATGCTAATTTGGCTTTTCTTTCCTTACTAAAGGCCAAAGCCATTCTTATTTTTTCTATGGCTATTTTTAATCCATAGCCTGCTTTATCTGGTGTTACACCAACCTCATCCTCTGGCAGAGTCGTATCTTCCAAAACTTGCTCAACATCTACATCTTCTGTTTCTTCCTGAGCATAGGCTGGAACAAAACTTGCTAAAAATACAAATAATATAACCAAACTAATTATTTTTAATTTCATTTTTAAGCCTCCCATAATTTTTTATTATTTTGTATATATTTAAGTTTTCTGTATTAATTTGAAAGTTAAACTAGAATATATATTTTATCACTGAAACAAGGGCTTATTTTTAAAAATAGAGCTTAAAATTGGCTTATTTTTGTTCCAGAATGTTCCAATCACCTTCTTTTTAATATAATTAAATTCTTATTGCCCTTTTGTTCCTTTCTTATAATATTTCTTTGTTCTAACTCTTGTAATAATCTAGATAAGCTTGCTTTGCTCATATTTGTTAATGTTACTAAAGTACTCTGTGTACATTCTCCTTTTTTCTTTTTTAATATGCTTACAACTAATTTTTCTTCATCCTTCAAATGCTTTTCAATACTATCTTTCTTAATTTTCTTATTTTTTAATTTCTTTTCTTTCTTTTTCCTTGTATTAAAGATAAGATAAATTACTGCGATAAACAATATTAACATAATTAAGATATAATAATTAAATCTAGAATAATTATAAACTATAAATAATGAAAAAGGATCATAGGATTTAGCTTCATCTTTCCATATAATTATCATGTTCTTACCGTTTGTTTCAAGACTGTTTGGTTTGGGATAAATTGAACTGGAACCCTTATCTGTATATGGTTTATCCAATACCGCTCCTTCCGGTAATATAATATTAATTTCTAAATTTCCATCAATTAAAGGAATGACCTCTGCTGTAAAATAATTCTTGGATGATTTTTCAATATAAGATTCAGAATCATATTCAATTCTAATTTTTACTGCTGTTCCAAGTATATTAACAAAATTATTTAATTCTGTTTCTTTAATCTTAAATTGTTTTTCCTGCTCATCAAAATAAACTTTAATTTCTTTAACATCCTTTGGCAAGTCTAAATAAAAATTAAAATCTTGTTCTTGTTTATAATCAATATTTATTACGACATTTGTTTCTTTATCCTGCAAATAAAATTCCTGTTTATAATCTGTGGCATTAACTAAAGGTAATAATAAAAATATAATAAAACAAATTAAAATCTTCATAAATATAACTAAAGACATTAATATTTAAATTTATTGAACATCATAATATACCCTTTTTCTCTCTTTACCTTTATTTTCTATTCCTAGCAATACAATTTTTCCAATTTCTTTTAAAGATTTAACATGAGTTCCTCCGTCTGCTTGAGTATCCAGATCAACTATTTCTGTAATTCTTAAAATTGGTAAGTCTGGAGGAGCCGCATTTGCTAACTTAACTATTCCTGGAATTTTCATGGCCTCTTCTTTTTTTAAATAATAGTTTTTTATTTGTAAATTTTTGTTTATAACTTCATTTGCCTTATCTATAAATTCCTGAACTTTTTCCTTGCTAAAATTCTGTAAATTAAAATCAATTCTTCCTTTTTCCGGGGTGAGTTCATTTCCTGTTATTAAAACTCCATTATCTTCGTGAAAAATCGCATCTAAAACATGTGCGGCAGTATGCAATCTCATTAATTTATACCTTCTATCCCAATTTATTTTTCCTCTAACCATGTCATTAATCTGTAATCCTGTTTCACTAACTTCATGACTTATATCATCATTTACTTTAACCGCAAAAACAACCTGAAATTCTTTATTATCTTTTAATCTTGTTAAAGTTCCTGTGTCATTAACCTGTCCGCCCGATTTGGGGTAGAATAAAGTTTTGTCTAGAATAATATATTTATCATTAACATTTACAACCTTAGCTTCAAATTCCTTTAAATATGAATTATCTAAAAATAATTTCTCTGTCATAAGATTAATTTAAAAGTTAACTTTATATAATTTATTATTTCCTAAAAATAATGACATTAGAAATTTTATTATCAAAAATTAGTTCTGGAAATGATGTGTTAGAAATATTTGTTCAACTTTGCGAAGCTCATAATATTCAATACAGTGAGAGGGACCAAGGAATAATTAAAAAATATGGATTAGATCTGTTAAAAAGTATAAATGGAATAGAATACCATCCAAATTATCCAAATAGAGATATGAGCTTATTGTTTAAAGGATCTATAAACAATGAAGGATTAGTTATTTTCAGAATAATTGATGATAAAAATCCGGTTGATGATGAGGCATATTCAAGAGCTAAAAAAGAATTAAAAAAATATTTCTAAAATTATTCATACTTTTCATTAATGTAATCAATGAATTCTTTTGTTTTGTTGTAATATTCCTCTAAAACCTTTATATTAACTTCAATAACCTCATCCTTATACATTACAGTTAAGGTTACATTCTTTCTGAATTCTTCTTTTTTGGTGTATTCTGCGTTTGCAACCTTTCTTAAGAAAAAGTATGTGTTTAAAGCATCTAAAATCATGACGTCTCTTTTGTTTAAATCTCTCAATAACTCAGCTCTTGAAACAGGAGACAATGGAATAATTTTAATTTTCCTTTTTTTCTTTAAAACTTCTAACGCATGTATAACCGCATTGTCAAAAGCATTCGCCAATCTAGCTATAACGTTCTTCATTACGTCTATTGTCCTTGTATATTTCAGAGTAACGAAGAGCAAATGATCTGCTCTTTGAATTTCTCCTTTGGCATCACTTATGGTTGACATTTTTTAAGATAGAGTTTATTTTATTAAAAAAGGGCTTTAAATCGTATAAATAACCTTTGATTTTATCATAATTTATCGAGACCATATCTCCATTGCTCCATATAACATACTTATCGCTTTTAATGAATTCCATTTTGCTTGTTTTTCTTTTCTCAATCAAGTTATATATGTCCTGTATTAAAGCAATGTAGTTTCTGGGGATATTATAGTAATTACACGTCAATTTAAAGATTTCTATTTTTGATTTAAAATCACTTGGAAAATGCTGTATCCTCTTATAGTTCCTTTCATAATATAATAAGGCTTCAATTGCATTTACCGAGGCTTCTGATAAATTCTCCAATATCGTTATTATTAACTTATTATCTTTAAGCAATGGATAAGTAACATAGGCCAAATGATCTGCTGTCTTAAGTAATCTATTTGCCTTATTTAAAGAATTTTGCACTTCAAGCATATAAATTAGAAGGTTAATTAATTATAAATAGCTTATTATAAATTTTAGTGTTATAGTGTTATTTAACAGTAGTTACAAATAGAAAGATTTATAAATGAGTTAAATCCCAAATATTTTATGGGTAATTTAAAAAGATTAATTAAAAGTTCGTATGAACCTCTTATAAGTATTGATAGAAATGGGGGAAGATTTGCAATTTTAGATTTTG
>CAZSJV010000011.1:6827-15048 GCA_964607255.1 Candidatus Woesearchaeota archaeon | reverse complement strand
ACAATGCAAATCCAATAAAAGAAATTCAGAATATCAGCGATTTTATATGGAAAAATAAGACAATCTGTAAAATACACATGCAGAATGATAGATCTGTAAAAAAAGGATGTAATGTTTGTTTTGAAAAATGAATATCAACGAAAGAATAAGTGAAATGTTTGAACATAGAAATCCAGATAGACATAAATATAAAACCGAGCAGGGATTAAATGAGGAAGTTGTAAGAGCTATCTCAGAAAATAAGAACGAACCTGAATGGATGCTTAATTTCAGATTAAAATCTTTTGAAGTTTATAAACATCTTAAAATTCCAGAATGGGGGGCTGATTTATCAAAATTGGATACTGAAAAAATAACTTATTACGCCGTTCCTGATGCAAAACATAATTCTAAATCTTGGGATGATGTTCCAGAAGAAATTAAAAATACATTTCAAAGACTAGGGATCCCTGAAGCAGAGCAAAAATATCTTGCGGGCGTTGGCGGTCAGTATGATAGCTTAGTTGTTTATCATAAATTAAAGGAAGAATTAGAAAAAAAAGGAATTATATTTGAAGATATGGACATTGCTTTGCAGAAATATCCAGAATTAGTTAAAGAATATTTTATGACTAAGTGTATTCCAATTACCTTGCATAAATATATCGCATTACATGGAGCTGTCTGGAGCGGTGGAACTTTTATTTATATTCCTGAAAATGTTAAATTAGAACAACCATTGCAGGCTTATTTTAGAATGAATACAGAATCATTTGGACAATTTGAGCATACATTAATTATTGTTGAGAAAAATGCTGAATTGCATTATGTTGAAGGATGTTCCTCACCAAAGTACAACTCAAGTTCTTTGCATGCAGGATGCGTTGAGTTATTTGTTAAAGAGGGTGCCAAGCTGCGTTATTCAAGTGCAGAAAACTGGAGCAATAATACATATAATTTGAATACTAAAAGAGCTATAGTTGAAAAAAACGGGACAATAGAATGGGTTACTGCAAATATGGGAAGTAAGGTTTCAATGGTTTATCCCTGTAGTATTTTGAAGGGGGAAAATGCACGTGCAGATCATCTAAGTATTGGATATGCTGGAAAAAACCAAGAACAAGATATTGGTGCCAAGGTATATCACGTTGCTCCAAATACAACCTCTATGATAATATCAAAAAGTATTTCTAAGAATGGAGGAATAACAAGATATCGCGGATTGTTAAATGTAAGCAAGAATGCGGTTAATTCAAAATCCAAAGTACAATGCGATGCCTTAATGATGGATGATATTTCTAAAAGCGATACAATTCCATATATGAATATTAAATCAAATAAGTCAAGTATTGCACATGAGGCAACTGTTGGAAAAATCTCCCAGGAACAGGTATTTTATTTAATGTCCCGTGGTTTAAAGGAAGAACAGGCTACACAGATGATTGTCAATGGATTTATTGAACCAATTGTAAAGGAACTACCAATAGAATATGCTGTTGAGCTTAATAGATTAATTGAACTTGAGATGGAAGGAAGTGTAGGATGAAAAACACAGTAATAATTCCAAAAAATTCAAGAAAAAATATGAATCTTTTGATAGACAGCAGTAAGGAAATCTTAATTATTTTGGAGGAAAATGCAGAATTGAATTTGGTTACTAATTTAATAAATGCAAAAGAAGATTCTAATATCGTTTTTGAAATAGATTTAAAGGAAAATTCAAAATTAAATTATTTAAATATGCAGAATTTTCCATTAATAGCTCATCTTAATAATAAAATAATAAAACTTGAAAAGAACTCTGTATTCAATTATTATGAGCTAAATTTTGGAAGTAAATCAACATATTCTCAAGCCATTGTTAATTTAAACGGGGAAAATGCAAAATTCGAACATTATGGCTTATTTTTGACCAATAAAGACCAGAAATTTGATCTTGGCTTGGATGTTATTCATAATTCTCCAAACACTTATTCAAATATACTAAGCAAGGGAGCATTAAATGATTCAAGCAAGGTAAATTGTCGCGGTTTAATAAAAATAAGTAAAAATGCCTCTAACTCCAATGGATATCAAAAGCAGGATGCAATATTATTAAGCGATAATGCAGAGGCAAATTCAATTCCAAAACTAGAGATTGATAATAATGATGTTAGATGTACTCATGGTGCAACAGTTTCTCAGGTAGAAGAAGATAAGTTATTTTATTTAATGAGTCGTGGTTTAGATGAAAAAGAAGCTAAATCTGAAATAGTTAAGGGCTTCTTGGAAGTTGTTTTAAATAAAATTAAATTAGATAATTTAGAAGAGATAAAGGAATTAATCAATGAGAAAATAAAATGATAAACGCAGAAAAAATAAAAAAAGATTTTCCTATATTTAAAAGAAAAATAAATGGAAAAGAAATAATTTACTTAGATTCTGCTGCTACGTCCCAAAAGCCAAAGCAAGTTATTAATGCAGTGAAGGAATTTTATGAAAAATATAATTCAAATATTCATCGGGGAATGTATACCTTAAGCGAAGACGCTACAGATCTTTATGAAAAAACACGCGAGAAAACTGCAAAATTCATAAACGCGGATAAAAACGAGATAATATTTACAAAGAATGCTACTGAATCAATTAATTATGCTGTTTTCGGCTACTTTTCAAATATATTAAGGAAAAATGATATTGTTTTATTGACTGAAATGGAGCATAACTCAAATGTTGTTCCATGGAAATTATTAAGCAGGAAAATCGGTTTTAAAATTGGTTATTTGAATGTTTATAATAATTATGAGATTAGTTTAAAGGAATTACAAAATAAATTAAAAGATAAAAAAATTAAGGTTTTAGCGATAGCTCATGCTTCAAATGTTCTTGGTACTATTAATCCTATAAAAGAAATAGGTAAAATATGCAGAAAAAACAATGTTAAGTTATTAGTAGACGGTGCTCAGGCTGCTCCTCATCTAAAAATTGATGTAAAAGAATTAGGATGTGATTTTTATGCTTTCTCAGGACACAAAATGCTTTCTCCTACCGGTGTTGGCGTTTTATACGTCAAAAAAGATTTACAGAAGAATTTAATACCATTTATTTCAGGCGGTGGAACTGTATTGGAAGTTACAAAAAATACTTTAAAATTCAAGGAAGATGTTGAAAGATTTGAAGGTGGAACTCCGAATATTGCTGATATTGTTGCTTTTTCTTCTGCTTTGGATTATCTGAATAAAGTTAAATTAGAAAACATAAGAAAACACGATTCTGAATTAATAAAATATGCTCTTGAGAAATTAAATAAAATTGATGGAATAGAGATTTATGGTCCTGTTAATACCAATAAAAAACTTGGTGTAATTGCATTTAATCTTAAAGGAATACATGCACATGATGTTGCAAGTATCTTGAATGATTATGGAATTTGTGTTAGAGCAAGTCATCATTGTGCTATGATTTTGCATAAGAAACTCGGTATAAATGGAAGTGTTCGAGCGTCATTTTACATTTATAATACAAAAAAAGACGTTGATAAATTAGTTGAAGGATTGTTAAAAGTTAAAAGGGTGTTTGAAAAATGAAAAGAGTTTTACTCCAAGATAATTTTCAAAGTTCAGAGTATATAAATAGTTTAAAAGATTTATTGAATGAGGATATTAGTAATCCAGAAATTGACTTAGATTTTTCATTTTGCTTAGACCGGACAACACATAATCTTCTTGGTTATAACTTAATAATCTCCCATCCACATTTAGAGAGTGATTGTTGTTTACCTGTAATAAAAAAAGCTTTGCAAAATAATATTAAAGTTGTTCTTTTATATAAATCAAAACGTCCGCATGGTGAAGCTATTCGAGCAATTGCTAAATCACTTAACTTGGACATTTTATATAGAAATGGTGGGCCAAGAGAAGATTATCAGAGAGCTATAGAAAAATATTTACTAGAAAAATGAACATCTACCGTGAGCATATATTAGAGCATTATAAAGACCCAAACAATCTTGGTAATTTAGCTAGTTATAATATTAAATGTCATGCCCATAATCCTTCTTGTGGAGACGAACTTGAAATAAAAATTAAAATAGAAAATAAAAAGATAAAAGATGCCAAGTTTCAGGGTAAGGGATGTGCAATAAGTTTAGCTTCAGCCGATATTTTATTGGATGATATAAAAAATAAATCTCTAAGTGAAATTAAAAAATTAAAAGATAATGATGTTTTAAAATTACTTGGTGTAGAATTAACCCCAAGCAGAAAAAACTGTGCTTTGCTTCCTTTAAACGCATTGAGGAAAATAAAATGAGTTTGATAATCAAGGATTTATATGTAAGTATAGAAGGCAAAGAAATAATTAAGGGATTAAATTTAGAAATCAAGGATAATGAAATAGTTGCATTAATGGGTCCTAATGGTTCTGGTAAATCTAGTCTGGCAAACGTAATAATGGGAAATCTAAAATATAATATAACTAAAGGAGAGATAATTTATAATGGAAAAAATATTCTTGATTTAAAGGTTAACGAAAGAGCTAAGTTAGGATTATTTTTAAGTTTTCAATATCCTTCTGAAATACCTGGATTAAGCGTTAGTAATTTTTTGAGAACGGCTTATAACTCGTTGTATAATACAAAAATTTCTGTAATAGAATTTAAAAGATTATTAGAAGAAAAAATGGACTTGCTTAAAATTGATAAGAGTTTTATGCAGCGTTATTTAAATGAAGGATTTTCAGGTGGAGAAAAGAAAAGAATGGAAATATTGCAATTAGCTGTTTTAAATCCGAAATTAGCCATATTAGATGAAACAGATTCTGGCCTTGATATTAGTTCTTTGAAAATAGTTGCTGATGGGATTAATAAATTAAAAGATAAAAAAAGTGTATTATTAATTACCCATTATAACAGGATTTTGCAATATATTAGGCCAGATAGAGTTTATATTATGGTTAATGGCAAGATTGTAATGGAAGGAAAAGCTGAATTAGCAGGTGATCTTGAAAAACATGGTTATGAAAAATTTATAAAATGAACAATAGATATTTCCTTAGTTTAGCTATTGAAGAAGCAAAGAAAAGTAGAGATAAAGATAGATATTACGTTGGAGCAGTTATTGTAAAAGATGGTAAAATTATTTCTAAGGAATATGGTGACGAAAGCAGAGACGGAGGACATGCAGAAGAATTAGCAATAAAAAATTCAAAAGAAGATGTTTCCGGAGCAATAATTTATATTACAATGGAACCTTGTAGTTTCAGACCTTCTGGAAAAACCTCTTGTTCAGATTTAATAATAAATTCGGGAATAAAAAAGGTTGTATACGGGATAAGAGACCCGCAAATAAATATTAGATGTGAAGGAATTGAAAGATTGGTAAATGCAGGGATTGAAGTAATTCATTTAAAAGAATTAGAGGAAAGGTGCAAAAAAATTACACCTTCTATTTTCGAATAATTTTATAAACTAAAACTTATTCTTATTATTAATGATTAAACCAAGTAAATTAAATTTTTTAACATCTGGAATTCCTCTATCAACAAAAAAACCAGGAACATTAGAAGGATTAAAACAGGTTAAGAAGTTAGATTTAGATGGAATGGAATTAGAATTTGTTCATTCTATTCATGTTACAAAAGAAAAAGTTCCTGAAGTTAGTAAAATAGCAAAAGAAAATAATTTAATGATAAGTTGCCATGCCCCATATTATATTAATTTAAATGCAAAAGAAAAACCAAAATGGCACGCTTCTATTTCATATATTGTTCAAAGTGCAAAGATAACTTATTTATGTAACGGTTATTCTGTTTGCTTTCATCCTGCTTATTATATGAAAGATGATCACAGATTAGTTTACGATAAAGTTAAGGAAGCTATTAAATTAATATTGAAAGAATTAAAAGAAAATAATATGGAGATTTGGGTAAGACCAGAGACAGCAGGAAAAATAAGCCAGTTTGGAAATATAAAAGAATTAATAGATTTAAGCTCAGAATTTGAAAATGTTTTGCCTTGCATAGACTGGAGCCATCTGCATGCTTATTCCAATGGAAAATATAATTCAACAGAAGAATTTAGAGAAGTATTATCATTAATGGAAAAGAAACTTGGAAAAAATGCATTAAATAATGTTCATTTTCATTGTCAGGGAGTCCAGTATTCTGAAAAAGGTGAGAAAAACCATGTTAATTTAAAGGACTCTGATTTAAATTATAAAGATTTAGTAAAGGTATGGAAAGAATTCAAATTAAAGGGAATTGTGACGTGCGAAAGCCCTAATATTGAGGAAGACGCAAAGTTATTAAAGGAGTTATACTATAAATAATAAGATGAAAAAGAGGCATTTCACGTTAGAAGAAGCGCAAAGTTTGCTTCCCGAAATTACTGTAAAATTAAATAAATTAATTAGAATTAGCAAGGCAATTCAGTTGTTTAATAAGATTGAGGTTAAATATGAAGATGAATTTGAGTTCATAACGCAGGAAATTAATTCTAGAAAAAGTTCTCATAAATTTTATTATGAATTTTATGAACTATTGGAAGAAATATTAAATTATGGTGCTATTGTCAAGGATTTAAACTTTGGATTAATTGATTTTTATTCAATGCATGACGGAAAAGAGATATTCTTATGCTGGCAATTGGGCGAGAAGAAAATAAAATATTGGCACGAATCTGATTCTGGTTACGATGAACGCAAGCCAATTGAATTATTAAATAAAGCTTAAATTTTTAAATTATATTATATTTTAATTCTTTATGAACTTACAGGAAGAATATAATAAAAGAAAAGATATTATTAAAAAAAGATTAGAGGATTTTTCTAATATAAAAGAACAGGATTATTTTTATGAAGCTTGTTTTTGTATTTTAACGCCTCAAAGTTCTGCTAAATCGTGCTGGAAGGCTATTTTATTGTTAAAGGAGAAAGATTTTGAAAATAAAAACATTAATCCTGTAGGGTATTTAAGTGATAGAATAAGGTTCCATATTAATAAGAGTAAATATCTGCTTGAATTAAAAGAAAAATGGTTAATAATTAAAGAAAAATTAAATGAGATAAAAGATTCTAGGAAATTAAGAGAATATTTGGTTAAGAATGTTAAAGGTTATGGTTACAAGGAAGCAAGCCATTTTTTAAGAAATATTGGACATAGAAATGTTGCAATATTAGACAGACATATTCTAAAGAACTTGAATAAATTAAATGTTATTAATGAAATTCCTGCTACATTAACTCCTAAAAAATATTTTGAAATTGAAAACAAATTTGTTGAATTTAGTAATAAAGCTAATATTTCAATGGATGAACTTGATTTATTGTTCTGGAGCCAAGAGACAGGAGAAGTATTTAAATAGTTTTATGGATGATTAATCTTATGAATAACCATACTTATCTTGACGGTCTGATTATATTGGGTTATTTAGAGTTAAATCTTGGTGTGGATAAATTAGAATTATTTGAAGAAAAATTTAATTACTATTATAATATTAGAATAAATATGCCTGGAAAAATGGATTTTATAAGTTTTTTGTCAATAACTGAGAATGCTTATGCATCTGCACTTTCAGATAAAGATGTTGACCTTGAAAGTAAATTAAAGGAAGAATTTTCAGAAAAAGTAAAATTAAACCAATTTATATTAAAAGAAATCGTTAAAGATAATATGAAGAATAGAATAATCATGTCAACAATGAATTAACATGTCTAAAATTCTTAAACAATTAAAGGAGCTAGAAAGAAGAAGCTCTAGAATGAGATTGGCTGCTGAATCCTGGAATGAAGAATGGCAGACTTTGATATCTACATTAATGTCTGCTAGAACAAGAGATGAAAAAACAATTCCTGTAGCTTCTGAATTATTTAAAAGATATAATACATTAGGAAAATTAGCCAATGCAAATTTAAAAGATATCAAAAAAATTATAAAGCCAATAAATTTTTACAAAACTAAATCTAAAAATATAATTAATTGTGCTAAATCCTTGGTTAATAATTATAATTCTAAAGTCCCCCATAAATTTGATGAATTAATAGATTTACCGGGAGTAGGAAGAAAAACAGCAAACGTTTTTTTAGCCGAATATGGAAAACACGCATTGCCTGTAGATACTCACGTGTTTTATATTTCAAGAAAATTAGACTGGGCTAAGAGCAATCATCCGCATAAAGTTGAAGAAGAATTAAAAAGATTATTTCCTAAAGAATATTGGAATAAAATCAATGAAATATTGGTAAGATTTGGAAAAACTTATACTTCT
>CAZSJV010000011.1:0-6817 GCA_964607255.1 Candidatus Woesearchaeota archaeon | reverse complement strand
ATCATATTTATTTTCACTAAATTGCCCATGAATTGCGTAAACTTCTTTTTCTAAAGTATCTAATTCTGGCATATGAGTTATAATTAAGAAAAATATAAAAAGCTAACTAAAAGTTTATAAACCATTGATTTCTACTTTCATTGCTTTACTAAAAGCATATACTATAATATCCATATTAGTTCCCAAACGTCCAAGCGACAACCGCACCGATTACTTTTATAAATAAAAAGATATTATATTTAATAATTTTTAAAAATTTAAAAAGTTACTAAAATGAGCAAATACAATAAACAAATATATAATGGAACTCCAAGAGAAGAAGTAATTGAAATATATAAATTTGCCATTAAAACTAGGAAGAAATATGGTTATGGACAAAATAAAATAAGTAAATTAATAAAAGAGAATTTTAATAGAGATATAGTAAATAATACTGTGGCTGGATGGTTATATCTTAATAATATTCCCTATAATCAAGAAAAAACTCAATTTAAATCGAAACCGAAGCCATCAAAGAAAGAACTTTATAATTTTTATATAAAACAAAAAATAAGTTCTGAAAGATTAGCAAAAAAATATAAGGTTTCTACAATAATTGTAATAAATTGGTTAAAGAGTTATAATATTAGTGTAAGAACCCATAAGGAGTCAATGAATACAGATTTAATAAAAAAAGAATTATCCAATCAAAAACTAATAAGGCCAGTTAAACCATATAAAAAATTATCTCCAGAAAAAGCCTATGTTTTGGGTGTTCTATGTGGGGATGCCCATATCAATCCAAAATCAATAAGATTTGAAATAAGATATGATGAAGAATTTACAAAGGAATTTGCAAAATGTATCAAAAAAATATATGGTATAAAATATAATTATTATTACTATAAACCGCGAAATAGCTATGTTCTCTATGTTTCATCACAAATAATTTCAAAAGACTTAATGCGTTATGGTGATTTCAATACATATACATGGGTTACTCCTAAATCTATATTAAATTCGAATGATATAAAAATAATTGGAAACTATTTAAAAGGTTTATTTGATAGTGAAGGTTATGTGGGGCCAAATTACGTTAGCATGAGTTCTATATCTAATGGAATAAAAGATTTACCTTCTTTATTAAATAAATTAAAAATTAATTCTAAAATTTATAAATATGGTAAATATTACAGTCTTGGAATTAGAAAACAAGAGAATTTAAAGAAATTTCAGAAATTAGTTAATTTTATTATAATTAGGAAAAAAGAAAAATTAAATTTAATAACAAAATGATAGATTATTTAGACAAAAGATATAGCGATGATGAGATATTTGAAAAATTACATCCAATAGTCAGAACTTGGTTTAAGAATAAATTTAAAACATTCTCTGAACCTCAAAAATACGCTATTATTCCAATTCATAATCAAGAAAATGTCTTGGTTTCAGCTGTTACGGGTAGTGGAAAAACTTTAACTGGGTTTTTAGCGATCTTAAATGAATTAATTATTTTGGCCGATGAAGGTAAATTGGAAAATAGGGTATATTGTATTTACAATTCACCTCTTCGTGCACTCGTTAATGATGTTTTTTTCAACTTAGAACAACCATTAAGAGAAATGGAAGAATTATCAGGAAAAAAGCTTGGAATTAAAGTAGCAGTAAGAACAGGAGATACAACCGCGAGTGAAAAACAAAAAATGCTCAAAGAAACTCCGCATATCCTAGTTACTACACCAGAAAGTCTAGCTTTAATTTTAACCTCACCAAAATTCAGAGAGAAATTAAGGGATGTTAAATATTGCATTATTGATGAAGTTCATTCGTTGGCTGAAAATAAAAGAGGAGTTCATTTAAGCTTGTCATTAGAAAGATTGTACGAATTAGCTGGGAATTTTATAAGAATTGGACTAAGTGCAACTACAGAACCGATTGAAGAGATTGCAAAGTTTATAGTTGGAAATAATAGAGATTGTAAAATAGCTAAGATAGATTTAACAAAGAAAATGGACTTAAAAGTTCTTTGTCCGTTGCCGGATATGATTAATACAACACATGAAGAAATGCATCATTCAATGTACGAGCTGATAAATAAATTAATTCAGGGTCATAAAACTACCTTAATATTTACGAATACAAGAAGTGCGACAGAAAGGGTTGTTCACTATTTAAAAGAAAAATTCCCCAAAAATTATACAGAAAACATCGGGGCTCATCATGGTAGTTTATCTAAACAGCACAGGTTGAACATGGAAACAAGAATGAGAGAAGGCAAATTAAAAGCTATTGTTTGCTCAACCTCTTTAGAACTTGGAATTGATATTGGTTACATTGACTTGGTTATAATGTTAGGAAGCCCAAAGTCAGTAGCAAGAGCAACACAAAGAGCAGGAAGAGCTGGCCATAAATTACATGATATTGTCAAGGGCAGGATAATTGTTTTGGATAGGGATGATTTAATTGAATCAAGTGTTATGCTGAAAAATGTTTTAGAGAGAAATATTGACAAGATTCATATTCCACAAAATGCCTTAGATGTTTTGGCTCAACAAATCTACGGAATTGCCATCAGTGATCAAATACATATTGATGATTTATTTAAATTAATCAAAAGAAGCTATTGCTATAAGAATTTAGATAAGAATGATTTTCTTGAAGTTATTAAGTATTTATCCGGATTTTATAATACTCTAGAAGACAGGCATGTTTACGCTAAGATATGGTATGATGAGAGTAATGGAATGATTGGAAAAAGAGGTAGACTTGCAAGGGTAATTTATATGACAAATGTTGGAACAATTCCCGATGAGACATTTATTACGGTTAAAATAGGAGAGCAGGTTATTGGACATTTGGATGAAAATTTCCTTGAGAAAATGAAGCATGGAGACGTATTTACTTTAGGCGGAGCAACATATGAATTTAATTTTTCTAGAGGAATGGTTGCCCAGGTTAAATCTTCTGTTAATAGAACTCCGACAATTCCAAACTGGGTAAGTGAAATGCTGCCATTGAGTTTTGATTTGGCAATGGAAATCGGAAAGTTCAGGAGATTAATGGAAGAAAAGTTTAAATCTAGAAAAACTAAAAAGGAAATTCTTGAATTTGTTGATTCTTATTTATACGTTGATAAAAACGCAGCTCTTGCCATTTACAATTATTTCAATGAGCAATACTTGTATTTAAATGAAATTCCAAACGACAAGAAAATATTGATTGAGCATTATAATGAAGAAAATAAGAAATATGTTATTTTTCATGCTTTATTTGGTAGAAGAGTAAATGATTGTTTATCAAGAGCAATTGGTTTTGCAATAGGAAGATTACAGCATAAAGACGTTGAAATTGGAATTAATGACAATGGTTTTTATTTAAGTTACGAGGGAAGCGTTCAGGTAGTCCAGTCATTTAAATTACTGAAATCAGAAAAAATTAGGGAGTTGTTGGAAAGGGCTATAGATGGAAGTGAAATATTAAAAAGAAGATTTAGGCATTGTGCAACCAGGTCATTGATGATACTAAGAGAATATAAGGGAATGAAGAAAAGAGTTGGAAGACAGCAGGTTTCTTCTATGTTATTAATAACTGCATTAAAAAGAATAAGCAATGATTTTTCAATACTAAAGGAGGCTAGACGTGAAGTTTTGGAAGATTTGATGGATGTTGAAAGCACAACTAATATATTAAAAAAGATTGAAAACGATGAAATAAAATTAAAGGAGATTCATACAACCATTCCAAGCCCATTTGCGTTTAATATTGTCTTGCAGGGATATTTAGATATATTAAAAATGGAAGATAAAATTAAATTCTTGAGAAATATGCATACCTTGATATTGGCTAAAATTGGAAAGGAGCATGAAATAGAATATGAAAATTAATCTTTTATTAATTCTTCAATATCCTTTATTTTTTTAGGATTTAGACTTACTTCTAATCCATAATTTGTTGGTTTGCTAAGCAATATCTGTTCTTTAAGCAAATCATCAATAGCTTTTTTAATTTCTTTTGAGACCCTTAATTCATTTGGCAATCCTTTATGCAAATTATTAATACTTGTATGCTTATGCAACCACATTCTATGCCTGTATAATTTTCTTATAATAAACTTTTTTATGATTAGCCGCTCGTCCATATAAACTCTAAAAGGGAGTTGCTATTTAAATAGTTTTCGCTTTATGAACTAAGGTTATTAAAACAGAAATGTTTATATATGGATTGTTTTTATATTTATCCATGGAAAATGAAGACAAGAGCGTATTTTTAGAATATTTTGGAGACTATCCCCTGATGCGTGTACTGGACTTTTTAATAGAAAGCCGAGGAATGGATTATAGCATGACAGAAATAGCCAAGAATTCAGGTGTCGGTTGGACGGCTTTTTCAGATATCTGGCCGCAATTAATTGAGAAGGATATAGTAAGATTTACAAGAAAAATTGGAAACGCTAAATTATATAAGCTAAATCTAGAAAACCCATGGGTAAAAGAATTAATTAAAATAGACAACTTAATAGCAAAGTTGGAAACGAATAAATTGTTAAAAGAAAAACCAATTAATGCTTAATATAGAATGTATGTTAATTATCTAAATTCTTGCTAATACTTGAAAAAGAAAACAAAATAAAGCATGAAGAATGATTTTTAAATTTTCTTATTGAATAACTATTATGAAAAATTATACTTATAAAGATGGATTAAAGGTATTAAATTATATTGGCATAAATAGTTTAACAGATTATGAAATATTTTTAATTCACAAAAAATGGATAATTACCTGCAGATTTTTTGATAATGATTTAATAAATATCCTTGAGAGTTTATATGTTGGAACTTTACCCCCGCATTCATATCCTAAAAATTACAAAGAAATTATGAATGAAAGAGAAAAAGAATTTAGTGAAAAGGTAAAAAAATTAAAAGGAAAAAATTTGGAGAAAATATTAAAATTATGAAGATTCATGAAAACATTGAAATAATAGATTTAGGATTATATTTAAAGAATTATAAAACCTTAATTATTTCTGATTTGCACATAGGATTAGAAGAGAGTTTGAATAAAAGAGGAGTTTTAATCCCAAGATTCCAGTTTGAGGATTTTTTGAATAAATTAAAATTAATCTTTAATAAGGTTAAAGTTGATAGAATAGTATTTAACGGTGATTTAAAGCACGAATTTGGCGAAATATCAAGGCAGGAATGGAATAATATTTTAAAATTGTTTGATTTCTTAAATGATAAAGAAATTATTATCATCAAGGGAAATCATGATCCAATTTTATTTCCAATAGCTGAAAAACGAAATATAAGATTGGTTGAAAGTTATAATTTAGATGATATAACTATTTTGCATGGAGATAAAATTTTAGTTAATCTAGGAAAAATATTAATTATAGGACATGAACATCCAGCTATTTCACTAAAAAAAGGAATTAGAACAGAAAAGTACTCGTGTTTCTTAAAAGGCGAATGGAAAAATAAAACATTAATTGTAATGCCCAGTTTTAATCTATTAACACATGGAACAAATATATTAAAAGAGAAGTTACTTAGCCCCTTTCTGGATAATATAGATAATTTTGAGGCTTATATTGTTGAACCTAATGAAAAGGAGATATCAAAAACTTTATATTTCGGGAAAATAAAAGATATAAGGAAACTATAAAATGATATTAAGAATGTTTTATTGCCCAGATTGTAAAGGTAAAGGTAATCGAGATATTTTGAATGAATACATTCTTTATATAGATAAAAAGCAAACAATTCCTTTATTAACATGCGGGGATCATTTTTATACTATTGTTAGAATTAATGGTCATTCGTATGAAGACTTAGAAAATTTAGACGTAAAAAAAGTTGAAAAGGCTTTTAGAATAACAGATTCAGAAGGAATTATAATGAATTTAGATGATATCTTAGGTGAAGAATCTTGAAACAAGTAATTTTGGTTAGAAAAGATTTGAAATTAAGCAAGGGAAAACTAGCTGCTCAAGTAAGTCATGCAAGCGTTGAAGCTGTTCTTAAATCCAGCAGAGATAAAGTGGAAGAATGGAGAAGATTTTCTAAAAAAGTTGTATTAAAGGTTAAGGATGAAAAAGAATTATTAGATTTTAAGAAATTAGCAGATAAATACAAGTTAGTTAATGCTTTAATTAGAGATGCTGGCAGAACAGAGATTCCTCCAAATACAATAACATGCTTGGCTATTGGTCCGGACGAAGATGAAAAGATAGACAAAGTTACTGGAAAATTAAAAATACTATAAAAAAGAAAAAAAGAAAAAATTAGTTACCAATTACCTAAACCCGGACCTGTTGGAATATTGTAATCTTCAAGTAATGGCCATTCATCAGCAGTTGTGAATTCACTTGGAGGGTTACCTGTTACAACCTGTTGGATGACGCAGAAATCTCCCCAAATAGGATATTCACAATCATAACCTACCTCTGGTTTTGCAACTATTTTAACAAAATAAGTCCAAGTGCTTCCATTTTCATCAACTCCAATGTCGTGGTTTGTTAGCCATGCACCAGACCCAATATAATCGTCAGGTCTTCCTTCACCATACTCATCTGTTAGAAGATCACCATCATTATCTATTCCATCATGTCCTTCTTCGTTTAACCATGCATCATTCCACTTCATTTGAAGATTTACATCACAAAAATCTCCTCCGGTAGCTCTGTCATAATTACAATATTCTCCATTGAAGATATTTGCCTTATAGTTGTATCCATATTGGTCAAATCCAGCACTTACTGAAACTGCTGTCATCAAAAAGACCAGAGAAATTATAATAAAAATCGTTTTTTTCATTGTTTTACCCCCACATTGTT
>CAZSJV010000010.1:0-15887 GCA_964607255.1 Candidatus Woesearchaeota archaeon | reverse complement strand
ATTGCAGCTGCTTCATTATACGTTGCTGCCTTGATTAATAATGAGAAAAGGACTCAAAGAGAAGTAGCAGATGTTGCAGGTGTTACAGAAGTTACAATTAGAAATAGATACAAAGAATTACTTCGCGAATTAGATTTGAAAGATGAAATCAAAAAGAAATTCTTAGACGAGGAAGAATAAAATGGATACAAACTATAAGGACTTAGTAAAAAGAATCGCCGAGTTCACTCTTATACCTTTATTTTTAATAGGGACTCCAATTGTAAACGGAATAATACAAAACAATCATTATGACTCTTTATCTAGGCAAGAAAAGATTGTTTTTCTTGAAAATAGATTGAAATTTTATGAGCATATCCCAAATATCCCCGGACCAAGAGGCGGAGGATGGGCACTTATTGCTTATAGTAATGCTAAGAAACACATTCAAACAGAATTATATAAATTAAAGAGTTATGAAGAAGCACATAAAATATTAAACTAAATTTCCAAACTCATTAAATCTTTAGCTAATTCAACATTATTAAATTCTTTTTTACATTCTTTCAACATTTCACTTAAATCTTTATATCTCTGAGAAAAATGAGTTAAGATCAATTTTTTTACTTTCGCTTGTTTAGCTAACTTGCTCGCATCTTTAGCACTTAAATGTTCTTTGTCCTGTAATTTATCTTTTTCTAGCCAAGTACTTTCGGAAACTAATAAATCTGCGCCTTTAGCTATTGAAATTAATTTTTTATCATAATAACTATCCAAAATAAAACAAACTTTCTTTCCTTTCTTTACACTTGTTGCATTTTTTACTTTTATTTTTTTCCCATTATAAACAATATCTTTTCCTCTTTGTAGATCACCAAGTAAAGGATGCTGAGTTAATCCGAATTTTTTAGTGTAATTAATATTAATTTTTAACTTATCTTTTTCAATTAAAGAGTAAGCTAAACAATCTATAGAATGTTTAACTTTATCTGCCTCTAAATAAAAGTCTTCATTCTCGAAAAATTTGCCTTGGTTAATTTCTTTTAACTCAAATTTAATTCTAGACTTAAAAGCTAAGCCGTTCATCATGTTTCTAAAGAAATTCTTGCTTCCTTTGGGTCCATAAATCTCTAATTTCTTTGTATAATTGCTTGCCCCGAGACTTTGTAATAAACCCGGTATGCCAAGAACATGATCACCATGCCAATGTGTTATTAATAATTTAGTTACTTTAGTTGGTGAAATTCCAGCATATCTAAACTGTCTTTGAGTTCCTTCTGCACAGTCTATTAAAATTCCTTCATTCTTGTAACTAACAAAAATTGCATTCGGATTTCTATCTTTTGTAGGAAGCATTGCACCCGTTCCTAAAAATGTGATTCTCATGTTTAATTTTAAAGAAAAGCCTTTTAAATAACTTACTTTTAATGATATTATGGTTAAGAAAAAAGCTCAAGAAACCAAGGAAGAAAAGATAAATAAATTTAACATCAGTCTAATTGGAGAAAGATTGATTGCAGAAGATAAGCATGAAGCCCATAATCTATATGACCAGTCCAGATACGGTGAAATTGTAGATGGTAAGATACAGTATTCTTTGGTTGAAGGATTATATCTATTAGAGAAAGGAAGAATAGACCTTTTAGATAGTAAAAAAAAGATAAAATTCGATGAT
Source organism: Candidatus Woesearchaeota archaeon (assembly GCA_964607255.1). Lineage (GTDB taxonomy): Archaea > Nanobdellota > Nanobdellia > SCGC-AAA011-G17 > GW2011-AR20 > GW2011-AR20. Next base: position 14,233 of record CAZSJV010000010.1, on the reverse strand, counting down.
TTTCTTAAAAAGTCTGTTAAGAAAGAGCATAATTTATGGACAAGATATGTTGCTTATAGAGACATGAGAAATAGAGGATATATTGTTAAAACTGCTTTAAAATTCGGAGCTGATTTTAGAATATACGATAGAGGAATAAAACCTGGAGAAGACCATGCAAAATGGATTATGTATCCTGTAAAAGAAACAGATTCCTTAACATGGTATGAATTTTCAGCTAAAAACAGGGTAGCTCATAGTACCAGGAAAAGATTATTGATTGCAGTTGTTGATGAAGAGAATGATGTAACTTATTATGAGATAGCTTGGACAAGACCTTAACTAGGCATAACATTTTTATATTCTTTGATAATTTTATTAATTCATGCCAATAAACATGCAGGAACTTAAATTTAAGGTGATTGAATACATTAGAATGAGAGGGCCCGTAATCCCGGTTCAAATTTCTAAACAAATTGGAAGCAATATATTATTTGCTGGAGCTGTTTTATCTGAATTATTGGCAAGCGGAAAAATAAAAATAAGCACGGCAAAGATTGGCGGTAGTCCTGTATATTATATGCCTGGACAAGAATCTAGATTAACAATGCTTTATAATTATTTAAATCAAAGAGAAAAAAATGCCTATGATCTATTAAACAAGGATAAAATTTTAAGAGATAGAGCGTTACAACCTGTTGAGAGAGTTGCTTTGCGTGAAATAAAAGATTTTGCTTATCCATTGCAGGTAAATGATGAATTATTCTGGAGATGGTATCTGGTAAGTGAAGAAGAGGCCAAAACTTTAATTAACCCAGTAATTGAAAAAGAACAGCAAGTCATAGAAATTCCCCGGGTTATCCAGGAACAAGTTCAAGTTAAAGAGGAAAAATTAGAAATAGTTGAAGAGATTAAACCAGAAGTTGAAATTCAGGAAAGATTACAACCAGAGATTAAAGTTGAAATCAAAAAAGATGAAAAGATTAAAGAAAGAAAAAGAATCGGGAAGGAAGCTAAAAAAGAAGATTTTATTTTAATGCTTAAGAATTACTTTAATAACAAAAGAGTTAAGATCGTAGAAGAAAATATTGTCAAAAAAGGAAAAGAGTTCGATTACATTGTTGAGATCCCGAGTCATGTAGGAGATGTAAGGTTTTTCCTGAGCGCCAAAGATAAAAAAAAGATTAATGATGCTGATTTGAGCCTTTGCCATAACAAGTCCCAGTTGAAAAAACTTCCTTTAATGATTTTGACAAACGGTGAATTAACAAAACAGGCTAAAGAATATATTAATAATAATTATTTGATTTATGAAAAACTCTAAAATTTAATTTTCTTGGTTAATTTATATTTTTTATTTACAAAAAATGTTAAATAACTTATTAAAATCAAGGATAAAAATATTATTGTATTATTATTTAGCCTAAATCCTTTATTAATAACCTCAGTCTTTAAATTGTTGCAATCTGAGTCAAATGTATTTAAAAATATAGGAATGGTTAAATTAACAGCCTGTGCAAATTCTTTTCTTGGAATTTCTGGATTGTAAGTTAAAGTCCAGTTCAGCCAATCTTTTTTATTTCCAGATGCTTCATTTAAACTTGAATTTAAATTAATTTCTTGTTTATAGCATTTTACATCAATATTATAATCCTGAATTCTTTCAAATTTAGAATGCAATGATCCAGGTTCCTTGGAAATGTAATGAGGAGCAACAAAAGAATCAGAAATATAATGAGAAGCTACCCCAAAACTATAGCTTGCTTGATTATAATCATTTAAGTAATAGTAATATCTCGCTTCTTTCAACCATTTTTCAGCTAGATTATAACTCGGGGGATAATGGTGCTTAACAACATCATGAAATACCAAATCAGGAGCTGTGGCACCTTCTTTTAATAATGTTAAGTTTAATTTTTGCTGTAAACTAATGTCTGCGCTATAATAAGCTATTTCAACAACTGTTCTATGGCCGTTTGAATTCCACGCTTCTACATTTCCAATTAAGATTAAATAAAAAAGTATTATAAATATGACTTTCATTCTATTGCCCATATGGAAAATTATATATTTGTTTTGGGTCGAGATAAAGAATTAAGCCTGCTTGAGTTAGTATGCTATTTTAACAGAAAAAATATTGCTTATGAGATTAAAGATAAATGGAATAATTTAGTTTTAGTTTCCTTAGATAAAGGTTTTAATATAGATGAGCTTGGGGGAACGATAAAAGCAGCTAAAGTTCTGATTAAAAGCGAGGATAAAAAAGAATTAAATAATTTTTTTAACAATTTTGAAATTCCTAATAAGGATAAAATTTATTATAGTGTTAATAATGACTATGTAAAGGAAATTTTAAGCAAGAGATTTAAAAAAGAAGTAATAAAAGCTTATTTTAAGAGTGATGTTAATGACCCAAGCAAATCATTAAAGCTGGACTTGGATTTAATTCAATTTAAGGATTATATCGGGAAGGTAATTCAGGTTTCTAAACCTAAATTATATAAAAAAAGAGATGAAACAAGACCAAGTTTTGATGAAAAAAAAGTAACTTCAATAAGATTATCTAAAATCTTAATCAATTTATCTCAGGCTAAGAAAGAAATTTTAGATCCTTTCTGCGGTAATGGTACGATATTGCAGGAAGCTTTATTGTTTAACTTAGATGCTTATGGCTTGGATATGAATATAAATGAATCTAGAAAAAATTTGACTTGGTTGAATAATAATTTCAAGATTAAAAATAGATACAGATTATTTCAAGGCGATGCCAGAAATGTAAGCAGATTTTTTAATAGAGTTGAGGTAATCGTAACAGAACCTTATCTTGGACCATACTTAAAAAATTACCCGAACGATGCAGAAGCGAAGAAAATTATAATAAATTTACAGGAATTATACAAAAAAACCTTTCAGGAATTTAATAAAATAACAAATAAAGTTGTAATTATTTTTCCAGTAATTCCGAGTAAAACAAGGAAAAAATATAATATTAATGTTAATTCTGTAATTTTGGGTACAAATTTTAAGATAGCAAACTATAATGTTAAACTTCCAATCTTATATGGCCATAAAGGCTCTATTCTTGAAAGGGAGATATTTATCTTTGAGAAATAAGAAGCTTTAAATATAGTATTTTTTGCTTGATGGTTATGGGTAGAGTTAAGACAACATTAACAAAGAGGACTGGAGAAGAATTGTATATGTCACATCCAGATAAATTTAGCCTAGATTTTGATGATAATAAAAAGGCTTTGCCTGAACTCGCTCAAATTAATTCTAAAAAATTCAGAAATGTTATTGCTGGCTACATTTCCAGACTAGCAAAAAGAAAAAAGTAGAAAGTATTATAAATCTAGGTTCTTAATGTTAGTACAGCATTAAATAGGGGGATTAAAAATGACAGAAGCAGATAAGAATACAGTGTTTGTAGGAAACAGACCCTTTATGAATTACGTAACCGGGGTGATAATGCAGTTTACAACACAGGGTGCAAATGAAGTAAAGGTAAAAGCCCGTGGTAAGTTTATATCTAGGGCAGTTGACATTGTAGAGGTTGCAAGCAAGAGATTTTTAGAGAATACTGTCAGTGTAAAAGATATAAAAATAGACAGTGAAGAATTTGAAAATAAAGAGGGAAAAACCGTAAGAGTAAGCACTGTAGAAATTACATTAGGAAGGAAATAATCATATTAAGGATATTATTAGGATTCCAATAGAATTAGAAAAGAAGGATAATAACAAGAATTTCTTATCACTGAATTTTATAGAACCAAGTATAGATGCTGCTAATTCATCTGGCAATGGCGAAGCAAAAATTATCCCCGCTATAAAAGGAGCCAATTTTTTTAATACTTTAATATAGGGTTTTTTTAAATGGGGATGGAATCTAATTTTATTTGATAATCTTTTTATCTCATCGAATAATTCATATTTTATAAATCTGAATATTAAATAGTCACTTATCATTGCCCCAAATCCTCCGATAATTGCTACAAAAAATGGAGTTAAATCTCTGGATAATAGATATAACATAGAAATTGCAGGTGCTGTTGTAAACCCATAACTGTAAAATAATCCCACAATAAATACTCCAAAATATTCGTAATACCCTAATCTCGATATGAACCCCCTAATAAATTCAGATTTTAATATAAGAACTGCAAACGCGATACTTAACAAGAGTAAAATTAAGTTATGATATTTCCAGACTAATTTTTCAGATTTTATTATATCCCCCTTTATAACTTCCTCCTCTTTTTTTAACCAGATCATCCCCTTTGAAATAAATCTTATGTTTATAATCTTTTTTAAAATACAAAAGTTTATATTTACTTTAAAATTTAAGATGATTAGATATGGATAAATTATCAGAAGAGTTTTTTCATATAAAAAAAGAGATAAGGATTCTTGCAGGAATATTTATTTCTATTTTTATAATCGGAATCATAGGATTTATATTAATAAAGAATGTTAGTTTTAATGAAGCTTTAATATTAACTTTAGAAACATTAGCATTTTCGCATAGGGAAGAGCAGGGATGGGGCCGGGCATTACAATTATTTTTATTAACTGTCGGAGTTATATTAGTATGGTTTATAATATGGACTACCTTTGACTTAATGTTAGAGGGAAATTTCAAAAAATATTATTATGGGGTGAGGAATATGGATCAAATAAAAAAACTTAAAGATCATTACATAATTTGCGGAGCTGGAAGGGTCGGAGAAAATATAGCTAAAATATTGAAAATGAGTAAAAAGAATTTTGTTTTGCTTGAAAAAAATCCAGAGATTGCAAGGGAAATGCAGGAAAAAGGATATTTGACAATACATGGTGCAAGCGTGGATGAAGAAACATTATTAAAATCGGGAATAAAAAAAGCAAAACATTTGATTGCATGTACTGGAGAAGATGCAAAGAATATCCTGATTATATTAACCGCACGCGAATTAAACCCAGATATTGAAATCGCAGCAAGGGCAAATGAAGAAACAATGGTAAGGAAATTAAAAAGAGCTGGAGCAAAATATATATTCTTGCCAGAACTACTCGGGGCCAAAGAAGTTATCAATGAACTTGGCATCTATAAGTAATGGCGTCGAGGAGATTTGAACTCCCAATCCCCGGATCATGAGACCGATGCTTTACCAGGTTAAGCTACGACGCCTTAGAACAAGGAAGAATTAATTTATTTTAAAAGACTTTTGATTTTGGAAGCTACTTTTTCAGTTTCACCCGGTTTATATTTCCGTGTTTCCCATTTTTCTATCTTTATCCCATCGTTTTCAAATCTTGGAATTAAATGAAAATGTATGTGAGGAACAGCCTGCCCCGCAACTCTTTTATTGTTCTGTACTATATTTAATCCTTCGCCAAAGTTCAATAAGGCACCTGAAATTTTTTTAACTACAATAGAGATTTTCTTTAACAAATTATCTGGAATATCTGTTATCAATTCAAAATGTTTTTTTGGAATTATAAGTACATGACCCCCATGCCTGCTCGCGGGTCTTACATCGAGAATAACGATGCTATCTTTATCTTCATATATTTTTGTTGCAGGAATTTTATTATTGATTATTTTACAAAAAACACAATTATCCATGTTTTTATTAGTTATTGAATATTTATAAGTTTTATGCAACCAAAAGGTTTATTATTATGAATTATTAATTATTCTTATGATTAAAGGTCAAAAGGACTACGTTACTCCAAAGCAAGGTCTGATTTTAAAATATAAAGGCAAATTTGACTTTAAAAATTTATATAATACTTCTAAGGAATGGTTTAAAAAAAATAATTATATCTTTACAGAAAAGGAATATAAAGAAAAATACAGTTCTATTGGAACAGAATTTAGAATTGTATTTGATGGAGAAAGAAAAATTGATGATTATTCAAGTTTTCATATAAGTTTTCAAATATACACTTCAAATGCTGTAAAGACAGACGGTAAATATTCGGGCAACCTTCATATGACTGTTTTAGCATATATATTACTAGATAGAAAAAATAAATGGCAATATAGCCCATTAAAATCATTCTTATTCTTTTTCTACAACAATATTATAATCTTCAATAAGATAAAAAATGTTTATGAAGATAAGCTATACGCAGAAGTTATGGAATTAGTTAATAATATAAAAAAATATTCAAATTTAAAATAAAATGGCAGAAAGATATTATATTACTCCTACTGGAGGAATTAAAATAAAATGGGGCGGTCCGAGCGATTTAAAAGAATTATATAGGCAGATGAAAATATGGCTGGAAGATAACGGGTTTGCTTCCGAAAAAAACCTGGAAAAAAAATATGTGGAGATGATCAAACCCAATGGAAAAGACATCTTTGTATTGTGGGAAGCTGGCAAGGACGTCAGCGATTATTTTTCATATAAAATAAATGTTGAGTTTATTTGGATTGCTACAACTGATGTTGAGGTTCAAGAAAGAGGAATAAAAAGAAAGTTGACTAAAGGGACATTGGAAGTAAGGATTATTGCTTATATCGATTATGGAAAGAAATGGGAGACTATGGGAATTCTAAATAAATTTTATTATAAGAATATAGCAAAAAGCAGGTTAGAGGATTACAGGAGAGAATTATATAATAAGATATATAAATTCCAGAAAATGATAAAAGATTTTGTGGGATTAACGGCTTAAAACAAAAGGTTTATTAATGAAATTTCCTTATTTTAATTATGGTTGAGATAGACTATGTCGTACGCGAAATAAAACTATCTTATTCTGGTATTGTAAATTTAAATGAGATATATAATTTAATAAGATCGTGGTTTAACGAACGTGGATTTTTTGTTATAGAAAAAGAAAGTGAAGGTGCAGAAGAGGAATCTGGGAATAGCTTTTATACAAAATTTTATACATTTAAGAAAGTCGAAGAGAATACAAAATATGTCATAGAGGTTAAAATAAGAGCCAATTCATTAAAAGAAACTTCTGATAAAGATGTTTATCAGGGAGATTATATGATTACGTTTGAATCATATCTTGAAAAGGATTATGAAGATAGATATGAAAATAAGCCAAAAATCAAGTTTTTAAGGGGTTTGTATGAAAAATTCATTGAAAAAAGTAGATTTAATAAGTATGAAAGCGAATTGAAGGATTTAACAAATGAGTTTTATAATGAGGTTAAATCTTTCTTAAATCTGGCAAAAATATAAAAAAAGCATAAATTTATATATATAGATGACTTGTTATTTTTAAGCCCGCCATGAGAATACTCAATTGAGCACGGCAACGCCAAGCTATGAACTTGGGAGTTAGTGTAGCGGGCAACAAAGCTTTAATATCAAAAGAACAGGATAAGAAGAGCATCATCATTATCAATAATCATAATTTAGGCTTTAAAATGATAAATAAACCAAAAAAGAGGATAATTTATTAAATATAGTTAAATTTAGACTCTTTAGCTTGTTCTTTAGTATTGGGAGGAAAAAATGGGTAAAATAAGCCCTGTAAGTGCAAAATATATTATTCATACTCAGATTCAGATTGATGGCGCAGTTGACAAACCAGATGTTATTGGTGCTATATTTGGACAAACAGAAGGATTACTTGGAAACGAACTTGAACTTAGAGAATTACAGAGATCTGGAAGAATAGGAAGGATTGAAGTTAGGATTGAAACACGCGGTGGAAAATCCAATGGAGAAATCGTAATTCCAAGCAGTTTAGACAAGGCGGAAACAGCTATAATTGGGGCTGCATTAGAAACAATACAAAGAATAGGTCCTTGCAATTCTAAGGTAAATGTTTTGAACATAGAAGATGTTAGAATAAGCAAGAGAGATTTTGTTATTGAAAGAGCAAAGGAATTATTAAGAGATTTAACCAGTAAGGTATTGCCGGACAGCCAGGAAATTACAGATCAAGTAGCTCAGAGTGTAAGAATGATGGAAATAACAGAATATGGAAGAGATAGATTGGCTGCTGGTCCCTCAATTGATGAAGGTGATGAAGTTATTGTTGTAGAGGGAAGAGCAGATGTTCTTAATTTATTAAAACACGGAATCAAAAATGTCATAGCTTTAAATGGGACAAGCATTCCTGAAACAATAAGAGAATTAGGAAGAAGAAAAATATTAACTGTGTTTGTAGATGGAGACAGAGGCGGAGATTTAATAATTAAAGGATTGTTAAATGCTGGCATAGAGATAGATCATATAATTAAAGCTCCTGACGGAAAAGAAGTCGAGGAAATAACCAAAAAGGAAATTCATAAAGCATTAAGAAGCAAGATAACTGTCGAGCAGGTTAAAATGGAACTTGGAATTATAACAAGAGAAAATAATTCTGAACAAGTACAAGTTCAAGAAGTTAAACAACCTGAAGTGGTCCAACAAGTACAAATACAAAAAAGAGTAATTAAACCAGAATTGAGAAAATTCAAAGATTTATTAGATGATTTGGTTGGAACCAGGGGAGCGTACATCTTGGATGAAGATATGAATTTGCTTGGAAAAGTGCCTATAATGGAACTTCCAAATACAATTCAAAATTTAAATTCACCATATGCAATTGTGTTTGACGGTTACATAGATAGGGAAATAGTAAGTGCAGCAGAAAGATCTGGTGTAAAATATCTTGCTGGAATGAAATCAAGGATTAATCCAAGAGAAACAAAAGTCGAATTAATAACCTCGAACGATTTCTAATTTTTTCTTTTTTTATTAAAAATTAGTTAGGCTTTGAACAATTATTCGAGCAGGGAATTGTTTAATTTCAATAAATTTATATATTTCCTCTTCTTATTTTTTGATATGAATACTGAACAACAAAATGTTTTTTTAGAAAAATCAATAAAATTGGATTCAATTATGCAATCTGTTCGTTCTAGAGCTATGAAATTTTTATCAAGTAATGGAATTCCTACTTCTATGATGTTAACAACACTTAAGCATGAGTTAACGGTGAGAACTGGAGATCGTTTTACAAATATGACAATAATTATCTATCCAAAATTTTCTAAAGAGATGGATGGGATTGATGAATTTAATTTTAGTGTAAAGGGCTATAATAAACGTGTTTCTTTAAATTTTAAACTTAACGTATTTGCGGGCTCTCGAAAACTTGAAGATGAGGCATTTACTTTAGTCATTAACCTTGTAAGAAAACTTATATAAAATAATTAATTTTTCACCTTTAATTTTTCTATAACTGCACGTTTATCAATAATGGCGGAGTTTCCAGAAGACTTTTATTTAAAAATGCAGACTTTACAAGACTGGATACTAATTTAGCTGTTAGTTACCTCAACTTATTCTCAGATATGCTTCCCTCTGAACGCCAAGGATCATGATTAAGGCTGCTTTGTTCCCAACCTGACCTGATTCTCAGGAAGATTAGCTCCAAAGGACATATCGTCTTAGTTTAAGTTAAGACTAGACAACTAAGGTTAATACCTCATCTTGCTTTTCGCTTCCATCGTAAAGCCGGTTTACGGTTACAAGGGACGGCTAACCCCCCAAGCTAGTCTGCAGAATTAATAAGAAAATATAACTTTTAAAACTTTCTAAATCGCATTTATTTCTAGGTTGTTATTTTTACTATTAAGATATAACTGTGTGCCTATTCCTTGCCCGAGATAGTAAAAGGCATTTGCATTTAGCCTATTTAATACATCAAATACACTTTCTCTCTCTTTAAACTCAACTAATTTAGCTTCTTCTAAATTACTTAAGTTCTTTGCAATTTCAAAAGCAGTATTTTTATTTCCCAGATAGTCTACTAAACCAAGTTCTTTTGCCTCTATTCCCAAGAAAAATTCTCCAGTTTCTATCCTGTAAGTATCTTCAAGATTTCTATTGATTTTGACATCATCTAAAAAAATCTGATCAATTTTATTCAATTTACTTTGTATTAAACCGCGTTCTTCATCATTTAATTCTTTATATGGGCTGCCCGCATCTTTATACTTTCCAGAAACTAGTCTTTCATAGGTTATTCCATATTTTTCAAATAAATCTGAGAACTGCAAGTAGGAAGAGATTACTCCTATACTTCCTGTTATTGATAATTCATCTGCAACAATTTTATCTGCAGAACTGGCAATCCAATAAGCTCCGGAAGCACCAACATCTCTTATTAATGCAACCTTTGGCTTATTAAATTCTTTAACCGCATTAGCTATTTCTTTGCTTGCTACGACAGTTCCTCCTGGTGAATTTATCTCTAATATTACTGCCTTGATATTTTTACTATCTTTAGCTTTTTTTAGTAAAGAAATGATGCTATCCGAGTTAGTATCTGCTGAACTAAAAATATTATCGCCATCAGAATTACTAATTATGCCATTAATTTTCACAACTAAGATTTCATTTTCTTGTATTGGTTCTAAATCTGAAACCAGTTTAACTATTAAAAAACTAAGTAATGCTAAAAATAATATAATCCCAAGAACGTATTTCCATTTTTTCATTATATTAATTTTTTGTTTAAATTTATAAAGGTTATGGAGCAACCGAGAATTGAACTCGGGACTATACGTTGCGAACGTATTATTTTGCCACTAGACTATTGCCCCAAATGTAAAAAATGGACTAGCCGGGATTTGAACCCGGATTACGCCCATGCCATGGGCGAGTTCTACCGGATTATACTACTAGCCCGTAAAATTAAGAATAAATCAACGATTTATTAAACTTTTTAATTTATTATTTTACCGAATTTGTTTAAAGATTTACCATCTAAGAATTCTTTTAGAACCTTGTTTAAATCTTTTATCTTTACACGAATTTGCTTCATAGAATCCCTATCTCTTAAAGTGACGCTCTTATCTTTTAAAGTTTGATGATCTATTGTTATCATCGCAGGAACCCCTATTTCATCTACTCTTCTATACATTCTTCCAATACTTCCTTTATTATCATACAAAACTTTAAATTCATTTTTTAATAAATTATAAACTTCTTCTGCTTTTCCCGGCAGTTTATCTTTATCTACCAATGGAAATGCTGCGGCTTGGATTGGAACTAGATTAAAAGGTAGCTTAAACATTTGTCTTTCTTTATCTTCGTTATAAAATAAATCTAATAATCCCCATAAATTTCTATCAACTCCAAAACTTAATTCTAAAACATGAGGAATAAATCTTTTATTGTTAATATTTACTTCCAATTTTTCACCGCTTCCTTTTTGATGTCCCCCCAAATCATGCTCACCGCGATAATGTAATCCGGCTACTTCTTTGAATCCATTTAAAGTTTCTAAATCAAGTTCAATATCAAAATGCAATTTATTGTAGAAAGCACGTTCCTTTTCATTCAATTCTCTAAATCTAAATTTTTCTTTTGGAATCTTTAATATATCTAAATAAAATTGCTGTATTTTTGCTAAATGATAAACATAAAGTTTTGGTAATTTTAACATTCTATTGCAATGTTCACATGAAAATTCTTCTATTTTCTTCTTTTCATTTAATAGCAATCTTAATTTATAATTTTTTATCTCATTCCAGTTTTCTACTTCATTAATTTTTTCAGGATCAAAAAAAATTTGTAATTCAGCTTGCGTAAATTCTCTTAATCTAAAAAAACCCTGTCTTGGACTTATTTCGTTTCTAAAGGCTTTTCCAATGACGGCTAATCCTAAAGGTAATCTTTCACGTAATGCAAAAAATTCTCTTTTGAAGGCAATAAACGGAGATTGGGCTGTTTCTGGACGTAAATACATTACATCTTCTCCTGTTGCACCAACCTTTAAATCAAACATCATATTAAAGAATTTTACTTTATCCAATTCACCTCCACATTTTGGACATTTTAATTTATTTTCCTTAACTATTTTGTCTAATTCATGTTCTTTTAATCCCTGAGCATTTAATTCTGTTTCGTCTTCAATTAATTCATCTGCTCTAAATCTAAAATGACATTTCTTGCATTCAGTTAAAGGGTCTGAAAAATGTTCCAGGTGACCAGAACTTTTGAAAACTTCTTTAGCCAAAATATTTGTATCCTCAATTTCATAATAATTTTCGTTTAAACCTAAAAAATAATTTCTCCATATCTCCTCAAATTTATGTTTTAATAGTGTACCAAGGTGACCATAAGTCCAAAAACCAGCTTTAGAAGCATAAATTTCACCAGAAGGAAAAAAAAATCCTCTTTTAGTTGCTATATTCATTATTTTGTCTGTTTTGGATTCAGGCATAGAAATAGTTGTTTGATATTACTTAAAAATTTAACTAATTTCAAATAATTAACTTTATAAGTCGTTATAATTACGCAGGACTATGTACAAATTTGATGAAGAAAATTTAATTAAGGAAATTAAAGAAAGAAAAGCTAAAAAGATTTTGCTTCAGTTACCAGAAGGATTAAAGAAAGAAGCAGCTAGATTAACTAAATTTATTGAAGAAAATACAGATGCTAAAGTTATTGTTTCTGGAGAACCTTGCTGGGGTGCTTGCGATATTGCACTGAATGAAGCTAAAGATTTGAAAGCTGATTTAATTATATTATATGGGCATGCTCCCTTTATGAAGATTGATTTTCCAATTTTATATATCGAGGCAAGATATGAAACAAACATTGAGGATTTAATAAAGAAATCATTAAAAGAGATTGAAGATTATAATAAAATTGCTGTAGTTTGTTCTGTTCAGCATATGCATCAGATTCCTGTAACTGAAAAAATATTAAAAGAAAATGGAAAAGAAGTTTTTATTCCACCTAAAAAAGGATTTGCGTTTTATCCTGGTCAAGTTCTAGGTTGTGAATATAATGGATTAAAATCAATTAAAGATAAATTTGACGCAATTTTAGTTATTGGAAATGATTTTCATGCTTTGGGAGCTGCATTAGCCATTCCAAAACCTGTAATTTTAATAGATCCTTTTAATCGTGAAGTACATAATATGAAAGAAAAAAGAGAAAAAATAATCAGACAAAGAATTATTGCAATAGATAAAGTCAAAGACGCCAGAAAAATAGGTGTAATTATAGATAATAAACCAGGACAACATTTCGGTTCTGCTGAATATATTAAAAATAAACTTGAAAAAGATGATAAAGAAGTTATTTTAATTAATATGGATGAGATTACAAATGATAAATTAATTAATTTATATGATATTCAGGCATTTATTGAAACGGCATGCCCAAGAATTTCTACGGAAGATTACGCAAGATTTTCAAAACCAGTAATAAATTACAGAGAGGCATTAGTTGTTATTAACGATTTAACTTATGAACAATTATTTGAACAGGGAATTGTTTAAGCTTTTACTTTTAATTTTTCAACAACAGCCCTTTTATCAATAATAGCAGAATTTCCAGAAGGATCTTCAATAATAATTTTAATCGGCATTTCTCCCAATTCAACTTTCCATAATTTTTTTAATAAATTTTTAGCTGCTTTTTTTACACTTTCATCTTCTGCAGTGTCTCTTTCAGCTTCAATAATTTTCTTGAATCTTTGCAAAACTCCTTCAATGTTAGAGATATAACCCTCTGATGCAGGACCGGGTTCAACAGACATTTTTAAAGCGGGAATTTTAATTGTTGCCTGCCCAGATTTTACAACCCTTATATTCAAATCTTTTTTATTTTTTAAATCAAAAGTGTATCTTGAAGGTTCTTTTTGCTCATCTACCTCAATATCAGAAACATGATAATCACAATTTTCACACTTCATTAACATTAAGAAACATTTACCAAAATAAGGAATATTATATTCTTCTTCAATTAATGTAAGTTTATTTTGATGACACAATGGACAAGGTTGATTTTTTAATTGATCCATAAAATTTAGAATAAAGGAATATTTATAAATCTTTTTTAAAAGAAAAATTTATTCAGTTGCTTGAACGTCTTCTGTCTGTGTTGTTCTGTAAATTTGTGCGAAGCTTGGTGTAACAACAATCCAATCTTCTCCGAAACCAGCTATGTCCCCTTCAATCGCATCACATGTTTTCTTTATCTTATTTACTGCTCTCTTAAGTTCGATTATATCTTTATCTTTTAATGGACGAATATTAATCAAAGCAATTGTTGTTCCTTCTCTTAAAGCATCTAAAGCCGGCTTAATATCTGCAAAATCTTCAATAAAGAATGGTCTTACCAGAACTTTAGCCTTGGGACCCTTATCAACATCTGTATCAATCTCAACGTAATCGTTCATATCATCATAATCGGGACTTCCGCTTACAGTTTTTAGAATTGTTTCCTTGACTTTGTTGTAAATGTTTGCCATCTTTTGTAGCCTCTTAACTCTTTAATAATAACAGCTT
>CAZSJV010000009.1:15006-16368 GCA_964607255.1 Candidatus Woesearchaeota archaeon | reverse complement strand
TTCTCAACTTTCTTGCCTTGTTTTACTGTATTTATCTGTCTTTGAATCTCATAATTAATTATCTTCGGCATTTCCCTTAATTCCTGAAAGCCTTTTATTTCAACACGAGATCCATTCTTAATGCTTAGATTGACATCCTGCCTTATTGTTCCTATCCCTCTTAATATGCTTGAAAAACTTCTTAATATTAATCCGATTTGCTCTGCAGTTTCCTTGGCTTGTTCTGGATCTTTAATGTCCGGCTCTGTTCTTAATTCTAATAATGGAATACCCTGTCTATAATGAACTTCATCCTCTCCTGTCTTGATTATCTTGCACGCATCCTCTTCCAGACATAAACTTGTAATTCTGACTTTTCCCCGTGTCGTTTCAATAAAAGAATCCTTGCTAGAAAAACCAACTAACATTGTTCTTTGAAATGATGAGCATGCACTTCCATCTGTTATTATTTTTCTCATGACCTGGATATTTTCGGGAATATTCATCTTAAACAATTTTGCAACAGACAATGCAGTTAACAAAGCATCCTGATTTATTTCCTGAGGTGGTTCTTCATCGCAGTCAACCAAGCAATATTCATTATTATATCCATGATAAATAAATTTTCTGTGCTTAGACTCTTCAAATTGGGCAGCCACATCAACATAACCCTGTTCACCGGCCACAGCCCTTAATTTTCTTAAAAATTCCAAATCTAATTCCTTTTCTTCAAATTTAGTTGAACAATTGCAGAATAACTTCTTGTTAGACAACTGCTGGTGAATCTCCAATCCAATTTTCAGGTTTAAATCTTTATAGTCAAACATTTTATTCTAAGAATTCTTTCCCAAGACTTTCATTAATCTCCCCTCTTAAGTTCTTTCCAATTAACTTTTTAACTTCTTTAGGATAATTTCCAAGTAACCAAGATAATTTTACAAAAGCAGTCTCCGGCAGCATATCTTCTCCGGAAATAACTCCTAAACCTTGTAAATCTCGTCCTTTGGAATAAACATTTAGATTAACTCTTCCAAATAAAGCCTGAGAAGTCATAACCAAAACAGTATTCTTGCTTAGTTGTTTCAAAGCATTCCTAATCTTGGCATGTTCTTTGGTTTCATTGTCAATTACATCCAAAGGAGTATGCCCCAAACCAGTTCCCTCAATTATTAATCCCTTGTAACCTCTGT
This sequence comes from Candidatus Woesearchaeota archaeon, assembly GCA_964607255.1. Taxonomy (GTDB): domain Archaea; phylum Nanobdellota; class Nanobdellia; order SCGC-AAA011-G17; family GW2011-AR20; genus GW2011-AR20. The sequence continues at coordinate 15,199 of CAZSJV010000009.1, read as the reverse complement.
AAGATAAAAATTGCTTGGAATTCATATTAACTGTAATCTTAATTAGTCCTGTTTTTTCTTCAAACTTGTCTTTAATAATTAATTTACTTCCTCGTTTATTGTATTTTTTCAGGAATTCAATGGCTTTAGTTTCATAATTAACGCGAGCAATTGGCTTGTCATTTATAACCTTGAAAGCATCTCTTCTTGAACT
>CAZSJV010000009.1:0-14906 GCA_964607255.1 Candidatus Woesearchaeota archaeon | reverse complement strand
TTCTTTTTCAATTTCTCTGGCAATTATTGAAAAGTGCTTAAACCTTAGATCATCTGAAAACATCTTTCTAACCAATCTTGTTTTGAAGTTTGCTATGTCTTTTAAGTCTGGAAACATCTCAATTAATTCTTCCGGACTAAATGCTGAAGTTACTCCCCCAGTCTTGTAATCTACTTTAGAAGCAATTGTTCCACCAGTATGCAAGATAGAAATTGTGGGTAGGTATTTCTTAAACACAACTTCTTGTTTTTTTTGTTTTTCTCCGGAATTTTTCTTAAGAAGTTTGAATTTTTTTATTTTATTTTTTTTCACGTTCAAATTGTATCCGGAATCAAGCTTTAATGTCATTGTATCTTTATTTTGCGACGGTAACAATATTCCGGAAAAAACATCATCCTGCAAATAAATTTCAACAAAGTCCCCGATATTTCCAGAAAATTTTTTCATTTATTTAATTAAAATTTCCAAATTAAAGAATATTTATATACTAAAATATATATATTAAATTTTAACAAGCTTTAAATACTAGTTTTCACATTAAGAAAGTTTAGTTTAGAAAAAAATAATACTTTAAATTTTGTTTGGCGACAAAATTTAAGTTTGTTAGCGATTTTGGCGAACTAAATTCTTTACTTTGAACCTAGTTTGAAGAGTGCATTTGGCGATGACAACTTCTTCTGAAGATAGATATATGTTAACTAATATATAAATGTTGTGTTTCAAAAAAACATATATCTCATAATCAAAAAATAAAAAAGGAGAAAGAACGGGGGAGAAAAAAAATGGATTTTATAATACAAAACGCGTTAGAAGGAAGCAAACAAAACAAATATAATGACATAAAGGTTGGTCAGGCCAATATTAAAGTTGTTGGTGCTGGTGGTGGTGGAAATAATATGGTTTCTTGGTTGTACAGAAAGGGAATACAAGGTGCAGAAGTAATTGCTTGTAATACAGACAAACAACATCTTGATATTTCTGAAGCTGATCACAAGGTCTTGCTTGGAGCAGAGCTGACTAGAGGATTAGGCTGCGGAGGATTCCCACAAAAGGGAGCGGAAGCAGCAAAAGAATCTATGCACGACTTAAAGCAAGTACTTACAGGAGCAGACATGGTATTCATTTGCGCTGGAATGGGTGGCGGAACAGGAACAGGAAGTGCTCCGGTAATCGCAAAACTAGCAAAAGAAATGGATGCTATTGTCATTGGAACAGTTACAATGCCTTTAGATATTGAAAAGGCCAGAGTTGACAAAGCTGAATTCGGTTTGCAGCAATTAAGACAAGTAACAGACACTGTAATTGTAATTGATAATAACAGATTAGTTCAAATTGCAGGAAACTTGCCATTGAAGCAGGCATTTGCAGTGGCTAACGAACTAGTTTCAACAATGATTAAAGGAATTGTTGAGACAATCGCAGTTCCTAGCTTAGTAAACTTAGACTATGCAGATGTCAAAGCAATAATGCAAGGTGGCGGAGTAAGCGTCATTGGGATTGGAGAGAGTGATACAGAGCATAGAGTAGAGGAAGCTGTAAAAAGAGCATTAAGCAATCCTTTGTTAGATGTAACTTATGAAGGTGCAACTGGTGCTTTGATTCACATTACAGGCGGAGAAGACTTAACATTAGATGAAGTTAACAGAGTAGGAGAAATAGTAACACAAGCCCTTGATCCAGATTCACAAGTCATTTGGGGAGCCCGTGTCTCAGAAGATATGAACAATAGGTTAAGGGTAATGACAATAATTACAGGTGTTAACTCGCCTTATGTGTTAGGAAAAGTAGATCACACTAGACCAAGTGCAGAATTAAAGAGGATGTCTAACGAACTTGGAATAGAAATGGTTGGCCGTGGTGGACGCTAACCTCTTTTTTGTTTTTTTTAAATAAAAAGGTGATTAAAATGGAAGAAAGAGAAAGAAAATCTGGCTGGTATGTTTATGTTTTCATTGGTGTAGTAATTGGTGCAGCTTTAGGATATGCTACAGCTTCTCAAGGTTGGTTGGGAAATGAAGCCGTTGGATTAGCATCTAATTATTATATGGGATGTTCAAAAGACGGACAAAGTTTTTTAGGTAGAGTTAGTACAAGTAATGTTGATACAGCCTTAACTTCTTATGTCGAGGCTGGTTGGGATTGTGTAGTATATACACATGGGCTAGAAGATACTCGTGAAAGACTAGGATAATATTAAAAATAATATTCAATTAGAAATAAAAGAAGGTGATTAAAATGGAAGAAAGAGAAAGAAAATCTGGTTGGTATGTTTATGTTTTTATTGGTGTAGTAATTGGTGCAGCTTTAGGATATGCAGCAGCTTCTCAAGGTTGGTTGGGAAATGAAGCCGTTGGACTGGCTCCGAGCGGTTGGGGCGGTGTAGGAACATGTACACGTCAATGTGGTACAGTCACATCAGGTTATGGAATTAATGGGATCGGTTGCACAGATGGGTGTAATTGCCTCGCACGGCAATACGAAAGCGGATCTTCAAAAGGAGTTGCATACAATACGTGTTGGGGATATGCATAATCATGTTGTCAGGGCAGAGTAGAATTCTTTAACCCCCTTGAAATGCCCTTTCATGACCGGTGTCAAAGCCGGTCGCTCTTTTTTTATATCATTACAAACAAAACATCATTATAACAATCAACTTCTTTAAATTTAAAATATTTTTTTAATAAATTTCTAAACTTATTTAACTTAGAAGATTTTTTTAAGAAACTGATTGCAATGTTATTATTTCTAGAAACTCTTTTAATTTCCAATAACGCCTCTTCCATGTTCTTAAAATTATGAAAAGCCGTTACACTTATTACTGTATTAAAAGTTTTATCAGGAAATGGCAATTTTTCAGCATCTCCATAAATTAAATTTCCTTCCTTGCTTTGTTCTATCATTTCTTTAGAATTATCTATTCCTATGCTTTCAACATTAAAATAATTTGTACTAATTCCTGTACCGCAGCCTACATCTAACAATGGAGAAATAATTTTAATATTTTTCTTAATAATCTCAAGTTTTCTAATTTGTTCTTCCTTATGCAATTCATTATAACTTTTAGCAATGTGTTTATACATTTTTCTTTAATCTTTCAACGATTGTGCATGTCTGGCATATCTCCCTAGAACTTGGCTCAGAGCATATTTTACAGCTTTTCAAAGGCATTTCATTTTTATATTTTTCTCTTAATTTAGGAAGTATATCAAGAAAACCGGTAACAATTGCATTCTTTGTTCCAGGATATTTTGCTTCAAAATCATTTATCATGTCTCTTACATCTCCCCTGTAACTATCTGAGCTATGCGGACATTCATTAAATTCTGTAATTAACCCTTTTAAGAAAGCATACATTGCAACTTCTTTCTCGCTCATTAAATACAATGGTTTAATTCTTTTAATGAATCTTTTATCTTTTAATATTCCTGTAATTGGTCCAAGTCTTGCACTTATCTCTAAATTCGCCCTTATATAATTCATCATTATAGACTGGGATTCATCATCCAGATTATGTCCTGTAGCTAATTTTGTAAATCCAAGTTCTTTGCTTTTTTTATTCAGTAAATACCTTCTGAATGGTCCGCACATAGAACAGGCTTTCATACTTGTTTTTTTAAGAAAATTATCTAAAGTATTACCAAATTCATTTTTATAAGAAAAAATATTTAATTTGATATCATTCTCTTTACAATATTTCTTTGCTATTTCTAATGTTTTATCTCTATAACCTTCAATTCCTTCATCAATTGCAATAGCTTCAATTTCAAACACCCTAATTTTATCTTTCAGTTTTTTCACTAAACTTAACACTGTTAAAGAATCCTTTCCGCCAGATAATGCAACCCCGACTTTGTCATTTTTCTCGATTAATTTGTAATTATTTATTGTATTAAGGACTTTTCTTTCAAAATATCTTATAAAATGCTGTTTGCATAACTGCTCATTATTCAAAAGCTTTATTACAGGTTTTTCCAGACAATTTTTACATGGCATAATTTCAAGAATTTAAGTAGGATTATAAAATTTACTAACCCCCGGAAATCACGCTTAATAACCTTAATTCATCGTTGTCATTTAAAGAATCTTCTGCTAGTATAAGTTCATTATTTTTAACGATTAATACAGTTTCTGGATTAATTTTAAGAATATTCATTACCTCTTTAGCGTTTTTCGCTTTTACTTTAGCTGTCTTATTTTCACGTTCAATAAACACATTTACCATAAAAATGGATATAGAAAAATATTTAAATAACTTTTTATTTAAAAAATCATGGGTTTATTAGAAGCAATAGTCATAACGATAGCTACGATATTTCTTACAGCAATGTTTATACTTTCAAGATTATTTATACCACTGCTTGGCTTTACTAGATATAGGATACCAAAGAAATTACCAAAAGAATTTGAAAACGCTATAAAAAGATTGGAAAGAAGCTCTAGAAATAAGGAAGACTATGCAAAAAAATCCTATAATTATTTATCCAAGAAATTCCATGGTGAGCCTGGAAGAGTATGGCATGATTTTAATGGATTATTCATAAAGGACGTTAATAAACTATGGAAAAAGCAAATATTACATTGTCATCAGCTTGGTTATTTATACAGAATATCCCTGGTAAAAAGCAAATTTTTCTCTGAAGATGATATTAAAGTTAGGCATAAATCTGTTTTTCTTAATCTGCATCAATACTTGAAAGTTAACATAGGCGATTTAAAGGAAAAATGGGTCAAGGTGGATATATGGGCAAAGCATGTTGGTTATAAATTTGGAAAAACACTCCCGATGTTCTTTGTTCCATTTAAGTACTGGAAAAAAAGAAAAACAAGCTTCTTCTCATTTTTGTCGGTAATTTCAAACATTTTCAAAAAAATATTTTAAATTTTTACTTCAAAGAAATTCAATTGTCCTTTGCATGGAACTGGATTTATTCTTTTAATGTTTTTTAATACAAACCCATATCTTACAAAATTCCTGGCAAAATGTTTCTCATAATCCTTATCAAATTCCTCTTTATTTTTATATTCCTTAACATCAACCAATTCAGCTTTCCCGATTATAGCCCCAGTAACCAAATTTTTTAATTCAAATTCATCAGCATGTTTTTGATCAAAATTTTTGGATGCGTGAACATAAAACTCTCCGCGAAAATTAGTCTTCCATTTTCTTGTTTCGATTGTTTTCTTCCCCAGTACAATTAATTCGGCCCATGGATGCTTTAGAGATAAGGCTTTCATTTTACATCATAAATTTCATTGGCGATTTTCATTACTTTATTTTCGTCTTTCAAAGTTTTAAATGTTATTTCTCCGTTATTACTTACTATAACTTTCTCATTGTCAAAATCTAATAATAAATTATTTTTTTCCTCTCTTAAAACTCCAAAATTATCTTTTATCTTATCCAAATCCAGAATTTTATCTGTCTTTACCATCAATTTATCTCCGCTCCTGCATAATGTTAATTTAAAATTTTTATTTAATTTTTTTCCTTGGCATATTTCACATTCAGGATTTTTATTGACTTTTATTTTATTAATATTATTATTCTCTAGATTCACCCTGATTAAATTTGTTTCATAATTTTTATCTAGTAATATTTTCATAGCCTCATTTACCTGCAGACTAGAAATCAAAGTTGTTATTGTATTTAATACTCCAACGTCTTCGCATCTTTCAATATCGCCTGTAAATCTATAGATACAGTTAAAACAAGCCTTTCCAGGGATTACATTAAAAATTACTCCAGAATCTTTTATTGCAGCAGCATGTACAAAGGGAATTTTATTTTTATAGCAATATTCATTTATTAAAAATCTAGCTTCTAAATTGTCTGTGCAATCTAAAACCAAATCTGATTTGATTAAATTAATATTATTTTTATCTAATTTCTCGTTATAAACTTGGATTTTAATTTCGCTATTGACTTTATTTAAATATTCCTTAGCAATTTCAGCCTTATTTTTATTAATATCATCTTCAGTAAAAATATTCTGTCTTTGCAAGTTGGTTAAATCAATTTTATCATTGTCAATTAAAATTAAGTTTATTCCAGATCTAGCCAATAAATTCGCACTTGTACTCCCCAAGGCTCCTAATCCAACTACGGCAACAGTCTTCTTAGTAAGCAAATCCTGGGCTTTTTTTCCAATAAACTTTTCCTGCCTTGAATATCTCATAATTTTAAGTTATAAATAAAGTTTTTAAAGTTATTTTATTGTATAATACTATGCTCGACTTGATTAATGACATAAAGATGAATCATGAGAATGCGGATTTAGATTTAATCAGCAAGGCATATGAATTCGCCAGAAAAGCTCATACGGGCCAGATACGCGAATCAGGATTAGAGCACATATCTCATTTGGTGGGTGCAGCAAAAATTCTCGCAAAATTAAAGGTAGATGAAAAGACAATTGCGGCCTGCTTATTGCATGATATATTAGAGGATACAAGAACAACAAAAGAAGATCTAGTAAAAAATTTCGGAATTGAGATAGCAAATTTAGTCGAGGGTGTAACAAAGATAGATAAGTTAAAGATTTCAGATTTTAAAATCAGGCAGGCAGAAAGCATAAGAAAAATGTTGTTTGCAACTGCCCAAGATATAAGAGTTATAATAATAAAATTAGCCGATCGTTTAGATAATATGCTAAGTTTGCAGTATTTCCAGGAAGAAAAACGAAAGAGAATCGCTCAGGAAACTTTAGATGTTTATTCTCCTATTGCCTACAGGCTTGGATTATTTAATATAAAATGGCAATTAGAAGATCTTGCATTTCGTTATCTAGAGCCAAAAATCTACCAGGAACTAAAGGAAAGTATTACATTAAAAAAAGAAGAGCGTGAAAAATATCTGGAAAAAATTAAGGTTATTTTGGAAGAAGAATTAAAAAAGTATAACATAAACGCAGAAATTAAATCAAGATCAAAAAGTTTTTATTCTATTTACAGAAAAATGCAGAAAAAAGAAGTTAATTTCAATAATATATTTGATTTATTAGGAATAAGAATAATTACCAAAGATGTCGGGGAATGTTATGAAGTTCTTGGAATAATACATAAATTATGGAAGCCGATACCAAAAGAATTTGATGATTACATTGCAAATCCAAAGCCGAATTTATATCAAAGTCTTCATACTGTCGTAGTTGGTCCGGACAAGCAATTATTCGAGTTTCAGATAAGAACAGAAGAAATGGATAAAATAGCGGAAGAGGGAATCGCTGCACACTGGCAATATAAAAATATCAAGGGAGATAATAAATTTGACAAGCAATTATCATGGTTAAAGGAAATAATAGGATTAAAGGATAAATCCAGTAGTGATTTTCTGGAAACATTAAAATTTGATTTATTTAGCTACAAGGTATATATTTTTACGCCAAACGGGGATATTATAGAACTTCCAAGAGATTCGTGCCCTGTTGATTTTGCATACCATATTCATACAGACGTCGGAAATAAATGTGTAGGGGCAAGAGTAAATGGAAAATATGTTAACTTGCAGCATAAACTTGAAAACGGGGATGTAGTTGAGATAATTACACAGAAAAATCATTCTCCGAGCAGGGAATGGCTAAAGTTTGTAAAATCTCCCAAAGCAAAGGAAAAAATTGTTCAATCTGTTAAAACTCGTGGTATAATTCCTGTAAAAAGAATTCCGAAACAAGAAGAGGGCAAAGAAAGCCTGGTTGTTTCAGATGTTAATTTCAGGGAATATAAATTGTCAGAATGCTGCAGTCCCTTGCCCGGAGACGAAATTACTGCATTTATTAACAAGAATAAAAAAATTACAGTTCATAGGAAAAATTGTGATAAAGTACTAGGAATAAAACTTGGAAAAACAAATGTTAAATGGAAAGAGAATCCAGAATCTAGCATAAATTTGAAGATCTTAGCCTTGGACAGGGTTGGATTATTTGCAGATGTCTTGCATAATGTCTCCCAACTTGGAATTAATATAGAAAAGGCAAATGTCAACACAATAAACAAGGATTTGGCTGAATGTAATTTAAAATTCGAGCTTAATAATCTAAATGAAGTAAAAAAAATCGTGGAAAGAATCAATAAAATCGCTGATGTAAAGAAGATAAGCATTAGTTAAGTTTTTCTATTTTATTTATAACTTTTTTAATGCCCTCATTTAATTTTAATTTATTGGTATTTAATATTATGTTGTATAATTTTTTATTCCTGTAATCAATGTTATATCTTTTTTTATAATGTTTTAGTTCTTCCCTTTCCCGGGCTAAAGTTTGGTGATAAGATTCATTATAGGAAGTTTTATCCCTTTGAGCGATTCTTTTTACTCTGGTTTTTAGAGGAGCATAGATATATATTCTGATGTGTGCATTTTTTATTAAGTAAGCTCCTAATCTTGAATCAATAATTGCGTTTTTATGCGTTCTGGCAATTTTTTTCTGCAAGGCATCCATTTCATCTACTATTTTCTCGCTTTTCCTGCTCAATTCCAATACAGACATCTTCTTTTTTTTTGCAATTTTTCTTACAAAATCGCCCATAGAATAATGTTTTATATGAAAATGTTTTGCCAATCCTTTTGCAATAGTTGTTTTACCAGAACCAGGCAGACCAGTTATAGTAATAATCATAAAAGTAATTAAGGATTTAGGTATAAAAACCTTATTAAATTTTATGGTAAATATAATAAGATGGATGATCTCGAGATATATTTTGCAGCTTCTATAAGTGGTGGAAGAGGGGACGTTCATATTTATTTGGAAATTATTAATCATCTAGGAAAATATGGAAAAGTCCTGACTGAAATGATAGGAGATAAAAAACTCGGTGAAATGGGTGAAAGTTTAGATGATAGAATAATTCATAATAGAGATATGGTCTGGTTAGGTAAATCTGGCGTTCTTGTAGCAGAGGTTACAACCGCAAGTCTCGGGGTTGGTTATGAACTAGGGAGAATAACAGAAAGGAATTTATGGGTTCCAGAACAATCCGGAAAAGATATCTTATGTTTGTATCGCCCTCAAATAAACAAAAGATTGTCTGCAATGATAAATGGCTGTGATGGATTAACATGCAAGAAATATAATAAAATTGAAGAAGCTAAAATTGAAATAGATTCTTTCCTTAAAGAATTTGGGTATATTTAAACAGCTATATCAAATTTTATTGGATCATAAGATTCATAATTAATGAGTTTAAAATCCTCAAAAATCAATTCTTCTAAAGGTTTCTCAGCAATTTCCAATTTTGGTCTTTTCTTTGGTATTCTTGAACATTGCAAAAGTAATCCAGGGATATGATCACCTTTATTTTCTCCGTGTGCATTTTTTTCAATCCATTCTTTAGTTTCTAAAAAATCTTCTGGTTTTTTTGCGTACATTAATCTGGACTTTAGTCCTTTGCGATTTTCCTTATAAAATTGGCTTCTTTCATTTTTCCCACAATAACCATGTGCATCAATTATTGTGTGCGCAAAATGTCCTGGTTTAAATCCTGTTAATTGGGCAAAGGCGTTATTGAGTAAAGAATATGCAGCAAGATTAAACGGAATTCCCAGTCCAACATCACCTGAACGTTGGGTAAGATGACAGCTAAGTTTATTATCATTTACATAAAAAGCGAAAGTATAATGACACGGGGGCAGTTTGCTTATTGTAGCATTTCCAGGATGCCATGCGTTTATGACTAACCTTCTTAAACTCATATTTTTTGGATTTTTCTTTACTTCTTTTAAACTATCTAAAATATATTTAACTTGGTCAAATGTTTTTTGTCCGTCTTCTTCTATATTTACCCAGGGGCAATTTTCATCAGCCCATACTTCTCCAGGCAACCCTTTTTTAGGAACCGGGAATCTGCGCCAAAATCTTCCATAAGCCGTTTCAAGATTACCGCTTTCATCCGACCAATTATTCCAAATTTTTGTTTTAGTTCTTAAATCTCTAATATGCTCCTGTCCAGAAATATACCATAAAAATTCATAAATCATTGATTTCCATCTATAATCATCCATCCTTTTAGTCGTCAAAAGAGGAAAACTAGAATTCAAGCTTACCTTATAATACTCTGCAAAAGATGAAATTGTATCGAAGTCAGTTCGATTTTCCTTATAGTTTCCTCTTACTAATATATTTTTAACCAGTTTTAGATATTCTTCCATTTTTCTTTAAATCAATAATTAAAAAAATATTTAAAGCTATGGAAGAAGAAGGATAAAATGGATAAAATTACAAAAGACAGATTGGGAAAGTATTATAAAATTACGGAAGAAGCTATTGATAAGGCTAAATTATCCAAATCTAAATTCAGCGACGATATTAGAAATGACTTCTTGAATATGATTGAAAGCTACTTTAAAGATGCTAAATATTTTGAAGATAAAGGAGATATTGTAAGTGCATTTGCTGCCTTGAATTATGCCCATGGCTGGTTGGATGCTGGGGCAAGAATAGGTGTTTTTATAGTAAAAGATTCTAGGTTATTTACAGTATGAAAGTTATAATCGTCACGGGAAGTGTTTGTACGGGAAAAACAACTTTAGCTAAATTGCTTGCTAAAAAATATCATGCTATTTATATAAACGTAAATGAATTAATTAAAGATTTTAAATTATATTCTAATTATAATGAAAAACTTAAAGCATATAATGTTAATACAAACAGATTAAATAAATTCTTAATAAATTTAATTAAGAATTCAAAAAATAATTTAATTCTTGATTCACATTTAAGTCATTATCTCCCAAGCAAGTATGTTGATTTATGCTACGTTACAAAATGCGATATTAAAGTTTTAAAAAACAGATTAATGAAAAGAAGATATAATAAGGAAAAAATAAGAGAAAATTTAGATGCTGAAATTCTGGATGTTTGTTTGACAGAAGCCTTGGAAAACAAGCACAAAGTAAAAATTATTGATACAACTAAGGGAATTAAGATATAGTTACCGGATATTCCTTAAGTCTATTTAATGAACTGCTTTGACCCCTCCAGTCACCATAATCATTTTGTTTAATATTTCTTGCCATTACCATATAACCATTCTTTAAATATGAAAGTTTACCTCCTAATTTTAAAATCTCCCAATCTTCTATATCGGGCATGCCATGAGCTTGAATTAATTCGTGATCACATACCTCACATTTATAATCGGCAAAAGCATTTGGTTCATAACAATTACTACAAATGGATGCTGAGCAACCTCTTTTTGGATCTTTTAATTGTGCTGCAAATAATTCACCATTATTATTCTTATATAACCTTGCCGATTCTATTCTTTCTTCATCAGTTTTCAATTCCATTAAATATAACATTCTTCCTTCATTAGCTATCGATTGTATATCATCTATCATTTGGCTACCGACCAATTCTTTTATACCAAATACATTTTTGATGCCCCTACGAATATCTATAGTTCTTGCCAAATAAAATATCGATTCATTAAAGGGTTCTTTTTTAAAAAGATTGTAAACTGAAACAATGATCGGAATACTAATCTGAAGTTTCCTTAAACTATCTTCTCGATTATATGTTCTGCCATTTGGGAATTTTAATCCATCAAGCAAAACTTCTTTAACAGGCATCAAAATATTTTCTAATTGTGTACTCATTTTAACCCCAATATGAAAAAATGTAACGAAAATTATATAAATCTAACTTTTAACAACTTTCTTAGAGTTTTCGCTTTCTAGAATTTTAACTTTTGCATCTTTAAAATTATTATCCAGTTCTTTTCCACTGTTTAATAAATGCAAAAATATGGCCAGTGCCGAAACTTCTGAAATTGGTTGTTTCGTAACCGCAATATTATAATTACTTAATTTATAAAAAATCGGTTCTACTTTCTCTCCGCCAACAATTACAAGTAAATTTTTATTCTTTAACTTATTAATATTATTTTGAACATTTAATCCATAGCAAGTTAGATGAACAATTGTAAATTTATCTTTATTATCCTTAACAAATTTTATAGGATCCTTGCAATATTCAATTTCAAATTTAGAACCAAATTGCTTGCTTACTTTATTTATACTCTGTTCAAAATTACTATCTTTTTCTCCAGAATAATATATTTTATCAGCCAAAAAAGCTCTTGCAGTCAAAGCAACATGACTAGTTATCCTTTTGTCTCTAAATATCCTGTGATTTAACCTTAATACAATTATCATAATTAATCAGTAAAATATAGCTATAAAAAAGTTTTTAAATCATCAAATTAAAAAGGCATTAATGAATCTTGAACCATTTTATGAAAAACATTACAAGAAATTAATATATTTTTCTTATGCCATATTATTACTAAGTATAATATTTCTAGGGTATAAGTATGCAGCTACAGGGGATATAATTGAAAGAGATATTAGCTTGAAAGGAGGAGTTTCTGCAACAATATATAATGACAACCTAAATTTGCAGGAAATTGAGAATTATTTAAAAGAAAAAGTCAAAGATTTTAGAGTAAGGTCATTAACGGATGCGAATACGGGAAAACAAACAGGATTAATCATTGAGGTAGCAGACATAACCGGAGATGAGCTGCGTTCTTTGCTTGAAAAAGAGCTTACATATATTAACTTTGATAACCAAGAAGAATATGACCCCGGATTAACAAGTTCAAGCTTTGGCAAGGATTTTTACAGGGGGTTATTGATTGCCTTATTATTTTCATTTATTTTTATGTCAATTGTTGTTTTAATTTCATTCAGAACATTCATTCCAAGCATCGCTGTCATAAGTGCAGCATTAACCGATATACTTGCTGCATTGGTTGTTGTTGATTTAATCGGGATAAAATTGTCTGCAGCAGGGATAGTTGCCTTCTTGCTTGTAATTGGTTATTCAATTGATACTGATGTTTTGCTTACAACAAAATTATTGAAAAGAAGGGAAGAAGGACCATTGTATGAAAGATTAAAACATTCGATGAAAACGGGCTTAACAATGACTTTCGCGGCAATTTCAGCTTTGGGAGTAGGATATTTCATAGCAATACCTGAAGAATTAAAGCAGATTTTCTTGATTGTCATAATAGCTTTAGTCTTTGATATAATAACGACTTATGGTGGAAATGCGGGAATATTGATTCATTATTGCAAAAAGAAAAATATAACCTAAAATGGGATTAAAAAAATATTTAAAATTTAGAGTATTATTTTTGTTATTCTTTATTCTAGTTAGTCTAGTTGCAATGAATCCAAAATTTAATGCAGATGGAATTGTCATAAAGGGGGTGGAAAAAAATTCAACTGCAGATTTATCAGGAATTACATTTGATTCTAGCTTGCAGCCGACACAAAGAGAAATCATAAAACAAATTAACGGGCAAGAGATTAAGAACTTGGAAGATTATTCTCGCATAGTAAACTCGGTAAGTGATTCTTCTATTGTAAGAATTTTAACAGACAAGCAGGAATATATTTTATTAAAACAAGGAGATTTGGGAATAACTGTTGATAAGATAGCTAGCAGTAATATAAGAAGAGGATTGGATTTGCAGGGTGGAACTAGGGTTGTATTAGAACCAGAAGACAAGCTTACAGATGCAGAAGTTAATGATTTAATTTCTACAATGGAAAACAGATTGAATGTATATGGATTAAGTGATTTAAAAATAAGACAAAATAATGATATTAGCGGGAATACATTCATAGTTGTTGAAATTGCGGGTGCATCAAAAGAAGAGGTTCGTGAATTAATTGCATCGCAGGGTAAATTTGAGGCTAAGATCGGAGATGAAACAGTTTTTATTGGAGGAAACAGAGATATAACCTTTGTTTGCAGGGAAGATGGAACCTGTTCTGGAGTAAGGCAATGCAATCCTGTTTCGGACGGAGAGCAATGCGTTTTTGATTTTCAGATAAAATTAAGTCAAGAGGCTGCAAAAAGACATGCTGATATAACCTCAAAATTAGATTCTAATGTATCAAGTTCTGGAAGTTATTTAAGCAAGTCTTTAGATTTATATTTAGATGGTAATTTAGTTGATAGTCTTCAGATTAGCACAAGCTTGAAGGGACAGGCGGCAACAGATATTTCTATTTCAGGACCCGGTTTTGGTGCAGATAGGGATTTGGCAGTAAAAGATGCTACCCAAAATATGAAAAAATTACAAACGGTTTTAATAACAGGAAGTCTGCCGACAAAGCTTAACATTGTAAAAATAGATACAATAAGCCCTGTTTTAGGTGAACAATTTACTAAAAACTCAATTTCAATAATATTATTTGCAATTCTAGCTGTAGCCCTAGTTATTTTTATAAGATATCGTGATTTGAAAATTTCTCTCCCTTTAATCTTGATCTCATCCAGCGAGGTATTAATTATTTTAGGAGTATTTTCATTGATTAAATTTAATGTTGACCTAGCCGCTATTGCTGGAATAATTGCTGCAGTCGGAACAGGTGTAGACAGTCAGATTGTTATAGCAGACGAAATTTTATCGGGAAAGAAAAGAAAAGAAGTTGTAAGTTTAAAAGAACAAATTAAACGTGCGTTCTTTGTAATATTCGTTGCTTATGCTACCGGCGTTGCTTCCATGGTTCCATTATTCTGGGCGGGTGCTGGATTATTCACAGGATTTGCAGTAACAACAATTTTAGGAATCTCAATCGGGGTATTCGTAACGAGGCCCGCATTTGCATCTCTTGTTGAAAATCTGGAAGAAAATTAAAGTTTTAATTCTTTTATTAATTTATAGTTATTAGCATAAGAAGCATGCTCTTTTCAGCTGTTATTTATTTAGAGACCTGCTTCAAAATTTTTGCGCGACGCACCCCAAGCTCCGTATCCGAGCTAACGGGATACCAGCTGCAGCTAAGGCTAGCCCTACTCGAATCAGCGCCGAACCTCGCAACAACATTATCTCTAGGACCCCAATAATATAAATCTCCAACTGAAGTTTTTTTATCAGGCAACCCATGTTTAGTT
>CAZSJV010000008.1:0-18357 GCA_964607255.1 Candidatus Woesearchaeota archaeon | reverse complement strand
CAAGACAACATTAATATGAATATCAAATGCTTTTAATGTTCCAATTAATCTTCTTCCATTTTTCAATTCTAACATTACGCGTTTGTTTCTTGCGTCGTTAAGAGCATCTAAAGGTCTATCTGAATTCATAGGCTGCATTATAAATAATATCTTTATAAATTTATGCTTTTACAAATATTTATAAACCATCAATTTACAAAAAGAATATGGCAATAACACAATCAAGATCGAGAAGAAAAATTTCTGGTTCAAGATATAGAGGTTTTAGAAAGAAAAGATTGTATGAATTGGGAAACTTGCCTAGATTGACTAAATTGGGTAATAGAAAATTAAGATTAATGCACATCAAGTTTGGGAAAGAAAAAAATGTTTTATTGCAAACAGATATAGCCAATGTTTATAATCCAAAAACTAAAAAGTATTCAAAAACAAAAATAATTACAATTGTTGAAAGTTCTGCAAACAGACATTTTGTAAGAAGAAATATTATGACTAAAGGGACCATGATTAAAACAGAATTGGGAAATGCTCGTATTACCTCAAGACCGGGTCAAGAAGGAGCTGTTAACGCTGTTTTGATAGAGTAAATTTCTTAAATAAATAAATTTTATACAAAGACAATAATAAAGTAAATATTATACTAAATATTAATAAAATAATATAATTTCCCTGCACTGAAAATGTTGTATAAGCTAAGAATAATGAGATTATAATTAATAAGCTTAAAATTAGATATAATAAATAAGCTGGAAAATACTTATAGAATTTTGTCAATGTTAGGGGTATTCTTTTTTTATCATGGAAGTGCAGAAAAAATGTTAAATATGATATTAACATAACAAGAATAAATAGATAAACATTAGGGATAAAGATTAATAATGATATAAAAATAAAGACCGGTAAATTAATTATTGAGAATTTTAATAAAAACTTTTTCTCTTTTTTTAATAAATAAAAACCATATCCCTGCAATAAAATATACAAAATAAAGATTATTAACGGGATAACTATAAATATGAACAAATATGCTTGAACGGATAAAGAATTAATCTGAGAAATTAATCCCTGCGCATCTAAAATATTCTGATTATTTAGAGTGTTTAGTTCTGGGGCATAAGATTGAATTTTTGAAAGCAATGATTGTATTTGCAATCTTGAAAATAAAACTATGAACAAGAGTAATATAAAATAAACAAAGTCCAAAAAAAATATTTTCAATATTCTGTCTTTCATTTAAATTATACCTTATACTTACACAAAGTTTCCGATCCCTTCTTAATGCTTTCAATAATATCTATACTATTAATATTAGTTTCAATGGCTAAAACAAGTCTCTTAGTTCCTTGAGTTTGTTCCACTGTTCCGCAACTTATAGACAAACTATCAAATGTCCCGCCAGGATAAACTGTATTTAAAATAACACTTTTTATAAATTCTAATCCCCCTTCATAATTATTAAGATTATATTTATTTATATTTGCTCCAGTCAAAGTAAAGTCCCACTTGCTACCATCCCACTCATAAATTCTATCATTATACCACCAATCAATACCTAATACGGGATCATGTTGAGCAACTCTGATTTCTATTGGTAATAATGCTCCGCTATTAACTCCTGAATTTTGTGAACTAGAAACAGTTGCTCCCGCTCCACAAGTTTCAGGGAATAACTTTTCTATTGCTGCCCTGTTGTTAATAACGTTTTCAACATAATTATTATCATCAGTACAAGCCCACCCATTATAATTTCTTAATGCGGCTTTCCATCCAGAATATGCTATAGATATACCTGGACATGTGAATTGTTTTGAAGTAGTTTTATATTGTTTATATAAATCGGCTAAATAATTTATCCCGTATGGAACATTTTCTAGGAATTTATAGGCATTAAGATTTTTATGAACATTGATATTTATCTGCATTATTCCAACACTATTGCTTCTGCTTTTTAAAACTTCATTAGAATTTCCATCGCAATATAAAGGATCTCCATTTTTTTGAAAATCAACAATCGTTTTATCTCCCGATACGATACCACAATGATGTATTTTTGATTCATGATAGGCTAATTGTAAAGCCAAACATTCAAAGTTTTTTGCTCCTGTTTGCTGAGTTACTAAACTATCTTCTATTCCTTCTTGCTGTTTTATTTTTCTTGCTTCATTTATTATTACATTTCCTAAAAGTTTTTGACAATCTTCTCTAGATATACATGTGCTTGATTGCGAGGGTGTCTGTTGTGTAGTTGCTTGAGTAAATTCTTTTTCTTTAGTCTCAATGGTCCTCAAAGTATCAGCTAAGTTTTGATAAATTTCGCCAATTGAAAATAAAGCTCTTGCAGAATATAATGGATTTAATGTTTTACCTTCTGCTTCCCTATATTTTTTAACCAAATCGTCAGCTTCTCTTACCAAACTACTCTTTTTTTCCGTCAAATCGTCTTTTAAGACTCCATTTAACAATAAAGAATAATCATTAAATTCTGTAATTAAATTTTCTTTTTCTTTGTCTAACTCATTTAATTTTTGTTCTGTTTTTGCATCTTCTTCAAATAATTTATTTATTTCATCGATATTATCCTGATTCTTTAATAATGCGGTAGATCTTTGGTCAAGCCAGCATTTTCCTAAATCTCTTCCCTGTGCATCTTTTCCACATGTTCCAACTTCTATCCAATACTGCTCCTCTTTAACACTTTTTCCAGGTTTTTCAATACCACATTCTCTTCTCACACCAGTATAAGTTGTTCCTGAAGGTGAAACCAAAGTAGATAATCCAAGTAATCCCGATGATGAAGTTTGCTGTACGATTGTTTTATCCGGTTTACATTCAGCCTCAGATGTAATATCTCTTTTTTCTAGTTGCGATTTTGTGATTTGTTCCTGTGCATAATCAATACTAAATTCTGTGCTGACTTTTCCAAAACCACATTTCTTTACTCTATTTATTTCAACACAAATTTGATCATAACCGGTTTGTGCAGTTCTTCTTATTGTTAAATCTGCAAAATCTCCTCTATTCAAGTAAGCTGTTGTCTGTAAGGCTCCTTCTCTTGTGACAATTAATCTACCCAAATTTAATGTGCTACTTTCCAACCAAACAGTATAAGCTACTCTTTCATAACTTTCCCCCGCATAAATATGATAATAAACGCTATAATCTGACAATGATTCTCCTGAAATTTCTGAGTGAGGGAATTCATCTAATGTTGCAATAAATTGAGGGGGTCCTTCTGGTCTTGTTAATTGATCGAGCAAACTTCCAGGTCCAGGTAACTTTCCATAGATTGCTGCTTCACATAATTGATCTCCCAATTCTTCTGTTGATCCTCCTCTAAATGCATTAAAGTAAGTTGTCGCGTATTCGCTAGTAAAGAAGTCCAAGAAATCCCCTGTCTTCTTTATATTCTGTGTAAAGAAAGCATATTCTCCTCCGCCAGAACCAGCATCAATTATATTTCTTGAAAATATTCCTAATAATCCTCCTTCTACCCTAAATAATGAAACCGCTTCCCTCCAGATTATTCTACATACACCAACACTTCTTATAGTATCACAAATTCCAACGTTTTCTCCTTTTGTTTTTTTAACTTCTAAACATTGCTGGTAACCTTGTGCTATTGATTTATAATTCTTTAATCCTGCTAAAACTCCGGGCATACAAATTCCAATTTCAGGATTACCCCATAGATGAGTCCCAAGGAAAATTGATCCAAATATCCCGCTAGCAACAACATTATTTACAAACCATTTTCCACCTGCATTAAATCTTGAAACAGGGCATACAACAGGATCGCATGCAGTAAATAATAATTTACAATCACTCGGGTCCATTATATTATAACACTGTAAATTTGTTCCCTGCAATATTCCATTCTCAACTAAATATTTTATTCCACCAACAGGAATATCTTGACCAACATTCTTACCGCTTACTAAACTCCTGTCTGCAAACTGAATTTTATTTATTACATCACAATATTCTTTTATCTCTGCCCTATATCTTTGTTTTCCTTCCTGACATTGATCTATTGTTATTCCCGTCTGTACTCCACTTCCACCCCCTAAAGGTTCATTTGCTTTATTCCTTCTATAAACTGAAAATTCAATTGGAGTACAATCCCCGCTTTCTGCTCTCTTTGTAACCTCAACATAATCGATACTATCTACGGAAATTCTTTTTATCCAATCTCCAGAGCACTTCCCAGAATCTTCCAAATTAATTTTTGGAATATGTGGAACTTGTTTAATATTATCAACAATTTTAACTTCTTGATTATCCTTGAAATAAAATGTCTTTGTTTTATATTCTTCATTAAATTTGGTTGCTGGCGCACTGTAAATTACAAGCTTATTATCTATTTTTTCATATAAATATTCTCTAATCACTTCATTTCTAAGATAATACCAAGTATCTTCTTCTCCAATTAAAATATCAAATCTTTCAAAACTATTTACTTGCGTTTGGGCTGCATTCGATTGCTCATTCTTCAGATTAATTAAGTTTTGAAGGTTTGAATATTCCGGAGACCCTATGGCCAAATCCAAAACACCATTATAATAATCTACATCATTATATTTCACAGATAATAATTCTATTTCTCTATTTTTCTTATATTTTAATATTTTTTCTGCATCGTTTTGGGTTAATACATTGGGGTTTACACCCGCTTCAATAGCCAAATTTTTAACTTCTTGATTTTGATTGTTTGTTATTAATTTATTTTCTGAATCATATAACTTCTTTCTTAAATCCTCCACTTTATTATTTACCTCACCCAATTTTTTAATATTATTATGATCCTGGACAAAACTTTCAATGAATTTCTCAGTCAATGCATTATCATTCCATTTTTGTCTTGACAATAATGTTGTTCTAACCAATTGTCTGCATTCATCATCATTTAGACCTATACAAAAATCACTCCCCAATCCCTCTGTTCCGATTAATTTCTTGTAATTATCTCCCTTTACTTTATCTATAATTCCTTCCGCAGCATCTATATCATTTTCAATATTAACCGATTTAGATAGGATACATTCTGTTAAACAATATTGTCTGTCTTTTGAGGTGCATGTACTTGTAGCGCTAGCAGTTTCATCGTTGCATACTTTTGTATATTCTTTTATTACTATATCTCGGGCTAATGTTCTGCTTCCTGTGAAGAATAATGATTTAATTGTAATCCATCCAAAAATAGTCCAGCAGAAATAACTAAAGTATTTGTAAACTTTTTCAACTTTGCTTATTGCATTATTTAAAAATTCTATTGTTTTCTTTGTTCCTTCTATCTGATTATCTATTTGCTTGTCTGAAAATTGTATTAATCTTTTTTCAACAGGAATATGAAGCTTGAAGTTTGAAATGCTTGTTAAATATTCTACCCCAGGTAAAACAGATATGCTAACTTCATTCTTTGTATTAATATTTTTTAACAAAACTGCAATCCCGGCATCGAGAGCTATTGGATTTTTATCATTTATCGAAATTATCTTTGTTTCTTGTATTTGCGTTTGATTATTTGTTTTAGCTAATCTAACCTGCTGAAGATTTAATATAGAATCAACAATCCAGTTCTCGTTTATTTTATCTCCTATCTTATAACTAGTATCTTTTCCATTATAATTAATTATTATTTCTGTCTGCAAATTTGTTTTTTCTAATCCAACTATACTAGCTATTATAGTATTTTCATTTTCTTGTAAATTTATAGGTGTTGAAACATAATTGCTTCTTGATTCTAAAGTTTTAATTCTATTTTCAATGCTTCTTCTTTCAAGTGCATCTAATTCAAAATTAGCCAATAGATATTTATATTCTTCAAGTGCCTTGTCTAACTTGAATAATTTCTGGTCATAAATTTCAACAATTTGTTTCTGTGCTTCTTCTGCATAATGCCTCTTATCTTTATCCTTTAAATTAGTATACTGGCTAACAACTCTTTTATATTCTTCAACTGCTTTATTATAATAATCTGTGCTGGTTGTTGTTGCACTTGTTTGTGTTATTTGTTGTGTCGATTGAATTGGGGCTATATTTTGCAATCCGGGGTAGTTCTGGTCGATATAGTTAACAACTTCGGGATTATTTTGATTATTATTCCAAATCTCGGTATAATATTGTACTGTAGGGGCATAGATTGATGATCCTTTGTAATTATTGAGTATATTTGCATAATCATTTATTATTGGTTTTAATGTAGCTAAATCGCTCTTCTTCTTTTCTTTTGCATCGGTATAAGTTTTAGTTGCATCTGTAAATAACTTTAATGCTTCATTCTGTTTTGTTTGATCTAATTGGGTTGTTTGTTGAGATGCTACCGTTGTTTGAGTAGTCTTTGGAATACATAAATTATTTTGGTATTGACAATCTATTAATAAATTACAAATATCTTTATTGTTATTGTAATCAGAACATTGGTAGGTAAATAATTTAGTTCCAATTAATTTTGCATCCTTGTTTTCTCTTTCATTGTATAATTCAACAATATCATCATTTCCTTGCGTATAAACTCTTTTTACTCTCCAATTAGAACCATCATACAATCTGTTTCCTTCAACTAATTCTTTTATAATAAATTTATCATTAATCTGAAGTTCAACCTTGGCCTTATCTCTCGGAATATCAACATTGTTTAATCTAATCTTAAATCTATCACGTAAATTGCTTCTTAAAAATTGCTCACCTATATTTGGGAATAAATTGCCATAACTCAAGAACATTTCAGAAGAAACTTGGTTTTCATTTAAAGTAACAGTTCTTACTTTTTCAGCCCTGCCATCATAAATACTTAATGTCGCTTGCCCGTTTTTAACGCTATCTAACTTTACATAACCACGACCGCTCCAAAAACTATATTTTTCTTTTTGCAATAAAAATTCATTCTCAGCTAATTGCGGCAATATTAAATCCTGTTCATTAACACCAAATCCAGAACCAACGTCATAAAGTAATGCAGCTGTAACATTGATATTAATTTGCTGAGGGATTTTCCTTTCATCTTTTATCTGAGGCAATCTTACAACAACATATCCTAAATTATCTAAAGTGTAAGTTCCGAAAGTTGGTCTTTTTGTATATAATATAACCCCAGGAACATCTGATCTAAAACTCGTTATTCTCACACTTCTTATTCTTGGTATATCAATCAGAGGATTTGTTTGTATCCCGGTTAACAAGGCAATAACATTATATCCGCCAAATTGTTCGCTTTCAAATGCATAACTTGGAACAACTCTCGGCTGATAAGACTCTACATTAATTAAAATGTCTTCTGGCTCTTGCTGCTCATTATCTTTTACTAAATCCTGTATCTTTGCTTGTCCCTCAATTAAGTCGCTTATTTCAACAGCACCAACAAAACTAGTACTAATTATTAAAAATACTAATGATATTGCTATTACCTCTTTTTTCATGCTAATACAGGACTCCTAAAACTTGTTGAGTCTACATTTCTTAATATTTGCGCATAAAGATCTGTTAATTCTTTGACATTGCTTGGGGCTCTATTATAAATTGTATATAAAGTTAATTTATTCGCTTGATTTAATTCATCCTGGTTAATCTCAAAATCAAATTCAACTCCACCAACAATAACCTGCTCTAATTCTGTAGCTTCCAATTCTGTACTAAAACATTTCTTCTCTGTTATTCCAATTATTCCCAATATTCCTGTCTTTGGCAAATCCTGACAGTATTCAATGGTTTGTGCATTTAATTTTAAGCCGTTAGGATAATTCTTTACAATGAAACTTTGAATATGATATCTTCCGGGCAATAAACTAATTTCAGTTTCTTCATTATTTGTAAAAATATTATAATTCTCATCACTATTAACTAAATTGAACGTAACAAATTCGTCTGATCTCGCACTTCTGATTGAATTACCCTCTATAACTTTTATTTCTAATTGTTTTTTCTGATATGGTTTTAAATCTAAAGTTACAATGCTCTCGTCCAATGTGTCTAAGGTTATGCTTGCCTTATGATATCCTTCCTTGCTTGCACTTATCTGGGCATTTACGCAGCTTGGAACCAAAACACTCAATCCCTCTCTTCCTGAGCTTCCTAAATCGCAGACAGCACCAACACAGCTTAAATCAACCTTTGCATTTTCTAAACTTACCCCGGTATTTGAATCTCTGACATTAATTATGCTTCTTACACTCGGGCTATTGCAAACTCTTGAATCTGTATTTCCAAGATATTCCATCCCCAATTTATTTTCTCTCGGCTGGTTATTATCAATTATAACTTGAAGAGCATATTGGAACAGGAAATTATCTTCATTTAAGGTTACCAAAATAGGGTACTTAATATCATAAATAAAATGATAATTATTTAGGCAGAATAACGTGCTCAAGAAAGCTGCAGCAGGATTTCCTTGTCCAAATGCAGATTCTTCTTTTAATACTTGTTCTCCTCCATCAACACTTACGTCTAAAGGCCATCTTTCATCATACTTAAACTCTACAACCGCACTTCCCGTATTAACATCGTAATCAAAATAGCCTGTATTTCTTGGGTTAACGGCTTCTACATTCGCCCTTACAATCTGTTTCATATCATTTTTAATATTTTCAATGAACCATACTCTTGGGGAACATGAAAAACTTTCTCCAGAATATGGCAGTTCATCATACAATACAAGCATATCAATTGTTTTTTGTTCAAAGAAATTATCATTGTTTTCTTTACTAAAAACAACATTTGCCGTTTTGTACAATTTTCCTAAAGGAGAATTGACTGAAGTTAAAAATCTGTCAAAACTAACTCCTAATCCCTGATAATTAATATTGATATTAGTAAGCATTCTAACAAATATTTTATTATCTGTAATTTCAACATTTGTACTTATAGCCTCAAAATTAACAACCTCATAACCTTCAAATGCTGTAAAATTACCAAGACAATTATTTAAGTTTGAATTAATATAATTAGCTAATTGATTTTGCATTTCATTTATACTTGGGATTTGTTGTTTCTGTATCCCGTTCGCAGTTTCATAAAACCAATAAGGAACTGATAATTGCGCATTTCCAAATATATCTAATTTATTTGAAAAGGGTATAACTGGATTTACAGGCAGATTATCTTCTGGAATATTGATATATCCTCCCTGCAACCCCATTAATTCTGCTCCTTGCAAAGTTATTTCAGCAATGCAAGAGTCAAGATAATTCTTTACGGGTTCAAATCCTTCGACAACCTGAATTTGTTCTTTCTCTCTATCAAATTCATTTTTTACAACATAATTGCTTATAAGATAAACGGCTGCAACTGAAATTACTATAATTAATCCTAAAATAACATAAATACTTACCTGTCCTCTTTTTTTCATTTTATTCTCTTTTATTTTTTAAAACAACAAGTTTATTTCCACCAAATTTTTTTATAACAACTAATTTATTTTTACTTAAATCATTTATTAAATCAGATGCAGTAGTACCATTAATATTAAAAAATCTGGCAATCATACTTAGATTAACAAAATTATTGCCTTTTATAAAATTAATTAATTCTTCATTAGAAGGTATATTAATTTTATCAAGTATTCCTTTTTCTTTATTTATATTTTTTTCTTTATATAGTCTTTTGATTTCAAAATTAAAAAATTTACATGTTTCTTCTACAGATTTTGAAATTTCTTGGGCAATTAAAATAGTTCTTAATTTTTTTTTATTTATTCCATTTTTTATAAGAGCCATATTATATTTTGCTAATTGACCGACAACATTCGCGTCCGGTTTCCTCTTTATTTCAAGAATCACATATTTACCATTTCTATCTTTACAAAATAAATCTATAACCCCTGTATTAACTCTCTTCTGTCTTTTAACTAAAACCAAACCTGATTCAATTTTACTCAAATTTTTTATCAACTTGTTTTCAATTTCTTTTTCCTTCATTTCTATCCTTATCCCAATATGGAGATTTGCATTTTGGGCATATTCTAACTTCTTTCTGCCTCGGTGTCCAAGAATGTCCACATCTTTTACATTTTAAGTTTTTTATTTCAATGATCATATTACTTATAGGTATAACTTATAAGTATATAAATGTTACGTTGTAATTTCAGAATTAAGAATGGGCCCGACCGGATTCGAACCGGCGACCTCGTCCACGTCAAGGACGCGTTATAGCCACTAAACTACGAGCCCTTGAAATATAAAAAATTATCAAGATTTATAAAAATACCTAAAAGAGTAATATTATGGAAAATCAAGAGAAAATATGGGATAATCTTGCAGAATCGTGGAATAATTTTAGAAATAAACCAGAATTAATAATTGAATATTTTAAAGATAAATATACGAATAATGCTGGCAGAATAGTTGATTTAGGTTGTGGCAATGCCAGGAATTTAATTTCTTTTAATAATTTCATTTGTTATGGCGTTGATTTCTCTGAAAATATGCTGAAAATGGCTAAATTAACGTCAGAAAAGTATGATCTGGATTTAAAATTAACAAAATCTAATTTAGAAAAATTATCATTTAAAGATAATTTTTTTGACTATGCCTTAATGCTTGCTTCTTTGCATCATTTAGAAACTAAAGAAAAAAGATTTGATGCCTTAAAAGAACTTTATAGGATATTGAAAAAAGATGGTATCGCTCTAGTTACGGTCTGGAATAAATGGCAATTAAAATTTTTATTCAGAAAAAAGAATACGTTAATTCCATGGAAACAAAAAGATAAAATTCATTATCGCTATTATTATTTATTTGGTTATTTTGAATTAAAAAATTTATTGAAAAAATTAAATTTTAAGATTTTAGAAGATAAAGTTAGCAAAGGCAATATTATTTTTATTATTAAGAAATAAGAGCCACTGACCGGATTTGAACCGGCGATCTGCTGTTCTTTTGGGCTAACCATACAAAACAGCTGCTTTACCGCTAAGCTACAGTGGCATTAAAAATAAAAGAATTAAGTTAATTTAAATAAGTTACTATAAACGTTCCATCATCCTTATTTCACATACGCTTAATGGATAGATTTTTTTAAGAAAATTCTTCAGATTCTTCTGAAGATTATGTGAAGATAAATCCCAAATTAAATTCTTATATTCATTCTTTTTGCAGTAATCTTGTAAAAATTCATGTGATGCATTGCGTATATGGCTCAATATTGATTTCTTTGTCTTGGCTTTAGTCAGAATCAGAGTTTTTATTGCCACTTTAATATCATCCTTTGTTGCATACCTAAATGAGTCATCGACTTTTTCCTTAGCAGGTTTTATAACCCTTTTAACATAAGTAGAAAGCATCGCATATGAAACAACTTCTGCATAAGCCTCATTGCCTTTAATCTCTTTTATCTTAAATTTAATTTTTATATTCTGTGATTTTGGATCTTGAGTTATGTTGGCAAGATTGACTTCTAATGTTCTGCCGACTAAGTTAGCATCTTCATTTGCCAATGTCTCCCCGATTTCTTTATTATCGAGTTCAGCAGACATTATTCCAAACCATTTTTTCTTTTTCTTTTGGACCTGTTTTTCAGCCATATCTTCCTCGCCCTTAAAATGCTTAATAAATCTTTCTATTTAATACATCGATTGTTCTATTGATAAACTCCTTTTCTTTCTCTATTGGAATTAAGCAACCGCACGCACTTTTATGACCACCAGTCTCCCATTCATCTTTGGTTATTTCCTTTAATATTTCCCTCAAATCAATTTCGTCATTGTTGCAGATTCTCATACTAACCTTGATATTGTTGTCTAAAGTATAAGCCATTGAAATTAATACTGTACCATCCTTGTAAACATTTGCTCTAGAAATAATGCTTGTTATAGTTCCGATTAAAGTCTCTTTTATATTTTCCCCAGCATTTATGATAACATAATTATTTCCCTTAATCAGATTATCCTTGTTGTTATAGAACCAATTTAATCCGTTAATTATTTCAAATTTATACTGC
Organism: Candidatus Woesearchaeota archaeon; assembly: GCA_964607255.1. Lineage (GTDB taxonomy): Archaea > Nanobdellota > Nanobdellia > SCGC-AAA011-G17 > GW2011-AR20 > GW2011-AR20. The sequence goes on along the minus strand of CAZSJV010000008.1, from coordinate 6,429 downwards.
TTCATTAATTCATTTGCTTTTTCTTTTAATTCAGGATTATTCAAACAAACGCCGATTCCTACGCTTGGTTTGTTTAATCTGCCGCAGCAATTCAATAAGGTGCTAAATTCTCGTGCATCTTTAGTAAAACTCTCATCTTCTTCGTCTTTTAATAAATAAATGTCTGCAAAAATATCTGCCGGGTTTTTTTCACTACCCATTCTTTTTAATATTATTCCGGTTGTTAATTTTTTAAATTCCTCTTCTGTCAAATTTACAAGTTTTTTGAATTTGTCTTTATCTTTTATGTTAATGCCGAGTTCATTCAAAAACATTATCGCATTTTCCTCACTTCCTGTAATCCCTGGAATAAATGGATCAGTGCTAAACTGCAATATTTTATGTAATGGTTTTGTCTGTGCACCAAACATTCTTAATCCTCTTCTTATCTCAATTTTATTCTCTTTGACAGCATCATCCAAAATTTCCTTGTTCAATCCATCAAAATTGTGCATATCTCCTATACTTCCAATAACAGCCAGATAAGCTAAATCTTTATTTTTCTCATTTAATGCCTTTGCAAAAAAATATGTCATACCCGAACCAGAAACCTCCTCATCTTTAGATAAGTGGGGATTTATATGGATAAGATTAGAATAATTTTCAAAATCATCCGGAACATGATGATCAAATATGAAAATTTTTTTACTATTTAAATATTTATTAATTAATTTTATATATCCAGAACCTAAATCTGTAAATATAATTACTTCATAATTTTCCAAACTTAATTCTTTCAAAACGTTTTCATTTAATTGCTTAAAAATACTTAATACAAATTTCTTTTTTTCTCGTTTTAAAACTTGCAGCATTATCGAAGCAGAAGTTAAACCATCAGCATCCAAATGACTCACAACCCTAACTACTTCGTTATCTAATTTTTTGAATTCGTCAACCGCATTTTTGATTAATTCTTGCATTCTTATTTAATTAGAAGTTCTGCACTCTTATCATCATATTTCCAGTCTGGTGGCAATTTTCCTATTCTCTTATAATATTTGATTAATCTATGTATTTTTGAATTAGCAATCAATATTCCCCGCTTTGCATGCATATCTTTCTTGTTTATTTTGAAGTGTTTCTTAATCCTAATCTCATGTTTTATCAAATTACTTAAATCTTCAGGTAATTCTGGCAATAATTTATTTTCTTTTAAGATTTCATGTAATTTTTTCTTTAATAAGTCTCTAACACTTGGAACACCATAAGTATCCCTTAAAACCATCCCAACCTCACTTTGTGACTTGCCTTGTTTAGCTAATTTGATTATTAATTGCTCTATTTCTTTCCCTGAATATCTAATCCAAGTCAGCTTATGCTTCTTCACTGGTTTTTTACTTCCAGATTTTCCTTTCTTTCCTGAATACATCCTTCCCATTTTACAATCCTACCTAGAACTAAGCTAGGTATAAGTAAGCCTTAACCGACTTATCCTAAAAATTTTTTAAATTAACTATATATAAATCTATGCTTTGTAAATCAAATCGTTTGCGCGTACTTTGTCATCTACCTTGATTCCGATAGAATCTCCTTTTTTAGCTTCCTTTACGGTTTTATGTTCAACCTGCATAGATGTTACTTTCTGTGTAAAATCTGTCGTGTTCCCCTTGATTCTTATCTCATCCCCTACTTTTAACTTATCGGTTAAATCAATTGCAGCTACTTCAATACCATCGTAGTAATGGATTACTTTTCCAATAGATTTTGGTTTTTTTACTAGAGCCATAATACTGCAATGTAAAATAAGTTTATAAATATTATGTATAGCCCCGCCAAGATTCGAACTTGGGTCTAGAGCTCCAAAGGCTCCAATGCTTGACCGCTACACCACGGGGCTGTAAAATAAAAGCCCCAAACTAAATTTATATAACTTTCTAAAGCAAAAAGAATAAAATGACTGGAAGGATTAAACAGCCCATTAAATGATTCTTGCCCATACCTGCTAAATTTGGAACTAACCCTAAAAATGTTGAAACTACTAAAACAAGCAAGCCAAGCCAGCCTGTTAAGATTGTAACTAGAACTACAATTAAAGCTATGATTCCTAGGCATAGTTTATTATAATTAACCTTGCTCATCAAGTTCGAAAATATTTTTGCGAATTTCAATGTTAACCAGGTTGCAATGCCTGCTGCGATTAATGAAACAGCCAAAAATAATATCAGATGATCAATATTTGTGCTTTGTAATATTTTTGAGATTACAACAACACTTCCGCTTCTTGCCTTATCTATCGAGTATAAAGCCAAAAATGAAACTATCATGACAAACGTGTTTATTCCTCCCAAAATAATCAAAAATTTCTCGGGTTTAATCTCTTTTTGTCCCGAAGTTGCTACAATGGCTGCCTGACTTGATCCTAAACCCGGGAATAAGCCAACTAAAAAACTTGCAAAGAATCCTGAACCCATCGATTTCGCAATATCTTTTTTATTTAAAGTAACCTCTGTGAATTTCTGCTTTGGAATTTTAGTTTTTTGTAATATGCTTGTCAATAAAATACTGATTCCAAATAAGCCCGACAATAAAGGAAATAAAGGTTCTTTTAGTTGTAAATTTAAAGTTATTAATCCCAAGACTCCTGAAAGTAAAAATATAATTAAGGCTAAACTTTTTGATTTTGTATCCCGATAAATCAATAAAATAGAAAACAAAATTAAAATATAAGGAATAAAATTCTGTATTATTGGATAAATTGTTTTTATTAATGGCAAACCGATCGGAGCAAATGCAACCATTAATATTACTGCAAATAAACTTCCTATAGCAGTTAATACAACAGCCTCATACCCCCTTCCTTCTAATAATAATTTGTGACCTGGAAGAACACTTAATTCTAATCCTGAATCTGGAGCTCCTAAAAAAATACTAGGAAGAGCATCTAAAAAAGTATGGGTTATTGACATCGTTATTATCGCTACAGCCAGAGTTAAAATCGAAACATACTGTGATAGTAAAGGTGTTAATGATAATATGATAACAGCAACTAAATTAATATGAATTCCTGGTGTTAATCCTGTTATTATTCCAAGAAAACATCCTATAAGTATTGCAATTAATATTTCTAATAACATTTAGTGCTAAAAATAGGAAAAATATAAAAACCTATTTCATAGATTCTTTATAATATTTCTCGACTTCTTGCCAGTTTATTACATTAAAAAAAGCATTAACATAATCGGCTCTTTTATTTTGATATTTCAAATAATATGCATGTTCCCAGACATCAATTCCCAAAATCGGCTTTTTATTTTCACTAATTGGGTTATCTTGGTTTATAGTATTCATAACTTCTAATTTTCCATTACTAATAACTAACCAAGCCCAACCACTCCCAAATCTTGTATTAGCCGAATTACTAAACATTTCTTTAAATTTATCAAAACTACCAAAATTTTTTTCAATTATTTTTAAAAATTCATTAGAAATTTTCACATCTTTTTTTAAGAGCCTCCAGAACATAGAATGATTTACGTGCCCCCCACCATGATTCCTAACAGCCGTTCTAATATCTTCTGGAATTTCATTTAAAGTTTTGATTAAACTCAAAGCTGGCTTATTTTGTAATTCTGGGTATTTTGCCAAAGCTTCATTTAATTTATCAACATAAGTTTGATGGTGCTTAGTATGGTGAATTCGCATTGTTTGTTCATCAATATATGGTTCCAAAGAATTATACTCATATCCTAAACTTGGTAAGGTATGCATAATAACAAAAATAAGTGAAATTATATTAAAGTTTTGGTTTTCAAAAGCTATATAAATATTATCTCCCTAACAATCTATTGGTGATATACTAAAAAAGAGGTGATTTTTTATAAAATTATTATCTTTTTGGCGATTACTTCTAATTTATCCTGATATTCTGTAACTTGTCCTTCTATCTCAACAATATTTCCTTTTTCTAATTCTAGTTTTTCTTCTTTGAATACAATAACATCAATATTTCCTGTATTATCTTTGATATTTATTATATACAATCCAGGGGTTTCTGTTAATCTTGTTATTTCGCCTTTAATCTTAACTTGTTTATCAACTAAATCTTTATTTATAGAACTAATATTTGAATCAGAAATATCAATCTTGTCCAGAATAATCAATAATATCAATATTCCAATTATTGATGTTATCAATGATATTTTTAATAACATTTTTTCTTTCATTGAATAGTTAAATTTATTAAGATTTAAATAACTTGTTTATTATGGACTTGGATAAAAAAATATACTTAATAAAAAGAAATTCACAAGAAATTATCAATGAAGAAGAATTAAAAAGCATTCTTAAATTAAAAAAACCAATTACATATTGTGGATACGAGCCAAGCGGAGCAATTCATCTTGGCCATCTGGTTACAATCACAAAATTGATGGATTTGCAAAAGGCTGGGTTTCACGTTAAAGTATTATTTGCAGATTGGCATGCATGGTTAAATAAAAAGGGTGATTGGGATTTTATAGAAAAACAAAGTAAAATCTGGGAACAGGGATTCAAGGCAGCCGGACTAAAAGCAGAATTTATTCTAGGAAGCAAATTTCAAAGAAACTTGAATTATATCGATGATGTTCTGACTTTGGCTTTAAATGTGACCATGAATCGTTCTTTAAGAAGTATGCAGGAAGTAGCAAGAGACTTTGAAAATGCTAAGGTCTCCCAGGTTATTTATCCATTAATGCAGATAGTAGATATAAAGCATTTGAAAGTAGATCTGGTTGAAGCTGGAATAGAACAAAGAAAGATCCATGCTCTTGGTATAGAATCATTTTCTTTTATTAAATATAAAACTCCTGCTTTCATTCATACCCCATTAATTTCTAGTTTAAAGGGACCTGGGAAAATGAGTTCTTCAGAACCAGAAAGTATAATTTCGATTAATGATAATGATGAAAATATTAAAAAGAAGGTAAATAATGCATATTGCCCTGAGGGTGTTGTTGAAAATAATCCTATATTACAAATTATGAAGTTAGTTGTTTTTCCGAGAAATAATAACATCACTATAAAAAGACCAGACAAATTCGGGGGTAAACTGGAATTTAGTAATTATCATGAACTTGAAAGAAATTTTGCAATGAGAAAACTACATCCTCAAGATTTGAAAAACTCATGCAGTGAATATTTAGTTAATATTCTAGAACCAATAAGAAAAAGGTTCAAAAAATAACTTTTATAAAACTACTTTTTCTATTAAATTTATGAAAATAGTTAAGATTCCATATTCAGAAGGAACAGATGTAAATAAAGGAACAGAGAAAGCTCCTGATGTTATAGTTAAAGAATTAAATGAATGTTGGAGTAATGAAAATTTTTTGGATAACAAATATGATGTTATTGAATCTGAATTAGAAAATTTAAAGGAAGGAGATATATTTATCGGTGGAGATCATTCTATCAGTTATCATATTTTTAAAAAATTCTTTAAAGATAAAAAAAATCCGGGAATAATAATATTTGATGCTCATCCGGATTTATTCCAGCATTTTGACACACCAATGCAAACAGACTGGTTATATTTTTTGGTTAAAGAAAAATTGATTAAACCTGAAAATATAATTTTAATTGGAATTAGGAACCCCGATATGAAAGAAGTTGGTTTTCTAAAAGATTATAAAATAAGATATTTTACTTCAAGACAATTATTTAACAATTTGGAAAATTCCTGTGATGGTATTATGGAATTAGCCAGAAATTTTTCGGATTTATATATTTCAATAGATATAGACTGCTTAGATCCTGCATTTGCCCCTGGAACCGGCTACCTGGAACCTGGAGGATTATCAACTCGTGAATTAATTTATTTATTGCAAAGAATTAAATTAATTAAAAACACTAGAAAATGTGATTTGGTTGAGGTTAATCCCGATAAAGATATTAATAACATGACTTCAAAAGCCGCCGCCAAAATAATAAAGGAATTAATATGAGAACATTTATTGCAATATTTTTAACAGAGAATGTTCTAGATTATTTATATGAAATTGAAAATAAATTAAAGAAAGAACTTCCAGCGAAAATAAATTGGGTTGCCAAGAAAAATTTGCATTTTACATTAAAATTTCTTGGTCAAATTGATGAAAAAAATATTAACTCAATAAAAGAAAGATTAAACAGAATAAGATCTAATTCATTTAAAATTAAATTGGATAAAATTGGAGTATTTCCGGATGAAAACTTTATTAGGGTAATCTGGGTTGGCCTTAAATCTAAAGAGTTAGGTGATTTACAAAAATTGGTTGATTATGAATTATTAGACTTGTTTCCAAAAGAGCAGGAATTTGTTGCACATTTAACTTTGGGAAGAGTAAAAAATATTCAAGATAAAGAAAAATTTAAGAAAAATTTAAAGATTGAAATCGAGGAAAAAGAATTTGAAATTAATGAATTCTATTT
>CAZSJV010000007.1:9176-20592 GCA_964607255.1 Candidatus Woesearchaeota archaeon | reverse complement strand
TTCAATATTCTTTTATAGATATTTGGATCGAGGAATTTTATTTTTTTATGATATCTGATTACATCTTTAAAATCTTCTCTCATAACATCATAAGCATTTTTATGATAATCAAATTTATTATAACCATGAATTCCAGCAAATTTTTTGAATTTAATTGAATTTATTCCGGCTAAAATTTTTCCTAGTTCATAAGTAATTTTGATCTGATTCTTTTTACTAATTTTATTCCATACATCACTTAAAATTTTACCATTAAATTTCTCTAACATTAAAATTTCAAAAGGATAATTTCTTCTTGAATAATCATACCAAATTATTTTAGGTGCTGGAATCTTATATTTTTCTAAAATTCTTATAACAAATACCTCTTTTTCAATAGAATATTTCTTTTTTTGATTTGATATTTTTAATATAAATATTTTGGATGGACTAATTATTTTAACCTCGGCAACATAATTCATTATTCCCCTTGCTAATCTTTTTGCATAAATAAGCTTACAATTTTTATAAAATAATCTAATAATTTCTTCTAATTCATTTTTTTTAAAAGACAAATTATGAAGATTTGACATTTTTTATTTATAGAATTTTAACTTTTTAATTTTATCCTTTTCTAATTCAAGTAAAGCAAATTTTCCATATTGAGCTGGACCATGACTTATCAACAAAGTTTTTCTTAAATAAGCTTTACCTTGATGTTCATGCATATGTCCAGAAATATGCATAAGTGGTTTATATTTTTTAATAATATCTTTTATAACAAAATCTCCGACATGTTTACCATAGGCAGGACTTTTTCTATATGAAACCTTATCAAATCTAGTATTTAAAGGGGGCTCATGAGATAATAAAATTACTTTTCTAGGATCCATTTTTTTAAAAAATTTATTTAATTTTTTATATTCGTCTAAAGCAACCTTATACTGATAGCCCCACCCTTCCATATATTTTTTATTTTTTCTAGGAAATTTTACTCCAATAAAATATATAAAATAGCCATCAATTTTCTTAAAACCATAATCTATTAATTTAATATTCTTAAGCTTTTTAATTTTATTATCTAATATATCTTTATTTTTAAGTGTTCTAACTTTAAACCAGGGCATTTTAAGTGATGAATCATGATTTCCATAGCAAGTTATTATAGGAATATTTAATGAATTTAATTTATTTAATGTTTTAATCCCAGATAAATTAAGTTTTTTTACTAATTTATTATATCTCTTTGCGCCAATGATTTCTTTTAAAAGAAAATCTGTTCCTTTAGTTTTATCAAAGTATTTAAAAATTAGATCCCTAAAAACATCCCCGCTATAAAAATCTCCTGTAGATAAAATATAATCAACCTTTTCTTTTTTTGCGATTTTAATTAACTTGTTAGGAACTCTGCCATGAAAACAACCACATAACAAAAATTTCATGTATTAAAGAAATAAAATTAATTTATAATGTTTTCTAACTTGCAATAATTTCTATATCCCTTCTAATCAAATTGGTTGTTTGTTCTATTCCTCCACCGCTTAAACTAAACTCACAACCGAATGCACCAATAGAACTTTTAGACGTTCTTACTCTTACATTAAATATTTCCTTTGCTCCAGGAATTAATGGGCTTCTTAAATTTTTACTAATGCTTCCATCCTGGAATTCACATTTTACTCCTTTACTACTTGCAATTTCTGAAGTAACTACCTTGGCAATAACACCAGAATAACTATTTTCATCTATATTTTTTATTAAGGCACTAAAGCCAGAAATGTCCCCCGCTTTGATCCTAACCGTCTCCGGGTAAACCGTAAGAATTTCATTTACATTATCCCCTAAAGCAGCTAATGCCCGGTTAGCATCTTCAAATGCCTTTGCACTTAAATCTGAAGTTTGGGTAAAAATATTTTGAACAAATACCAATCCTAAGGTTAACAAAGTAACACCAATAACAATGATAATGATAGTGTTTATAGAAAGCTCTAAAGCCCCTTTTTTACCTTTAATCATGCTAATGCAAGTAATTTCTTTTATTTAAAGTTAACGTAAACAACAAATTTCCTAATAGGGATCATAAAAACGAAATGTTTTTATATTAGTTATATATAATCTAACTTATGATTGAAGTTAAATTGAAGAAATGGGGTAGCTCTTTAGGATTAATTATTCCAAAAGAGATTGTCTTAAAGGAAAGACTAAAAGTGGGGGAACAAGTATTATTGAATATAAAGAAAAAGGTTACAATGAGACAAATATTTGGATCATTAAAAGATTGGAAGATAGACTCGCAAAAACTAAAAGATGAACTTAGAAAAGAGTGGGATAAATGAAATTTTTTCTTGATACTTATGCTATGGTGGAAATTGTTAGAGGAAATGAAAAATATAATAAGTATGTAGACCAGGATTCTTATACAACGATTTTTAATCTTTTTGAACTTTATTATACCTTGCTTAGGGATTATGGGGAGGAAATCGCTAAGGAAAAATATTATGAATTTTATATTTTTCTGATTAATATAAGAGATGAATGGATATTCCTGGCCGCAAAATTTAAATTAGAAAATAAAAAATTTGATATTTCTTACACAGATGCTTTAGGTTATATGATTGCTAAGGAAAATGAAATGAAATTTTTAACTGGTGATAAAGAATTTAAAAATTTAAATAATGTCGAGTTTGTTAAATAAAAATGGGCAAGGGGAGATTTGAACTCCCGATACTACGGTCTTCAGCCGTATGCTTTCCCAGGCTAAGCTACCTGCCCGTAAGGCTTGTTAAATAAATTCACTTTTTAAACTTTATTAAAAATATTTATATACAGTAATGAAAACTTAATCACATGCAATTACCTCCTGAATATAATATTAAAGAAGCAGAAGCAAGATGGCAAAAATACTGGGAAAAAGAAAAAATATACAAATTTGATGAAAAATCAAAAAAACCAATTTTTTCTATAGATACGCCGCCTCCAACTGTTTCGGGTAAGATGCACTTAGGTCATAGTTTTTCATATTCTCATGAAGATTTTATTGCACGTTACAAAAGAATGAGAGGATATAATGTATTCTACCCCTTTGGAACCGATGACAATGGTTTAGCAACAGAAAGATTGATTGAAAAACTAAACAACGTTAAATCAACAAAGATGTCAAGAAAGGAATTTGTTGAACTTTGCTTAAAAACTCTTAATAAGATACGTCCAGATTTTGTAAACGATTGGAAAAAATTAGCGATGTCATGTGATTTCTCAATTTTTTATACAACAATAAATGAACACTCCCAAAGAATTTCACAGAGGTCTTTTATTGATTTATATAAACAAGGAAGGGAATACAGAAAAAAGGCTCCAACAATATGGTGTCCAACTTGCGAGACAGCTATAGCACAAGTTGATCTTAGAGATAAGGAGCTTGATAGTTACTTTAATGATATAAAATTTAAATTAGAAAATGGTCAAGATATTATTATTAGCACAACAAGACCTGAATTAATTCCAGCCTGTGTTGCATTATTTTTTAACCCAGAAGATAATAGGTATAAAAAATTACTTGGAAAAAAAGTAAAGGTTCCATTATTTAATTACGAAGTTGAAATTAAATCAGATAAGAGGGTAGAAAAGGATAAGGGAACTGGAATTGTAATGTGTTGTACTTTTGGTGACCAAGTTGATGCAGAATGGTATAAAGCTTACAAACTTCCATTAAGAGAATTAATTACAAAAGATGGGAGATTAAGTGGTTTAGCAGGAAAATATTCCGGAATGAAAATTAATGATGCAAGAAAAGAGATATTAGAGGATTTAAAGAAAAATAATCTATTAGTTAAACAAGAAAAGATTAAACACGTTGTAAATGTTCATGAACGCTGTGATACTGAAATAGAATTCCTTGAAAGCGAACAATGGTTCATAAAATATTTAGATTTAAGAGAACAATTTTTGAAAAATAGCTCTGAATTGAATTGGTATCCGGGTTATATGAAAAATAGGTTAGATAATTGGATTAAAGGTCTACAATGGGATTGGTGCATTTCCCGTCAAAGACATTTTGGAATCCCATTTCCTGTTTGGTATTGTAAAAAGTGTAATGAAGTTATTTTGGCAGATGAAAAACAATTGCCAGTAGATCCATTAAAAGATAAACCATTGATAAAGGAATGTCCTAAATGTAAGTCTAATGAATTTATACCTGAAAAAGATGTCCTAGATACATGGCCGACTTCATCTCTTACACCAATAATTGCAAGGGAATTATTCAAAGGAAAAAAAATTTATGATAAATTATTTCCAATGGATTTAAGACCACAAGCAGCCGATATCATAACGTTTTGGTTATTTAATACCTTGGTAAAATCTCAACTGCATTACAAGAAAAATCCTTGGAAAGATGTAATGATTTCTGGTTATGTTTTATTAAAAAAAGAAAAAATGAGCAAAAGTTTAGGAAATATTATAAAGCCACAAGAAGTTATTGAAGATTACGGTGCAGATTCTCTAAGATTTTGGGCAGCTAGCGTTAAATTAGGAGAGGATTTAGAATTTCAAGATAAAGATATTAATACCGCCAAAAGAACAATTACAAAATTATTTAATGCAAGCAAATTAATTTTAATGAATTTAAAAGATTACAAAAATGAAAAACCAAAGAAATTGGAATTGATTGATTTGTGGTTGTTAAGCAAATTAAATAATATTGTTAAGAATTCCATTGAAAGTTTTGATAAATATGAATACTCTAAAACAAAATTAGAAACCGAGAACTTTTTTTGGAATGTTTTCTGTGATTACTATCTTGAAATTGTTAAAGATAGATTATATAATCCAAACATTAGAGGAAAGGATGCTAAAATCTCTGCCCAATATACTTTAAATTATTCTTTATTAACAATATTGAAATTATTTGCTCCAATAATGCCGCATATTACAGAAGAAATTTATCATTACTATTATACTAAAAAAGAAAATAAAAAAAGTATTCATTTAAGCAATTTTCCAGAATATAAAAAAGAGCTATTAAATAAAAAAGCAGTAAAGATTGGAGATGAATTAATTTCTCTAGTTTCTCAAGTAAGGCAATTTAAATCAAAAAACAATAAATCTTTAAAAGAACCTGTTGATATAACCTTACCAAAATCAAAACACCAGGAATTAAGACACGTATTAGCTGATTTTAAGGCTGTTACAAACGCTAAAAATATAATATTTGGAAATAAATTTGATATAAAATTTTAACATGGAAACAAAGAAAAGACAAAAACTAAAGAGATTCATAAAGGAATTAGAGGGAATTAGAGGAAGACATACTGAATTGGTTTCTGTTTATGTTCCTGCGGGTTATGATGTTATAAAAATTATACAGCATTTGCAGCAAGAACAAGGAACGGCTGAAAATATTAAAGATAAAAATACAAGGCTGCATGTTATTGATAGTTTAGAAAGGGCGATAAGACATTTAAGATTGTATAAAAAAACACCTGAAAATGGATTAGCAATATTTGCAGGCAATGTAGCGGCCCAAGAGGGAAAAACAGATTTAAAAGTCTGGAGTCTTGAACCACCAGATCCCATTACAACGAGATTATACCGGTGTGATCAGACATTTGTGCTCGATATTTTAAAACAACAGTTAGAGGTCAGAGAGGTTTACGGATTAATTATTTTGGATAATAGGGAAGCGACAATTGGATTATTAAAAGGAACATTGATTATCGAATTAAACAATATGACTTCTGGAGTTCCCGGAAAAATAAAAGCTGGTGGTCAGAGTCAGCAGAGATTTGCAAGATTAAGAGAAGGGGCTGCACATGATTTTTACCAGAGAATAGCGGAATATTGCAATACTGAATTTTATAATAAACCAGATATAAAGGGAATAATCATAGGAGGCCCGGGTCCTACTAAATACACTTTTTTTGATGGTGCTTATTTGAACAATGAAGTCAAGAAAAAAGTTTTAGGAGTTAAAGATTTGAGTTACACGGGAGAGTTTGGTCTGCACGAATTAGTTGATAAAAGTCATGATTTACTAGCAAAAGAAGTTATTACAGAAGAAAAGAATCTGCTTAATAGATTTTTTACAATGTTGGCTAAGGAACCTGAAAAAACAACTTATGGTAAGGAAAGAACAATGAAGGCTTTAGAATACGGTGCTGTTGACTTACTATTATTATCAGAAGATTTGGATGACAAATCAACGGACGAATTAACTGAAATAGCTGATAAATTTAACACCAAAGTCGAAATTATTTCTATAGATACCCCTGAAGGAAAGCAGTTAAAAGAACTCGGGAGAATAGGGGCAATATTAAGATTTGCTTTAAATCAATAAGCTTTAAAAATTAATTTCTTTACTCATTATTATGGAGAATATGAAGAATAAAGTAGAGGCGGTATTATTCACAACAGCCAGATTTTTGACGGTTGGGGAAATATCCAATTTAACAAGTATAGCTTCTAGCGAATTGATAAAAGAAGCTCTAGAACTTTTGATTAAGGAATATAATTCAAAAGATTCATCTTTACAAATAATCCAGCAAGGAAACCAGTATAAGCTTACTTTAAGAAAAGAGCATATGCACCTAACTACCCAATTATTAAAAGATACTGAATTAGACAGGCCAACACAGGAAACTTTAGCCTTGATTGCATTTAAACAGCCAGTATTACAGAGCCTGATTATCAAAATGAGGGGGAATACTGCTTATGAACATATTGCTAAATTAAATCAACTTGAGTTTATAAGTTCAGAAAAATCAGGCAGAACTAGACTGATTAAAGTAACTCCAAAATTCTATGAATATTTTGACATTGTAGATAAAGAACTGAAAGAGAAGTTAAACCAATTTAAAGAAAAAGAAGATGAAACTAAATCATAAACAAATTTTAGCATTTATTTTTTTATTAACTTTGGCTTTTAGGTTATACTTTGCATTTTCTCAGCAAAGTTATAGTTCTGATGAATCTTATTTTCACCTGCGTTTAATAGATTATATAAAAGAGAATAAGCTTCCGATGTTTTATGATGAATTTAGTTATGGCGGTCAGGAAATATTTTATCCCCAGTTATTTCATATTTTAATTGCAATACTCTCGTTAATACCATTTGCATTAAAAATAATTCCAGCTTTAATTGCATCCAGCTTAGTTATAATAATATATTTAATTGCAAAAAAGATAACAAATGATACAAAATCAAGTTTATTAACAGCATTTCTGGCAGCCTTTATTCCAATAGAAATTCATAATTCTGTAAACCAAATTTCAATTTATTCATTTATTATTCCGTTGATTTTAGTTTTATACTTATGCTTGATGAATTTAGAGGAAAAAAAATACTTTAATTTATTTTTAATATTATCATTTTTACTGCCATTAATACACCCAGTTTCATTATTATTTATATTTTCATTGGTATTTTATTTAATATTAGCAAACACAGAGTCCTTGTTTATTTCCAGATATAAAAGGGAAGCAATAATATTTTCATTTTTTATAATATTGTTAATAAACTTTTTAATATACAGGAACTTATTTCTAAAATTTGGGTTTGGTATTATATGGCAGAATATTCCCACTTATTTATTCTCAATATATTTTAAGAACATAAATTTATTTGAGTCAATATACTTAATCGGGGCATTGCCATTAATTCTAGGAAGTTTAGGGATATTTTTTGGATTATTTAAGCAAAAAGATAACTCAATTATAGTATTAACAGCAGCAATTTTAGCAACTTTACTATTATTATCGTTAAAAATATTAAATATTCAGATAGGAATATTATTTTTAGGAATTTTTTTAGTAATTATTTCATCATCAACAATATCAAAAATATATAACTATATAACATTGACAAAATTCTCTAAATTGAAAAAATATATAACTTATTTAGTCATAATACTAATAATAGGGTTGTCTTTAATTCCTTCATATTTCGTAGCTAAAGATTTGCCAAATTATAACAACCAGGTCAATTCTTTTTTATGGGTTAAAGAAAACACCCCCTTAACTGCAATAGTCATAGCCCCGGTAGAACTTGGAAATATATTAACAAGTGTTGCAAAAAGGAAGAATATAATCGATAATAATTTTTTATTGGCAAGAAATACAGAAGAGAGACTTAATGATGTTAATTTAATATACACGACCACACTCGAGGTTAAGGCACTTGAATCTTTAAATAAGTACGGTGCAAACTATATTTACTTTGATAGTTATGTAAGAAATAAATATAATCTTACCAAATTAAAATATTTTGAATATGAAGCTGAAAAATGTTTTGAGGAAATAAAAAATGATGTTTACAAGGTCTTATGTTAGGGTAATATTTTTAGTAGTATTAGCCGTATTAGTGCTATCTATGCCAAATTTATTTAGAGAGTCGAGTAATTACATTGGTGAAGACCCCTATTTTTATATTAGAATTGCTGAATTAATCGAAAGTAAAGATTTTTCTTATGATGAATTAAGCTATTCTGGCAGAGACTTTACTTATTCATTAGCACAACCTTTAATATTTTCATTTTTTAGAAATTTTTTGCCTGAAGGTTTTGTTATAAATGTAATCCCCATAATACTTGGATTGTTATCTTTGTTATTATTTTATTTGATCTTAAAGGATTTTTATGTAGAACCAAATGTAATTTATCTTTCTTTGATGGTTCTGGCAATTTCTCCTCCGTTTATTTATATCTTCAGTTCTTATAATAAATTTACAGCTATAACTCTAGTCTTATTGTTAACTTTTTATTTATTTATTAAAAATAATAATCTTAATTTAATTTCATACTTATTATTTCTTATAATTCCGTTTTTTGGATACCAATATTCTTTGCTTGGATTATCCATAATTTTAATATATTGCATAAAAAGACATAAAATGAAGAAATTTTTTCTGACCTTCTTCTTAAGTTTGACTTCTTTATCATTAATTTATTCACCATTTTTATATAAATATGGCCTTTCAGATTCTAGTAGTTTTGACAAGACTGTGAAATACGGATTTTTATTCTCAGATTTAGGAAGCAGTTTTGGGATAAGTATCTTTATAATATTCTTAACTTTCTTTGGATTAAGCTATTTGTGGAAATCTAAATACAGATATCTTCCAATATATTCTTTATTAGTTTTATTTATTATCATAATAATATTTAATCCAACATTCATTGTTTATTTTAATTTTATATTATCATTATTAGCTGCTTTTGGGTTTATTTATTTGATAAGGTCAAAATGGGAATCCGAAACCATAAGAAAATTGACTATGTGGATTTTAGTTATTGGATTAATATTTTCCACAGTTACATTTATTGGAGAAAAATCTTCAGAACAACCAAGTAAAAATTTATATGATGCATTGGATTTCTTAAGCGTTAATACCAGATTAGATGAAGTGGTATTCTCTCATTATAATTATGGTGTTTTCATTAACTCAATTACAAATAAGAAAAACGTAATGGATTCAAGATTTTCATTTGCACCAAATTTAAAAGAACGTTATCAGGATTCACAGGATTTATTTTATACAAGAGATTTTAATGTGACCTTTAGCATAAGCAATAAATACGACATTAAATATATACTAATAACTAGAGAAATGAAAGAAGGTTTGGTCTGGAACGAAAAAGATGAAGGATTATTATACTTGCTTAATACATTTACAGATAATTATCAAAGAATATACGAAAATGAAGATGTAGAAATATGGAGATATAGAAGATGAAAGAATTAATTTTATGGATATCATCGTTTTTTGCATTATTGATATCTATATTCTGGCTACAGGTTATATATTTTAAAGATAAAAAGCTTAGGAATAACAACAAATTTCCTAAGGTTAGTATAATTATTCCTGCACATAATGAAGAAAAAAATATCTTAAGAACAATAAATTCGGTTTTAAATCTAGATTATCCTAAAGATAGGTTGGAAATAATTGTGGTTGATGACAGTTCTACAGATAATACCTCCAACGTTGTAAAAAAATACAGGCAAGTAAAACTAGTTTATAACAAACATAAAGGTCTAGGAAAGGCATCGGCATTAAATCAAGGTTTAAAGTATGTTACAGGAGAATTTTTTGCGGTTTTAGACGCAGATTCCGAGGTTGATAAAAATTCTCTAAAGAAAATTATCCCATATTTTGATAACCCTAAAACAGGTTCTGTAATAAGTTCGATAAAAATAAGAAACCCAAAAAATATTTATCATCATATTCAAAGATTAGAATATATTCTTGCAACCTTTATAAGAAAATTAATGTCGAAGATTGATACTTTGCATATTACGCCAGGAGTTTTAAGTGTTTATAGGACTAAATTAATCAAAAAACTGGGTGGGTTTGATGAAAATAATATTACAGAAGATTTGGAGATTGCTTTAAGATTACGTGCTAATAATTATTCTGTTAAAATGAGCCCCGACTCAAAAACTTATACAAAAATACCCTCCAACTTTAACGAATTATGGCATCAAAGAATAAGATGGTTTCGCGGATTTATCTCGAATAATATAAAATATAAAAAAATGTTTATGAACAAGAAATACGGTGCCATGGGTAGATTTCAAATGCCGTTAAATGCGTTAACTTTTTTTACAATAATCGCCTTATTTATTGTTATAAGCTACGAGATATTTTCAAGACTTTATAATTTTTTATTTAATGTTATGCTTTTAAAGAGCAATATAATTTACAGCATTAATCTTCCATCACTAAGGGAATTATTATTAAGCACAAATATAAAATTAATATTTCCATTGACAATATCGTTTTTCTTATCGTTTTATTTATTGAATAAAGCGCATAAATCAATGAATGAGAAATTCTTGTTCAATCCCGCATTATTAATATATTTTACTGTTTATCCAATATTAAGAACAGTGCACTGGATGACCGCATTTTATAAAGAGACAATAAGAAACAAGAAAAGATGGTAGACAGAATAAATTATAAAAGATTTTTAATGATAAGTCTAGGAGTTTCTATAATTATATTTACAGCAGGTTTATTACTTGGAGTTAGTTTAGATGATGCAAAGGTTAATGATTTATTGTTTAATATAAACCAGAATGAATTAAACACAGAAAGCTATCTTATTGAGAAAGAATTTATTTCAACCTTTGGAGGAGACGAATGCAGCTTATCCAACCCAAGAGTTGATGAAATATCCCAAGAGATTGCTAATATAGGGAGATTGCTTACAAGATACGAATCTGGAAATTTAATTGATGAGGACGAGTTTAATTATTTGAAAAGAAAATATTTTTTACTAGAGATTAAGGCATATAGTCTATTTACTTCACTAAAAGAAAAATGCAATTATGATTATCAGACAATTTTATTTTTTTATGATATAGATAGCGATGAATCTGCCAATCAGGGTAATGTTTTAGACGCTTTAGCAAACCTTAATAAAAATGTATACATCTTTTC
>CAZSJV010000007.1:0-9076 GCA_964607255.1 Candidatus Woesearchaeota archaeon | reverse complement strand
ATGAAACAGGAAGATTTAGCAAAAAAGATAGATGAAAAGCTGTCCGTAATACATAAGCTTGAAACAGGACATTTGCAGCCAACAATATTATTAGCCAAAAAACTTGAAAAAACATTAAACATAAAATTAATTGAAGTTTACCAAGAGACGCATGATCAATTGAACTTCAAAGACAGCGGTTTAACGATAGGCGATTTGATAAAAAATAATGATTAGAAAGGTTTAAAAACGAATTTTCTAAACAAAGATCATGGAAATTAAGGTACTAAAAGAAGATAAAAATAGGATTGAATTAGAGATTGTTGGAGAGGATCATACATTATGCAATTCTATTAGAGATGAATTATGGAATCAAGATAGCGTTGAAATCTCTGCCTATAACATCAAACATCCATTAATAAGTAACCCGATTATGCTTGTTGAAACTAATAAGGGTGATCCAAGAAAAGCTTTGCAAAATGCTGTTTCTAGTCTAAAAAAGAAAATTAAAGAATTAAATGATAATTTCTAAGTTAAAACAAAACATATTTAAATAATAAATCATAGTTATCCTTCATGAGAGATGATACAAATATTTCTGTTATAGTTATTTATTCATTTGCCTTTCTTTTTATAGTATTCTTGTTCTTACAGCAGGCTAGCATTATTAAAGAACCTACGGGCGGAGCAGTTTTTGATACAATTTTGGATAGTGATACATTTAACACTATATTTAGTTCTGATATTTTTAATACTTTAGAAAATATTCCTTTAACAACTTTAATGATTGCGGGAGGAGGAATAATTGTTTTAATTGTTGGATTTATTATATTTAAAAAATTAAAGAAGAAAAAAAATGCAGAGACACAAGCACCTCAACAAGTGCAGCAGCCACAGCCCCAGTTATATGAAAAGTCCATATCTGATTTAAGTAAAGAATTTAATGTAAAGGGAGAAGAAGGTGAATTAAACAGGGATTTTGATAAGTTATTTTCACAATCTCCCGAGCCAGGAATTGTAAATCCTCCCCCAATGATGGAATTAAAAGAAGAAAAAGGAATTGGTGAAGAAGAACTTAAAAAAGAAGAGTCAAATCTAGATCAACTAAAACAAGTACTTAGGGATTTGATAAAGAAAAATTATACCAAGGAAAGCATTGTTAAATATTTGACCAAAAAGGGTTACACTTTAATGCAGATAAGAAAAGCGATTGATTCTATAAATGGGGATAGCCTTAGCAGTTATATCAAAAACACCTTATCACAAGGATTCAGCAAGAAGGAGATTGCTAATGCATTGCTGAAAGCCGGCTGGAGCAAGGAAGATATTATAAAATATATGCAATAGAAACCTTTTTATTCGTTTGACTTTTAAGAAGTGAGATGAATTTTAAAAAAATTTGGAGATTTATTTGGCATGATGATTCTTTACTATCATGGATTGTTAATGTAATCTTAGCTTTTATTTTAGTGAAGTTTATTGTTTATCCAGGTCTTGGTTTAGCATTACAGACTACACACCCTGTTGTTGCTGTTGTTTCTGGAAGTATGGAGCATAATGAAGACTTTGAAGAATGGTGGCAAAACGCTGAAACTTGCTATGGAGAATTTAATATCAATAAAGAAAGTTTTCAAAACTATATTATGAGAAACGGTTTTAATAAAGGGGATATCATGTTTTTAAGAGGTACAGATAAGATTGATAAGGGAGATATTATTGTGTTCAGAGGTAATTCGAATAACCCAATTATACATCGGGTAGTTGATATGAAAAACGAGTTATATCAAACGAAAGGAGATAATTATGAGACTAATTGCGAATCTTACGGAGCATTGGGAGAAACAAAGATAGAAAGAAAAAATATCATAGGCAAAGCCTTTTTAAGATTACCTTATTTAGGATGGATTAAGATAGGATTTACAGATTTGATTAATGCTTTCAGGGGAGGAAATTAAAATGTTGTTTTGTCAGAAGTGCGGTTCGATTTTGGCGCCAAAAAAAGATGATCCAAAAAAGGTAGTTTGTACTGGTTGCGGATATTCTCCAAGAAATCAGAAGACTTTGAAAATAGGAGAAAAGACAGAAGCTGTGAGAAAATTAGAAATAATAGATAAGACGATGGAAACCTTGCCAAAGACAGAAGCACAATGTCCAAAATGTGGGCATAACAAGGCATATTATTGGCTGGCGCAGACAAGAGCAGCAGATGAAGCAGAGACACAGTTTTTTAGATGCGCTAAATGCAGTAATCAATGGAGAAACTACTAGAAAGCTTTATTTATTTTTCTTATAATTTAAATTAAATGCAGCCGCCATATAAAGAGACATTTGTAAATGAACTGAAGGAAAATTCAAAAGTTGCTGTTTCTGGCTTTATTATAGAAAAAAATGAAAATAGCATTGTAATCAATGATAGCACCGGAAACTTGCCCATTATAATACAAACTAACTTGGGATTAAATACATTTGTAAGGATATTTGGATATTATTCAAATGGTAGTTTGCAGGCAAATTTTATTCAAGATTTAAATAATATTAATAAGCAGATATACAATAAAGCTAAATTAATTTTAAACCAAAAGCAATAAATACTTTTTTACTTTCACAATAAAAATGAAGCTAATATTAAACGATATAAAATACCTTAAGGAACCAATAATGATTATAAGTGAATTGGTAAATGAAGCTACTTTTAAGATTGATAAGGATAAAATTGAATTAATTGCTATGGACCCTGCAAATGTCTCAATGGTTATTTTTAAACTATTAAGCTCAGCATTTGCAGAATATAGTATTAAGGAACCATTAGAAATTTCTCTTAATTTAGATAATTTAAAGCAAGTTCTTAGAAGAGCAAACTCTGATGACGTAATGACTTTAGAATTGATAGATAATCGATTGAAGATTGAATTAAACTCAAATTCAAAAAGAACATTTCATTTATCTTTATTGAATTTGGAAGAAAAACAACAAAAGATTCCTGATTTAAAGTTTCCATTAAAAATTGAAACAAGCACTTTATTGTTTGATAGTGCAATAGAAGACATGGGAATTGTAAGCGATTCCGTAAGCTTGTATGCAGATGCTGAAAGATTGTCTATCGAATCTTTAGGAAGTCTAACAAGTGCTAAGGTTGATTTATTAAAAGATGACCAAACTTCAATTGAAACAAAAGATAAGGTTAAATCAAAATATTCTGTTGAATACTTAAAGAAAATAATAAAGGGAAGCAAGTTGGCAGATAAAGTTACACTGCAGTTTAATAAAGATTATCCATTAAAGGCAAGCTACAAGGTTACAGATAAAATGTTACTTGAGTTTATCCTTGCTCCCAGAGTTGCTAACGATTAAAAGCAAAATTTTATATATAAAACTATTTTAAAACTGTTATGCATAAAAGAGGACAGGTTACGGTGTTTGTTATTCTTGGGATACTGATTGTGATTATTTTAGGAGTTGTGTTTTTTTTGTATGGTGAAAGGTTAAAAATACAAACCGAGGAAGAGGTTAAGTTTGATGCTTCGAGTGTAGAAACCATAAAAATATTTATTCAGGATTGCATTGATCAAACAGGAGAAGAGGCTTTAAATTTAATAGGAAAACAAGGCGGTGAAATTAATCCGGGTTTTTATCAAAATTGGAATTGTGTTTCTCCAAATAATTGTGATAAAGTAAGTTATGCATGCTTTACAACAGAATACTCTTCCTGCTATAATAAAAAACCATTCTTCAAGGAATTTGTTGAACAGGAACTTGAAACATATTTAAAAAATAATATTAATTCATGCATCGATTTAGATAAAATAAGAAGTTCTGGATATGATGTTCAAGCTGGTAATTTAGACCTTGATTTGGAAATTTTAGATTATAATACTATTGTAGATGTCAATTATCCAATTACGATAACTAAAGGCGATAGCGTATTAAATCAGAATAAATTTACAAAGACATTCAACGTTCCTCTTGGCAGATTAATCCAGGTTGCAGAGGACATTGTAAAAGCTGAAATTAATAATCCACAAGGTTATGTAGATACAACAAATTATGTCTTAGCTAAAAATGGTGAAATACAGTTAGAACATCAAACTTACAGTAATGCAGAGATTTATATTGCAAATGTTAGAAATAATCCATATATTTTTCAGTTCGCAGTACAAAATTATGTTAGGTTAGTATAAAATGAAATATAAACTGATAAAACAAAAAGCATTATTTCAGATTTTTTTAATGATTAGTCTAATATTTTATACTTCATTTTCTTTTGCGGGAATTAGTTCTAATGAAGATGAATTTAATTATTTTGATTTAGTTACCCAAGATTTATTTCCGGATGTAGATGCTCAAAGTAAAGTTTGTTGTGAATTAACAAAGCAAGATTCTATATACCAAGCATCGTCGTGTGTTTATACTGAAGCAACAAATTGTGCTCAGAATTCCCAACAATTAGCGATTTCTTGTTTGCAAACCGATTATTGTGCTCCTGGTGTATGTAAGTTGGCAGGGGCTTGTGCAGATAATGTAGAATTTGGAAAATGTAAAGAGAAAGGAGGATTATGGAGTAAAGGTACAAGCGCGCAGGATCCTCAATGTAAGGTTGGATGTTGCGATCTTCCCAGCGGGGCTTCAATAACAACACAGGCACAATGTTTAGATAAGATAAAAACATTTCCGGACGTTAGAGATGTAAATGATATTTTTAAACCAGATATTACAGACCAAACACAATGCTTGCAACAGAGTAGAAGTAATGAAGAAGGTTGCTGTGTTATTTCAAATGAGAATTTATGTACATTTGTAACAGCAGAATCTTGTAGGGATAGTAGCGGTGAATTTCAGGGTAAAGGAATATTATGCAGTAAACCAGGATTAAATTGTCAAGTTACTCCAAAACAAGGAACTATTTGTTATCAAAATAAAGTTTATTGGGCTGACTCTGCAGGAAATAGAGAAAATGTTTATGATGGTAATTTTAATCCAACCTGGGAATATACGAACTGGCTGCAGGTTACAGATATTGGGCAAATTGATCAACTTGCCAAAAGAAATCCAAAAGAATTAGCAGATGTTGCAGTAAGTGGTAATTGCCAGTTTAGTTTAGGAACAACATGCAGCGATATTACAAATGAAGTTAAGAATTATTTAGGAACCTCAAAAAATTTACAAACAAATGATCTTAATAAAATAAAAAATCAGTGTATTAATTTAGATTGTAAGTTAGATGATGGAAAAACACTAAGAAATGGGGAATCTTTTTGTTTGTATGATAGTCAACCAGGACAAGGAAGAGATTTAGTTGGATCCGGGCATTCTGTTCAAAAATGTGATAATGGTGTTTTAAAATTAGAATCTTGTGATGATAGGAGAAAAACGATTTGCGTCCAAAACGAAGTTCCTAGAAATTTAATTGATCCAAATGATCTTAATAAAAATCCATCAACATTTGCCGGTTGTATTCCCAATAATTGGCAATTGTGCTTAGCAGCTAATGCGGATAATGAAAATTGTGGTGTGGGAAATCCGAAAGAGGAATATCATAAAATATACTCAAACTTGGAAGAAGGTTCTGTTGCTTTAGTACTTGATATTGATTATTCTGTTTTAATCGATAATGGACCTTGTAAGGATTTAACTAATGATCAATCTCAGTATGATAGCTGTGTTAAAAAAACAATTTGCAGAAAGAAAACATGCGAAAACGAGGCTGTTGGATATTGTAACTTTAATACCCCCACGGGTCTATGTGCACCATCAGTTCCTCCAGGTACATTGGGGTTAGAAGAAGAATTTGAAGAACTATCTGATGGAAATAAAATTGGATTTTCTTTTAGTCCGGTAATGTTTTTTGCTGAATCAAATTCTCTTGGGGGGAACCCCGAGTTTAGCGAAGATTGTAGGGCTGGATGTGATATAAATACAGTAGCATTTGCAGATAGATGGAATAATTATTGTACTAGTTTAGGTGATCTTGGTGCTAAGTACAATGTTGCAGGTTATTATAGTAAATTAGGATTATTTCATAATGGGCCGATTAAAAATGATAATGTAGATGATGCTGGAAGTTCTGCAAGTGCACAGGGCGTAAGCGGTGAAAATCAAGCATATTATAATTCTTTAATCAGAAATAAAAACGTTGTACTAAGAGGAGAAAATAATTTCTTTTCTTTATTATCTACGATTGATACATTAAGAACAATTCATTTTGAAAACACTAATAATAAGGAATTTTTACCAGGATTTTTTGAAAACGTTTGGAATTGGGTAAGTACCGTTGGTGGCATTTCCACAGGTATTTTAATTGCAAATGCTTTCGGAGCTGGGATAATTATTGCCGGAACAGGTGGTTCAATATTATTTGCAATATCCTCAAAATTACCACTAATAGCATCTTTAGGTCCTGCTGCTGGCCCGATTATTGTTGTAGTTCTGGCTGTAATAATAATTTATTCTTTATTAACATGGTTGTTTGGACCCGAAGCAGGAAATTTAACTTATGAATTGTCTTGTAGACCGTGGGTAGCTAAAGATAAAGGAGAACAATGTAGTTTGTGTAATGATGAATCAAAATTCCAGGAATGTAATGAATATGTATGTAAAAGTTTAGGAAAAGCCTGTAAATTATTAAATGAAGGTAACCCAGGACTTGAAACATGCTATTGGAATAGAGAGGGTGAAACAACTCCTCCATTTATTGCTCCCGCAGATATAATTAACCAAAATGCCATTGAAAAAGTTCCAGAATCTACGGGAATCTCTGGGGGTTATAAATTTAAAAATAGTTTTACAGCTTATACCGATGTTGAAGTTGGAGTCAAAATTGTTAGAAGGGATAATCCAAGCGCAAAAGAATATGCGGAATGTAAAATTTCTAGATTTAATGATTTTGATTATGAACAGAGCCAGAACTTTTTTGAAGATAATTTAGTAAGACACGAACACACAAGAGAAATTGAATTTATTTCTTCACCAATTTCACCAGAAGAAGATAGAATAGAATTAGAGCCCGGAAAAACAAATACATTCTATATCAAATGTAAGAGTGTTAACGGAGTAATAAATACCAAACCATATTTTATTGAAATTCCTGTACAACAAGGACCAGACACAGCTCCTCCTGAAATAAAATCATTCAGCATAAAAAATAATGCATTCATGCCTTATAATTTGGATAAAACACCATTTACGATGTATGTGGAAGACAAATCTGGAATAGCTAGCTGTAAATATTCAACTGTTAAAGGTCAAAATTACGAGATAATGCCATCTAATATGGGTTGCGTTAAAGATAATAGACCGGGTTTTGTAAATCAGTATATTTGCTCCACTGTATTAGCTTTAAGACCAAATCAGGAAAATATATTTTACTTTAAATGTAGAGATAGAGCCACGCCTCAACCAAACACTAATCCGGTTGATTTTCCACCAATTGAGGGAGACTCAACAGATGGATTCCATTTATTTGGCTCGCAACTTTTAGATATTACGCAAGTAGGACCGGCAGGAGAAATTTTAACTACAAATGTTAAATTAACCGTAACAACAGAGGCGGGTGCTGAAAGTGGAAAAGCAACATGTTATTATGCTGGTGGCAGAAAAGATTTAGTTGGTTCATTAGGAGATTTAACATTCAGTCCAAGCGGGATTAAATTTACGACAACAGATGCAAAGAATCACGAGACAGAGTTGCCTTTAGAAAATGAAAAAGATTATGTGTATTATTTATGGTGCAGGGATATTGCTGGTAATGAAGATTCGGCAAAGGTAGAATTTCATACAACAACTCCTGACTTAAGTATAACAAATATAATTCCAGATAATTTAAAGATTTATTCAGATAAGGTTGAATTGAAAATAATAACTACAGGAGGAGTTCAAGATAATGGTAATTCAGAATGTAGCTATAAATCGAGTGGAGCATTATACGGTGGAAGTGGGAATGTAAATGACTTAAAGGAAAAGGCTCAATTACAAACGACGCATTACAAAAATATTACTTTATCTGATGGGAGTTATGAATTAACCGTTACATGTAGCGATAGTTATAAAATAGCTGAAAAGAAAATTAGCTTTGAAGTTGATGTCGGAGGAAAGCCAAAGATAATTAGGGTTTACAAGCAAAGTAATCTATTAAATATTTTAACAGACAGACGGGCAGAATGTCATTTCTCAGACAAAGAAAGCAAGTTTGAATTCAGCCAGGGAACACAGATGGTAACAACAAATAATTTATTACATGGATTGCAGTTAACAGGTTCAAAATTATATTATATTAAATGCCTTGATCTTAATACAAACCAAATAGGACCAGATACAAGTAATTCTTATACTGTTTATCCTTAAAAGCAAAAAATTATAAATTCCTTAAATAAATTAAAATTATGAAAAAAAGAGGAATGTTGCAGCAACAGGTATTTTATTATATCTTGGGTGCTGTAATGATATCCCTAATCTTTTTCTTTGGGTATCAGCAAATTGTTAAGTTAACTGGCCTTAATGAACAGGCAAATTTTATAAGATTCAAGACAGATTTTCAGGATGCTGTTAGTGATATTTATTATAAAAATCCTGGTTCAACAGCGATATACTCTTTAACCTCAACGAATAAACCATTATTATTGTCAAGAGATGTTAAAGAAGTTTGTTTTGAAAAAGAAAATAATCAATTTAGAGTAAAAGCGGATTCAGAATATTTTACTTCGTTTATTGTAGAAAATTTAGTTCCGAGAGATAATCAGGATGGATATTGTATAAAAACAGCAAACTCTAGATTATCATTCACGTTAGAAAATAAAGTTGTTAATGGTAAAATTTTTGTTGAGATAAGATGAAATCTCAGACGCAATTTAACTGGATTTTTATTATCGTAGCGGGTGCAATAATCCTTACCTTTTTTGTTAATTTTGCATTTAAATTCAAATCATTCCAGGAAGAGAAATTATCCATAGAATTATTGATTAATTTTGATAATGCATTGACAAATTTACAGGCATCCTTATTTAATACATTTGATATAATTGAAATTCCAAAAGATGTTGAAATAACCTGCAATGAATTTAGAATAGAGGATAAAAATTATGATAATAACAAATTAATTTTTTCT
>CAZSJV010000006.1:18008-20610 GCA_964607255.1 Candidatus Woesearchaeota archaeon | reverse complement strand
AAGGACTGGCTAAAACCTGGTTGCACACTAAACAATTTACCTCGCTAGTAGCTTTTCCAAATATAATCTGTTCATTCTTGCATTTATGACATCTTAGTTTTATAAACCTTGAACTTGGTTCTCTTACTAATTCCATTTTTACTCCAACACCAATTTTTTAGTTCTAATACCATATCTTTGCAAACTTGACTTCTTGCAAACTTCACATGTAAACTTTAGATTTGTTTTCTTGCTTGTCTTTGCCCCCGTCATCTTAAACTTCGAAATAGCTGGCTTTGAACCCCATTTTCCCTTATTACCATAACCTTGTCCTCTTCCACGTTTCATTGCTCTTGCTATACTTCCTTTTTTCAGAGATCCTCTTTCTTTTCCTTTGACTACTGAAATCTTATGCAATGTTGTTTTATTGCATTTTTTACAGTATCTTTTGGTTTGTTTTGGTAATTTCATATTTTTTCTGCCTTGCTATTCTTTATTAAAAACTCCGCAACTTTTATCGGCAATGAGGCAATATATTCTTCCTCAAAGGGACCATATTCCTCTAAATCATCCCCGACAAATCTTGGAATCGGTTGTAATATTCTAACTGTTTTTATGCTTTCTTGTTCGCTTTTTATTACTTTCGGTTTATCTTCTTCTAATAAATCCCTTAATAACCCTTCCCTAGATTCCTTTAAAAATTTGATTAAACCATCAAAAATTGTCTTTTCCTGATGCAACAAACCAGAGATATCCTGCATCTTATTGGTTATCGCTGATGATAAAGCCAATTGCGTTATCTTTGACTCGCGTTTCTCATAAATATCCTTCACGATTTTCTTTATATTGATAAGTTCTTTTTCCGTCTTTTCTATTTCCTTCTGTGCAAATATGCTGGATTTTGTCTTTAAATCTTTAAGTATTGAACTCTTATTTTCTATATACTTTTTAATATCATCAAAGAAATTATCATCCAGTTTTTGTATTTCCTGCCTTGTTTTTTCCCTTCTTAAGATATCATAGAGAACTTCATATGTAATTATTCCGTCTGTCATGGTATTTTCAATATAATAAAATTATTAAAGTTTCTTATATTGAATAATTTTATAAATGCTTTTTTCTCCTTAAGAATATGTTTGGATTTTTAAAGAATAAGCTAAGGGATGCTATAAGTAAGTTTTCAAAGAAGGCTGAAGAAGAAGCAAAGGTAGAGCAAACTATAGAAAAAGAAGTTAAGGAAGAAAAGCCTGAAGTTAAACAGGAAACGGGTGGATTTCTTGGATTATTTAAAAAAAAGAAAGTAGAAGAGGAAATTGTTGAAAAAGAAGAAAAGATTGAGAAAGAAATTCATAAAGAGAAGAAACCTGTTGAAACTGAAGAGAAACCTGGGGAAAAGAAGGGCTTTTTTAAAAAATTAACTGAGAAATTAACAACAAAAACAATTGATGAAGAGAAATTTAATGAGTTATTTGAAGATTTAGAGATTGTTTTAATGGAAAATAATGTCGCTATTGAAGTCATAGACAAAATTAAGGAAGATCTGAAAATAGATTTGGTTAATGTTCCTTTAAAGGGCAATATAGAAGACTTAATTAGAAGTTCATTGAAAGAGAGTCTTGAAGAAATACTTAATGAAAGCAATTTTGATTTAATAAGCACAATAAAAAATAAAAAAGAGCCTTACATAATCGTCTTTGTTGGAATTAATGGAAGCGGAAAAACAACAACGATAGCCAAACTTGCCAATTTACTGATAAAAAATGATTTAGAATGCTGTTTAGTTGCTGCAGATACCTTTAGAGCGGCTTCGATACAACAGCTAGAAGAGCATGCAAATAATCTTAAGGTTAAACTAATTAAGCATGATTATGGGGCAGACCCGGCTGCAGTCGCTTTTGATGGCGTAAAATATGCTAAATCTCATAATCTAGATGTGGTTTTGATTGATACAGCAGGAAGGCAACATAGTAATAAGAATTTGATGGAAGAGATGAAAAAAATAATTAAAGTTGTCAAACCAGACTTAAAGGTATTCATTGGAGAAAGCATAACCGGAAATGATTGCGTTGAACAGGTTAAAGAATTCGATAATGCTATTTCGATAGACTCAATAATTTTAGCAAAAGCCGATGTTGATGAAAAAGGCGGTGCGGCTAT
Organism: Candidatus Woesearchaeota archaeon; assembly: GCA_964607255.1. Classification (GTDB taxonomy): domain Archaea; phylum Nanobdellota; class Nanobdellia; order SCGC-AAA011-G17; family GW2011-AR20; genus GW2011-AR20. The sequence goes on along the minus strand of CAZSJV010000006.1, from coordinate 18,474 downwards.
ATCTGTAAGTTATGTTTCTGGTAAACCAATACTCTACCTTGGGGTTGGACAAAAATATGATGATTTGGATAAGTTCAGCAAAGAGAAGATTATTAAAAATATATTATAGAAAGCTTTAATAAGGGTTAAAAGCCTGCTAATTTTAACATATTAAATCATAATTACAAGGAGGAGAGAGTTGAATGACAAAAGGAAGATGCATGCATTGTAAAAAAGAAGTTGAAATTAAAGACGGTAAAGAAGTTGTTATGAAAAATGGCATGAAGGCCATGAAAGGTGTTTGTCCAAGTTGTGGAACAAAGGTATTTAGGATCTTAGGAAAAGCTAAATAAGGCTTTTATTTTTTTATTTTTAAATAAATTTAAATAGCTTCTTTCTATTGTTTTTTTATTATGGTATTAGAGAAACTTGGTAACTCATTGAAGGAAACATTAAAGAAAATAGCTAAAGCTATCTTTGTTGATGA
>CAZSJV010000006.1:0-17908 GCA_964607255.1 Candidatus Woesearchaeota archaeon | reverse complement strand
GGTTTAGATGTTCATAGACCTGCTGCACCAGAACAATTAGAACAAATTTGCAATAAAATAAACATCCCTGTATTTATTGATAGAAAAGAAAAAAACCCTCTTAAAATTTATAAAGAATTTGAAAATCTTTATTCTAAATATGATATCTTAATTATTGATACAGCTGGAAGAGATTCTTTGACACAGGATTTAATAGATGAACTAAAAAAATTAAATCATGAGATTAATGCAGATGAAAACTTGCTTGTAATGAGTGCTGATGTTGGACAGGCTGCTGAAAAACTCGCTTTAGGTTTTAAGAATGCATGTAATATTACTGGTGTTATAATTACAAAGATGGATGGGACTGGTAAAGGTGGTGGAGCATTAACGGGTGCAAGCGTAACAAATGCAAAAGTCAAATTTATAGGTGTCGGAGAAAAAGTAGATGATCTTGAAACATTTAATCCAGAGGGCTTTGTTTCACGTTTACTGGGAATGGGGGATTTAGAAGCATTACTTGAAAAAGCGAAAGAAGCAGTCACAGAAGAGCAGGCTCTAGACATACAGGAGAAATTGCAAAAAGGAGAATTATCTTTAATAGATTTATATGAGCAAATGAAAGCCATGAAAAAGATGGGTCCGTTGTCAAAAGTTTTGGAAATGGTTCCCGGGTTTGGGCAGATAAAAATGCCTAAAGAAATGCTCGAAGTTCAAGAGGGAAAATTGGATAAATGGGAGCACATGATGAAGTCCATGACAAAAAAAGAAATTGAAAATCCAGATATAATTGATGCTCCTAGGGTTGAAAGAATTGCCAAAGGTGCTGGTGTTTCTACAGGAGATGTAAGAGATTTATTAAAACAATACAAACAGAGCAAAAAATTGTTAAAAATGTTAAAAGGCGGAAGTCCTGAAAAATTAATGAAGAAATTCCAAGGAAAATTGCCGAAGGGATTTAAATTTTAAAATGAAAATAATTAAGCAAGGTGCAGAAGCCATCTTAAAACTTGATAAAAAAATATTAATAAAAGAAAGAATTCCCAAAAATTATAGAATTAAAGAAATTGATGAAAGATTAAGAAGATTCAGAACAAGAAGAGAGGCAAATTTACTTCAAAAAATTAATTTCCTGAATGTTCCCAGAATTTTTAATGTTAATGATAAAAAAATGTCTATTGAAATGGAATTTATCTCAGGAAAACTATTAAAAGATTTCCTAAAAAACAATAAACATTTCGATTTTGAATTAATTGGAAAAGAAATAAATAAAATGCATGACAATAACATAATTCATGGGGACTTAACAACAACAAATATCATTATAAAAAATAATAAGCCTTATTTTATAGATTTTGGCTTGGGTTTCTTTTCAAATAAAATAGAAGACAAGGCTGTTGACTTATATCTATTAAAACATGCCTTAACAAGCAGTTTTCCTTTAATTGCAGAAAAAATATTCAATAAAATTTTAAATGGTTATAAAATAAACAAACATTATAAAGAAATTATTGAAAGATTAAAAAAGATAGAAAATCGGGGAAGATATAAAAATGCCAGGTGATTTTTTGATAATATATCTGTCTATTATTGGGTCATTAATAATATACTATTTAATATCTCGGGTTTTTAAAAAGAAAAATTAAATTTATTTTGTATAAGTTACAACTAATTTTGGTCTTAAAGATGAATTATAAGAATAATCACTACTAATCATTTGAAACTCACAATACTTTAATTCCGGCGAATCACTTGTTGTAATAGATAATCCATAATTCGGTTTTTGGTTATTTTTCCATTGTTTAACCAGATTCGTTACATTCCAAGATTCCCAATAAGCATCGCTTGCGCTAAGAGGTTTTCCATCATAGTTTATTGTTTTTGTATCCTGAATATCACCTAAACTTGGTTGACTATTCCAAGTAATTGAATTTTCTAACCAACTTGAAGTGACTTCTCTACATTCTACATTTAAATTTGATGTTGAATTATGGTCTGCGGCAGGATCTCCATAAAGGTATAGTGCTGCAGAACTAATAGTCGCGCCACTTGGAATTTGACTTAAATCAAATTGTAAATAACTTCTATATTTATGCTCTATACCATTACTTTGAACTCTAGAAACAACATTCAGTTGATCTCCACTTCCAAAATTATCATCGCAATAAAATAAACATGTACCTTCGGAATTCTTGACGTTTTCAACCCTAGAATCTTTTCCATCACTTGGTCCTGGTTGAATTGTAATTGTTTGCGGTTCGTTAATTAGATATAATTGAAAATTCATTTTTGTTGAAGTATAGTATGGTGGTGTTGGTGCAGAAATTGTCGTGCTCGTTGTTTTAGTTTGATAACCAGATTTACTTACCACGACATTGTAAGTATTGGGTGTTAACATTTTTGTTATGTTTTTATAAAAATTGATATAAGATTTAATTGTATAATTACCATTACTATCTGTATTTGTAAATAATGGTGCACCATTGACATTAACATAAGCACTGTTAATTGGGTTATTATTAGAATTTGTAACTTTTCCTTTTAAGGTACATAATTTACCTTCATCATAATAATGGTTTATAACGTTTAAAGATTTATGTCTATAAACATCAAAGTAAAAAGCGTCAGCATCATATTCCTGTCCGACTAAAGAGGTTATTTCATTTATAATTTTACTATAACTCTCGGCATTATTTATTATGTCTTCTCTAAATTTTGCAGCTCTCAGGACGTAATCGAATGCATTTTCTCCGGTTGCCTTAACTGTAAATTCAAGAAGGCTCATATTATTGAAAATAGCGTCATATTCTCTATAGAAAGATTTTAAATCCGATAATGATGTTGTTCCTAAGAATTCCAGATTGGTGTTATTTCTTAAGTCTGGGAATTTTCTTCTCCTTCTTTCATTATTTTCCTTTGCCCTCATAAACATTTTAACTTCAAGGTTCTGGAAATTGCTACTTTTACTAAATCCCCCCGTATAATATATCTCGCTTAAGTAACCTAAATTAAAATCTTCTGCTAAAAATCCGTATATGGAGCCATATTTAACCCCAGAAACTTTTATATTGCTCAATGGTTGGTTGTTTAAATTTTTTGTATAAACATCAAAACTTGAAGATCCAACTTCTAATTTTACATAGCCGTCTTTATTCGTGTTATCTATGCTGCTTATTTTTTCGGGTTCTTTTACTGGTGGTTTAACAGGGTTTTCATCATCACCACAACCAAAAAATAATGTGCTGGCTAAAAAAGAATATTTTAGATACTGATTCCTGAATACTTTCTTTATTAAGGATTCTAATCTTGACATAATTACTATTTTAAAATAGTAAATTTATAAACCTTTCTATAGAGAAATTATCGTAACCAGAAGCAAGATTAACAAAATAAAAAGAACTAGTTTTTCATAATAAAGAATTCTGTTTTTTCTACTTCTTAAACAATCCTTGCATATTGGCCTTACGTTTAAAGGAATAATTTTGATTTCGTTGCAGATCATGCATCTTCTTTTTACCGGATGTGAAATTTCAAAACCTAAAACCATTTGCCTAACCCCTCTTGTTTTTCATCTTCCTTGCCAAACATGCTTTCTATTCTTAGTTTAGTTAAATTCAAACTCTGCCTTAAATATGGCGGAAGATCAAATTTTTCAGCCAAATCTAATGTTGGTTGTAAATATTTTATAATAAATCCCTCAGATACTGTAAAAATAATTCTGCCTCCGCATTTTATACATTCTCCTTTTAATGGTGGTCTGCGGTATTTTTCATTGCAATTAACGCATCTAAATTGCTGTGTGCTGAATTTCCTCAAGTTTCCCCTTATATCTCTTATAAAATGTCTTTCTATCACAAGTCTTGCAACATCCTTCTGATCAACAGCTCTTATCTTCTCCGCTAATTCAATTTGTCCTAAAACTTTTTCTTGCATGCTTGGGAGATATTTATATGAGGAGCATCTTACCCCCATATTAAAATCGCTTACGTCGTGAGTAAATCTAAATCCATAATATTCCCTGTCGCTTCCTAAATGATTTTTTAATTGTTCTATCTTAACTTCTTTTGGCCACTTGTACTGCATTGCTGCCTGATAAAATTCCAAAGGATACCTTGAACAGATATCTAAATCAAATACCATATCATCTACTTCACTTGGGATTAATATAGATGTTACAACTAACGGAGCATCTTGAGTAGCTCCTCTATGAGCTGGAAGATATTTTCTTGAAAAATTAATAAAACAATCCAGAGCGAGCATTATGCAATCCTCATCTCCTTCACAGTCTCTTCTTTGAGCTGCGTGCCACATGGGGTGCGCAAAACATCCTTGAGTTTTGCTAAATCCTAAAATTCTTCCAGCGACAGCCGCGGAAGTATGTGGAGCCAATCCAAATATGATATGCCCTATCAAATCTTCCCTTGTTTTTACATTATAAAATCTTGGCAAGTGATAAAAGTTTTCAAGTAAATCGTCTATAAAATTTGCAAGTCTCAATAAAATTATATCCGAGCCCTCATCAGGAGATTCTTTGCAGGCGGGTAGTATAACATCCGAAGGAAAAATCTCTATTAATTGGTTTTCATCGATTATTGGCTGGTTATAAATATCATATTCGTATCCGAGTTCTTTTAATTTTTTTATAGAAACGTCAATCTCTCTTGGTTTAAATGCGGTTATAGGCATTTCAGTCATATCGTATCTTACAGTGCCATCTTTGTTAACAGCTAAACCATGAATTGCTCTTAATATTCCTTTAGCCAAATTTTCAGGAGTATGGTCCTCATTGCTTGTCCCTCTTACTCCTTTTATTAAATCGGGATATTCTTTTATATTTAATTTTTCTAATACCTTATTAAAATAATGATTTATTGGAAGACTTTTTGTAACATATAACGATGTTCTACCGTGTTTTTCACAATTCTCCTCATCAATTATCTTGTCACATTTGTTACAGTAATATTTTCTCTTTGTAAAATTATCACATGATTCGCACCTTGGGTAAATTGTATCTAATCCGCACTTCTCACAATAATATAATGGAAACTGTGCAATTACTTTTCCCTTTTCCAGACATGATTGAAAACTTCTTAATCTTCCTCCCTCATCTCCTACAGGAAATAAAACATGCGGGCTTCCCGTAAGCTTTCTTAATTTTGCTTTTTCGGGTCTTCCCATCCTGGCCCCGATAAATGTTCCAGACTTGTCTCTTATTTCAGCCTTACAATTCTTATTTATTATCTCTAAAACATTATCATAATCCAAATTTAAATCTAAATCATTTAATGTAAATAATAAAGCACGGGCATCATCATCCTTTATTACAACATTTTCGTTTAATACAACTTCATGCGGAACTCCTAATAATTCTAAAACTCTTTTTCCATCAATCTCCTTCAGATCCAAGTTTATTTCATAAGTTAATGGCAAGACAATATTATTTCCGACAACTTTTCCTTTTTCTATCCAAGATACCAAACTTAAAAATTGATCTTTAGTAATATCGTTCCAATGATAGGTCCATCTTGGATGCAATGGGGTTTTGTAAAGCAATGAAATTTCTTTTGCAATATCAAAATTAATTTTTGTAGTCGATTTTTTTAACAATGTCTCTAAAAATTCGATATCAATTCCTAAATCAGAGCTTACTTTATCCGAATCAAAATTTCCGTATTTGTTTTTTACATTATTTTCAAATTCAGCAAGCCACCATTCTTCATTATAACCACACGGGACTAAAACATGAGCCCTGTTATAAAATTCCCCATAATTTACCAAAAAATCTCCCAAAAATAATATCTCTTCAACTTCTTCTGCTAATTTTTTTGCTTCTTCTTCTGTTTCGATAAATACAACATTATGATTTTTTAATTTAACTATAGGGCCTTCAATCGTATCGCATGGTGCCATTGCGCTTGATTTACCCGGGCGCTCATATCTTAATTGAGTACCTGTAGCAATATAATTTTTTAACAAATGCATTGTAGCGGGATGCATGCTCATTGAACTATATCCTGAGGTTCTGCTTCTTCCATATCTTAGTCTAAATCCCCCGACTCTTAAAGGGTGTGTTAATACCGGCCTTCCAGCAACTAAATCTTTTATGTAAGTAAAATCTGGCTTTAGTTTATCTTCGGTTTGAACATCTTTTTTTTCTTTTGCCTTTATTTTCTTTTGCAGATTTACAAAATCATCCAAGAATTCCCATTGTTCAAGATCAAATTCTTTATACCATTGGCCTATTTTTCCCCAGAATTTTGGAGCCTTTTGGCACAATGCTTCTCCTGTAACCAAACATACACCATTTCTTAATTTATTTGTTTCGACTCTTTCTAGATCCTTATAGTTGCTAACATCTAACTTTTCACTCGGTTCTCCATCTATTTGCAAAGGAAGATTTCTTATCATAAAATCTATTTCTGTCTCGCTAGGAAGATATTGTATGTTTGTGATTCTCTCATGATAATCGTATATTTCAACAATTATTCTTTTTATTTCATTTTCAGTGGGATCATATTTTTGATAACCAAAATTTTTCCTAATATAATCCGCTACCAGAATACTTCCGCAGGTGATTGTTGTACCCGCGCTTCTTATCGGGCCAGAAAACATCAAAGCGAAATATTCTTTCCCATCTCTTCTCTTTCTAATTTTTAGTTCTGTAAACCCTTCCAATGGACTTGAAACGATTCCGTTTGATAAATATGCTAATCCTACTCTTATCCCTGTTTCCATTGCATTATGCTTGTCTTTGAATCTGCAGAATTTTTCCTGTGCAACTTCCAAACTAACGATAAGAGCAACCCTCCAATCTAATTTCCCATATTTTTGTTCAAGCTCCTCTATCCTCTGAACAACTCCAGAGCCTCTAATTTGTGGTGCTACAGAACTTATTAATCCCTCTACTCTCTCCGCCATATTTCTTGCCAACGGAATCTCAACATGGTTTATCGGGTCGTAGCCAAGATAACGAGCTTTCTCTGCTAACTCGTAAACATCGTTAACCTTTCTTTCAATTTCATTATAATATTCTTTTATTTTGTCATTCATTTTCTTTGAAATTTAATATTTTAACATCTCTTGTTTTTAAATTTGCTAAAATTACTTTACACGGATCTGGAGTTATTCCTCTTCTTTCTTGGTCTTCTGTCTGACCTATCCAACAGCTACAATTCATCGTTGTAATACCCCTGTAATTTGCGGCAATGGTTTTATGTAAATGTCCGCTAATAAAAAAATCAGGAATCTTTTCAATGATTAACGGATCTTCTTTTGAACTTGGTAAATATAATGTAGAGGAATGACTTGGTGCGAGATGTCTTCTTTGTAACTGATACTTCATTATTAAGTCCGGGCGATCTATTCTACCTGCTTTTCTTACACTTTCCACATTCTCAACAATATAAAAAAAGCTATATCCATGATAAATCAAAATATTAAATCCGGGGAAATTTTTTGTTGAAGCAATATTAACTAAACTTGGGTTTGTTGTAAAGTATACGTTCGGAAGTTCGTGAAGTGCTGGGGCTAATTTTTTATCAAATGCTGGCTGTGGTTCTGCAATCTGAATTGCATCATGATTTCCGGGGCTGATGATTATTTTAATATCTTTTCTTATTTTACTTAAATATTCTGCAAATTTATCATATTGTTTGTATATATCCTGGATTAAAAGGTCTTCTTCTTGCCCAGGATAAACTCCTACGCCTTCAACAACGTCTCCTGGAATAAATAAATATTTTACTTTTTTTGCAATTTCTTTTTGTTTTTCATTTCCATATTTCAAATTTAACCAGTCAATGAATCTTAAAAAATTTTTTTCATAAAACAACTTGTTACCAACCTGCATATCTGAAGTAAATGCAACATAGACGTCTTCATCTGATTTCTTTAAAGGATTATTAGTAGGAATATCTGGTAGGTAAAGATTATCTGCGAATATTATTTTATCCCCATTTAATCCGCTTACACCAATGACTTCATCTAATTGGGTATCATTAGCCTCACTAAATAATTGTAATCTATTTTTATTAAAAACAGCATTCACAATTCCTGTTGGGTCTTCTAATGTGAGCAAAATATTCCCATTTTTTGTTGTTCTTTTATCGCTAACGATTCCGATAACAACAACTTTTTCATACTCTGATTTATTATAAAGTCTATTTATGGAAATCGTGTTTTGCAATTCGGGTCTATTAACTAAAATATTTTTTAGTGTCTCATATCTTATTCTAAAATAGTTTGTGAACGATTCTACGTCTCGTTTTTTTTCTAAATCATCATAATTTCTTAAAATAATTAAAGAATTTTCTTCTTCTGGCTCGTCTATCTCTTCTACGTAATTATTTTCTTTCTCATTTACTACCTTTGTATCAAATTCCTGATTTAATATATTCAAAAATAGCTGATAAATATTTTTCTCCTTTTGTTTTTCAAATAAAACTCTTGCCTTATCAAATTCATTCCAGTTTATATTAACAAATCCGTTTTTTACATCCAAAATTTTTTTAATATCCTCATTAAGAAAGATTGATTTGCTTTTTTCCTTATTAATCTTGGATAAAAACTCTTTATAATCTGAATTTTTTAAAGTCTTGGCTAATTCGGGGCTTAATAGATATCCATTTTTCAAAAATTCGTTAATGATCTCATTCATAATCCCAATCCTTCTTTTAATATTCCCTCTACCTTTGGAAATGTTGAAGGATGAATTGCAATGGTAATTTCCCTTGTTCTCCCATACCTTCCTTTTGAAATTACTCTTGCGTTTATGATTCCAAGCATATCAAATTCTGCAATGATATCAGAAAGTCTTCGTTGTGTTAGGGGTTTTATACTAACATTATTGCAGATCTTTTTATAATGATCGTAAATATCTCCTGTAAAAACTTTGTTGTTTTCATCACAAACTTTTAATATGCTATACAAAGCGATCTGAAATTGTTTTGGTTGCGTTTTTACAATGTCTAATATCCTATCGCGTTCTATCTTTTCTTCAGCCGCGTCCAAATGTTCTATTTTTATCTTTTTTTCGTTGCTTCTTTCAGATAACTCTCCTGCAACTCTCAACAACTCTAAGGCCCTTCTTGCATCTCCGTGTTCTCTGGCGGCATATGCAGCACATTTTTCAATTACTCCTTCTTCAACGACCCCTTTCTTAAATGCCAATTGCGCTCTTTGCCTCAAAATATCTTGTAATTGCAATGCATTGTAAGGAGCAAAAACAAGTTCCTCTTCTGACAAACTTGATTTAATTCTTGGATCTAAATTGTCTGTAAACATTAAGTCATTAGATATCCCAATTATTGTAACCTCACATTTGGTTAGTTCGGAGTTCATTCTTGTTAAATTATATAATATAGAGTCTCCTGCTTTTGAAACAAGCTGATCAATTTCGTCTAAAACCAGAACAATTAATTGTTTTTCATTGTCGATTGCATTAATAAACGTACGATAAATTTCTTCCGTTGGCAAACCTGTGGATGGAACTTCTTTTCCAAATGCTCTGCACAATTGTGCCATTAGCCTATATTCCGTATCTGCTACACTTTTTAGTTTACAGTTTAAATAATAAGATTTTAATTTTAATCCTTTCTCTTTCGAAACGTTCATTATCTGATTTATAACATATTGGGTTACGCATGTCTTTCCCGTGCCCGTTTTACCATAAATAAAGAGGTTACTTGGCTTTTCCGTTCTAAGTGCTGGAGCTAGTATGCTTGCAAGCTGTTCTATCTGTTCATCTCTATGTGGAATCGTTTCGGGAGTATAATTACCTTGCAAAGATTTTTTATTTTCAAAAATTAGGGGAGTATTTATATAATTTTCAAAGAATTTGTTAAGATCTTTACCACCCATTTTAAAATGCTAAAGAAAACTCGTATTTAAATATTCATATACTAAAAAATACAGACCATGACCTCTATTTCATATGGAGTACATATTTTTGTTTAAAAACCTTGGTTTCGAGTAGAGATAATATATATAATAAGATAATATATATAATAAAAAATAATTTATATATAATATATATAATATAATAGAAAAACTTAAAAATATAATATAAAAATAAAAAAATGTAAAACCCCAAAATTTTGAAGAATTAAAGCTTAAAAACCAAAAATTCAATTAAAAAAGCTTGATTCTAAAACAAATATGATTTTTATAATAAAAATAAAAAAGAATTTATTATTAAAACATATAAAAGAAACCCGATTTAATCTCCATTAGAAATATTAACTTTAATTCGTTTCCAGAAGCAATAGGGGTGTGGGGGGTTATAGTCCGACGTTTACTAATCTTTTATCATGTTCATTATAATTTCTTTTGCCCCCTAAGTAAGAAAAACAATCATTTCCTTCTACAATAACCTCTTTGTAGCTAGGAACTTGGGGAACTCTAAAATAAGACTTAATTGAAATTTGATTTTTAGAAGTTCTTATTGCTATTAAACTTACTCCAAATCTTGTTCTACCTGTATAAACAACTAAACCAATCTCTTTTTGATTTTCATAAGAAATGCCACCGATTTCTACAACCTATTCTTCAACCAATTCTCCCAATTTTGTATTTTTATTGATAATTTTTGTTTCCATAATACTAAAAATAAACAAAAACTTAAAAAATTAACCAAAAATTAAAATTTCCTCGAAAAAACACAAGATTTATAAATAAGTTGTTACTTAAGAATTAAAAGAGGCAACAAAAAATGACAAGTGAGGATAAAAAATTTAATTCTAAACAATTAATGGGTAAATTAATTGTAACTAAATCTGGAAAGAGATTTGGTGAAGTCGGAGATTTAACATTTGAAACAAGAACAGGAGAATTAATTCATGTTGTTGTAAGAAATCCAACAGGCTATTGCGAAGGTTTGGAGTTAGAGAAGGATAAATCCGGTAATCCATTAATACCGTATACTGCTGTTGTTGCGGTTGGCGATTTTATTGTTGTTGCAGAAGAAGAAATAATTTAATTCTAAAGGTATATAAACCTTAAAATTTTATTTATTTTATATTCGAAGATGGAAATTATGAATTTTAAGACAACTTCTGAACTAAAGGTATCAAATAAAATAATTGATCAAATCGTGGGCCAGCAAGATGCCGTTAATATAGTCAAAAAAGTAGCAAAACAACGCAGACATCTATTATTAATCGGGCAGCCAGGAGTTGGAAAATCTTTAGTCGGACAAGCTCTGGCAGAATTATTACCAAAAGAAAAATTAGTTGATGTTCTGTCTTTCCCAAATGCAGCCGATGAAAATATTCCTTTAATAAGAATGGTTGCAAGAGGACAGGGAAGAAAAATGGTAGCAAAAGCAAAACTGCAGGAAATGTCTTCTTTAAAAAATCAAAATCTTATTTTTTTTGTTTTATTAATTTTAACAATGATTGCCCCATGGTTAATAAGAAAATATTATGGAGATATAATGGCTGCAGCATCTTTAATCGGGAGCATGATATTTTTGGGAGCATTTGTTATTTTTATTAATTTAAATAAAAGGGTTAACATAAAAACAAGTGAAACAGGAGCCCCAAGATTGTTAATAGACAGCTCAACAGTAGACAAAGCACCATTTATTGATGCAACGGGAGCCCATTCGGGAGCATTGCTTGGGGATGTTTTACACGATCCATTGCAGTCTGGTGGTTTTGGCACACCAGCACATGAGCGTTTAATTCCCGGAATGATTCATAGAGCAAACGGCGGGGTTTTATTTATAGATGAGATTGCTAATTTAACACCAAAATCGCAGCAGGAATTACTTACAGCATTACAAGAAAAAAAATTTCCAATTACAGGACAAAGCGAAAGAAGTTCTGGAGCAATGACAAGGAGCGAACCCGTTCCGTGTAATTTTGTTTTAGTTGCAGCAGGAAATCCAGAAACAATTAGAAATATGCATCCTGCTTTGCGCTCAAGAATTAGGGGATATGGCTATGAAGTTTATATGGATCATGAATTAGACGATAATATTGAAAGCAGAAATATGTTTGTTAAATTTGTTGCTCAGGAAGTTGTAAAAGATGAAAAAATTCCCCATTTTACAAGAAGTGCTGTATTAAAAATTATTGAAGAGGCAAGAAGACGCAGCAACACATCTGGAAAATTAACTTTAAGATTAAGGGAACTTGGAGGATTAATAAGAGCTGCGGGGGACATTGCTCTCGAAGAAAATTCAAAATATGTTGAGCCTGTTCATATAGAAAAAGCAATGAAACTAGCAAGAACCTTAGAACAACAAATGGCAGATAGATATATAGAACAGAAAAAACGCTATCAAGTTATTATAACACAAGGAACTTTAATCGGGAAGGTTAATGGTCTTGCGGTAATGGGTGGAGAAGATCATTTTTCAGGGATTGTTCTTCCAATAGAGTCAGAAGTTACGCCGGGAGGAAGGAAAACAGAATTTATTGCAACAGGCCAGCTTGGAAAAATAGCAAAAGAAGCAATAAAAAATGTTTCAGCAATTATACTTAAACACTTTGGTGAAGATATAAAAGAAAAGTATGATATATTCGTACAATTCTTACAGACAGCAGATACGGGAGTTGAAGGAGATAGTGCAAGTATTTCTGTTGCTACAGCGATTATTTCAGCTTTAAAGAATATTCCTGTAAAGCAAGATGTTGCCATGACAGGAAGCTTAAGTGTAAGGGGAGAGGTTTTAGCAATCGGTGGAATAAATGCAAAAATAGACGCTGCAATCGAAGCCGGAATTAAAACAGTAATAATTCCAAAAGCAAATGAAAAAGATGTTTTATTAAGAAAGGAAGATCAGAATAAAGTTAAGATAGTTCCTGTAAGCACAATCCAGGAAGTTCTTAAAAATGCACTGGAGTGGAAAGGAAAAAAAGATTTATTAAAAAAATTAACTAGAGGATAATTCATTATATTTCTCATAAACCTCTTTTGTAAAACCCCATTTTCTCTTAATATTTCTTCCAGTAGTTTCACTTATGCATGTCACAAGTTCCTTATTTTTTAATTCATTAAGTAAACTTAAAATAAATTCATCATCCCGTATCAAATGCTCTGCTACCTGGTAAGTATAAAGAAAATTAGGATAGTTTTCATATATTATTCTTAAAACCTCTTCCTTTATTTTCTCTTTTTTTGCTTGGGATACCTCAGACATATTAAATTTTTATTAAAGTATATATAAAAATCATTCGGTTAACACCAAAACACAATCTTTAAATATATTTGTTTATGAATGATATTGATTAAAATGCCATTCATAGGATTCAATTTTGATAGGATAAACGCAGAAAGAAACATAGAGGATACTAAGTTCTCAGGAAATATGAGTATAAATCATAAAATGAATATAAAGGACGTTATTGAGGATCAGGTTAACTTAGATAAGAAACAGGACGTATTAAGATTTGACTTTGAATTTCTATTAAATTACGAGCCTAAAGTGGGCAAGGTAAAAATAGAGGGCCATTTGCTTTATTTAGAAGAACCAAAAAAAATGAAAGATATAGTGAAGGAATGGAAGAAAGACAAGAAATTACCTCCAGAAATAATGCAGGGCTTATTCAATACAATCTTAGCCAAATCAAATATAAAGGCATTGCAGTTAACTCAGGATATCAATTTACCGCCACATATACCCATGCCAAAGCTTGTAAAAGAAAAGAAAAACGTAAACGAATATATTGGTTAAATAAATTCTTTTAATGTTTTAATCTGCCTTTGTTTTTTCTCAGCTTCAACCCAATTAACGCCGTCTTTTTTCATTATCCTTAAAATCTTCATTTCACGATCCATTTCATAGAAAAATAAAGTAAGGTTGTTTATATACATTCTTGGTTTTCATTATAATGGTTAAGATATATGTAAAGAAATTAAATTAAACTTATAAGCATAGTTACTGAAAGATTGTTACTTCTTATAATAATTAAGTTCATCTTTTACAACCGCTTGTTCTTGTATACTTAATTTTAATCCTTTAACCATATATGAACCAGCTAAGATCATTATTAATCCTATAATCACTTCGGTCGTTTTAATTGATTGTGAGGCTAAAAAAGATTCATCAAACAATGCCGTGGTAATTAGTATCAAGCCAAGAGTCATGGCCGAGTATGAAAATAATATTAATCGATCTGGTTTTAATGTTGAGATTAATATCATGAAAACAGATATAATCATAAATGAAATAAGTTGAATCTCTCCCCCAGATATAACATGAGATTTGGTTAATGCATCCTTTAAAGCAGCACCCTCTATGAATGCCACAATAACAATACTCAACAAAACAAGAAAGAAACCAATGTTAGTTTGGAAATTTACCCTCGTCAATATATCACCTGTAAATTATTAGAACAAAGTATTATATATTGTTTTTGTTTTTATAAATTGAAAATATTTTTATATTTATCGTGCTCTTTAGACCGAATGATAGATAATTTTCAGGAAAAGCTAATAAATTCCTTCAAAAAGGTCAAGGAAGATATGGATTTTTTAAGGTCAGAGCTAGAAAAGATTAAAAGGTATGTGTTATTGAAAAATAATGAGATTTTAGCCTTAAAAACTCAAATTAAAGAGCAAAATGAGCTTATTAATTCTAAAAAAGAACAAAATGCTAATATCTCCACTGGAAATGAGCGGGTCATCAATCATCATCAACAATCATCAACAATCATCAACAATGCTTTCACGACGGAAGCCATTTCCGATGGAACTTCTGAAAAACCTATAAGAATTCTGTTGGAAAACAAATTTAGATCATTGACAGACATGGAATTCTCTGTTTTCATGGCAATTTACCATATTGAGGAAGAGCTTGGAAAGGTCACTTATAAGGATATAGCCAACAAATTTAACCTTACAGAGGCTACTGCCCGTAACCATATAACCAACTTAATGAATAAAGGCATCCCCATCGATAAAGAAAGGCTGTTTAATAAGAAAACTCTACTTTATGTCAGGAAGGATTTTAGAGAGCTAAATATGGCTTCTAGGTTGCTCGAACTAAGGCAAATTCCTAAAAATACCATCGAGAAACCAGAAAATTAACCCATTTTTCAGGTAATTCTTTTAACCGAATAAGGCTCTTAACCCTCACTTTTTCTTTACCCCAATAACTACCTCTCTTTTTTGATAAACCTATTTTTTTTAAAGATCATTTTAATCAAAATTTATCCAAGAAATCACCCTCTTTTTTAGTAATTAAGTAGAATTTATACCGTCTCTATTAATTTAAGTATACTTTTGTTATGAATGAACTCTCACTTTTTATAATTAGATAGACCAAAAACTATCATTTAACCCTCATTTTTTACTACGAATAGCCTTCTTAAGCCCATTTTCTATGAAAAATACCTTCCTTTTTGTATCAACATTCATCTTTTCCTTGATATCGAAGCCCACCCTTTTGATATCGTTAATATGCCTTCTTACAGTTATTACATTAATCTTTAATTCTTTAGCTAGATCCTGATATTCTAATGGAATTTCCGCTAAATTTAACAATTGTATAATCCTTTTTTGAGCAGGAGTAAGGTTTTCTTTTAAGTTTTGGAGCGATTGAACGTTCATGAACGATTGATCTGAACGCTTGAATGCTCTTGAACGTTCATGAACGATTGAACGTTCAGAACTATGACGGTTATTTTGAGCTAAAATTTCATATATTCTAGATATTTGATCT
Organism: Candidatus Woesearchaeota archaeon; assembly: GCA_964607255.1. Lineage (GTDB taxonomy): Archaea > Nanobdellota > Nanobdellia > SCGC-AAA011-G17 > GW2011-AR20 > GW2011-AR20. The sequence goes on along the minus strand of CAZSJV010000006.1, from coordinate 2,262 downwards.
TCAATTTTGTTAAATCTTTCATTATGCAGATTATGTTTTTCATCATGTCTCTCATGTTTTTCCTTAAAATGCTTCAAAACATTATGTACAGACTGAATATCGTTTTTAATATTCGAGAAAGAGTGATTTAAATTCTCTTTTAATTTGTGAATTTCATGATCATCCTTTTTTTTAAAGAACCAAAAAACCATATTACCTTAATATTTTCAAGATTATATAAATGTTTCTCTACAATAAAGCTTAAATATTTTAATCATTTATTAAAATCTATAAAATGAGTGACAATAACGAAGAAATAGAGTTTAAACAAAAGAACATAGACTGGAACGAATACGATAACAAGTTAAAAAAATTCTGTTCTTTTATTGAGGGCAGAATAAAAAACTATGGTTGTAATTCACCTCCAGACCCTTCCTTACTAAACGAGTTAAATATCCTTTTATTTTATATAGAAACAATTCATTTGGAAGGTCACTTTAAAGAAGAGATTTTAGAAGATATTGATTATTATTCTGAGAGGCGTTTAATAAAGGACCCCCCAAAAATAAAAGACATATTAATAGGCTATACTGTGAGGTTGAATAACAATATTTTTGGAAGCTTTAAACATTTAAGCGAAGAAGATCACGGGTATTATAGGGTGGATTCTGTAGGCAATTCTTACTATATCGAGTATTTCAGTAGCGCATTAGATTTCTTAAATACTCTTCGAGAAACGGAACCAGACTTCGAGGTATATAACCCGGTAGAAGATGTAATTAATCTCTATAAATGTAAACATATCTCGGTTGATAAGAAAAATCCACAAAACCATAGATGTAAATTATTAAGGAGACCGTGTATACTAGCTCATGAAGCAAAAAAAGAAGAATGCCCAAATCTTGAAAGCTTGATTCAACAAAAAGATTTCTTTAATGATATAATTAATGAAAAATATAATGTAGTAGAAAATAGCTAAAAACCTTTAAGCAATAATTAAAAATTTTATCAAAAATAAAAAAAGAAAAAAATAAGAAAAATTTATTTTTTAAATGCGAAGAAAGCAGCATAAACTGCAGAAACTCCTACAAGTGCATAAACGATTGTTGCAAGAGTTGAACCCGCTCCAAATATGGTGTCTACAAGGTTAAAGTTAGCTAAACCAACTAAACCCCAATTTAAGCCACCTACAACGACAAGAACTAATGCTATAGTTTGCCAGGTATTTGCCATTAAAGCACCTCCTTTTGATAAAATAACCTAGGTAAATCTTGTATATAAATATAGTGTTTAAAAGTTTTAATCACTGATAAAAGTTAGTTTTATAATATTTTTGATATATTTGATATTATGGTTGAATTAGATACTAATGGAGTAATTATTACTGCAATAAAGGACGATCTAAAATTGGGTTTGGAGGAAATTTTAAAAGATCCTGCTTTTGGTCAGATGATTGAAGATTTGATTAATGCCAAAAATAAAGAGGAGTTATCTAATATAATGGCAAATAAATTTTTGGACGGGTATCATAACGGATTAATGAAGTGTTATGATTTACTTAAAAAATATGATAGGTTACAAGTTTATGAAGCAATAGAGAGTTTTGATGAAAATGGATTTTATAAAAGATTACTCAAAACTTGTTTATTTTATTCGATTAACATTAATGTAGGCTAAAAATTTCTAATCAATACCTTTACTCATAAGAAGTGCGCTTAAGACAAATTAAGCGAATGGTCTGATTTTGTATACTTTTAATACTGATTAAGAGAATGGCGAATTTAATATTTTAATTATCTCTTCTGCAGAAGTAATTCCTACTCCACCCTCCTCAATTATTTTTCTTGGTAAGTATGCTCCCTCATGATCTTCGATTGGTTTTAGTGTTAGAATAATTTTATTTTGCCTTTTTGCATGGTTATACTGTGAAAGAGAACCGCTTTTTTGTGAACCTTCCACAATTAAAACTGCTTTTGACAACCCACTTATTATCCTATTCCTATTGGTAAATAAAAGGCGATCAAAACTTTTACCCGGGAAAAAATTTTCTGATATTAAGGCTCCTTTGCTAAATAAAATTTCCTTTGCTAACTGGGTGTGTTCAGGCGGGTAAATTCTATCAGACAAAAAAGGAAGAACTGCTATTGTTTTCCCCCCATTTTTAACGGCCGAACCATGAGCTTGACCATCAATACCTCTTGCTAAGCCACTAATTATGCAAAAACCCCCCTGTGCCAATTCTTTAGATATTTCAAAAACTTTCTCTTTTGCGTAAAGACTAGC
>CAZSJV010000005.1:13747-22071 GCA_964607255.1 Candidatus Woesearchaeota archaeon | reverse complement strand
AAATTGTTTCTTTGTCCAATTGTTCAGATTATCAGGCAAGAAAATTAAATATAAAATGCGAATATAAAGACGGAGAAAGGAAAATTTTACATACGTTAAATGATACGGCCATGGCAACCTCAAGAATTTTAGTGGCTATAATAGAGAACTACCAGCAAAAAGATGGAAGCATAAAAATTCCAAGCGTATTGCAAAAATATATGGGGTTTAAGGTAATTAAGCACTAGGCAGACATTTCTTACAGATTCCCTTTACAGTACAACCCATGCAGACATTATTTCCACAGAATCTGCATGTTCTATTTGATAAATTTGTCTTGCAAACCCAGCAAACTTTGAATTTATCCATAGTAATTAAAATTAATATAACTTTATAAACCTTATTTGTAATTATAGAAATATGAAAATATTAGCGGCAGGAGATATACATGGAGACATTTCAGCAGCCAGAAGACTAGCAAATAGGGCAGAAAAAGAAAAAGTCGACCTCGTAGTTTTAGCCGGAGATATAGTTGGAGACGATGAATCCCTTCCCGGAGTCATTAGCCCGTTTCTTCAAAAAAAGAAAAGAGTCTTATTTGTTCCAGGAAATCACGAAAGTATGGCAACCGCTGATTTTATGGCAGATTTTTATGGGATAACAAACCTGCATGGTTATTCTGTTAAATATAATGATGTTGGAATATTTGGATGCTCTGGAAATAACATTGGAATACATCAGATTTCAGAGAATGAAATATTTTCTTTATTAAAAAAAGGATTTGAAAGAGTTAAGGACAGCACAAAAAAAGTTATGGTAACTCATGTCCATCCTAAGGGAACTAAAATGGGAAAATTAGGACATCCTGTTGTCAGAGAAGGAAGCAGAGGAATAAGAAAAGCTGTTGAACAATTCAAGCCAGATATTCTGATTTGCAGTCATATTCATGAAGCTTCAGGCATAGAAGAAAAATTAGGGAAGACCAAAGTTATTAACGTTGGAAGCGAAGGAAAAATAATAGAAATTTAAAAATAAATTAGTTTATTACTAAACGTGCTTGTTTTGCCTTCAGACTTATTTTTGTTTTTTTAATCTCATCAAACAGATTGACTTCATCAAATAAATTATTATATTTTTTAATAATATTTGTAAGATGAGATAAGTGAATTTTTTCATAAAACCTTTCATAAAACATTTCTAAATCTTTAAACTCTCCAAATGGCCAACAGGCAACATGACATTTCGTTCCAGCAGGAGTATATGATTCACTTACTCTATGATACGGATACCCCATTTTCACGAGTTCTTGGGTCTTTTGAGAAACAGATTTTACTAGTCCTGATTCATCAATATCAAGGCACTCAGTTAAAATAATCTTCGCATCTTTTTTCTTTTTCTCTAACTGTTCCTTATAAAATTTTAATAAATTATTTACAATACCCTCTGTATGCTGACTGAAATCAATTTTTTGTACAGGTTTTTGTAAACTAATCTTTTTATATAGAATATTTTTTAAATCAGAATTTTTTGACCGTAAAAATTCATCATAGGAACTGTCGATATGATTTAATATCTTTTCTCTATCTTCCTTGGAACTTGTTATACTAAATTCGTAAAATGGTTCTATAGGATGATATTCTACACCAACCCAATCTTCTGTCCAGTCGTAGTAATGATCACTTGTTCCACTTCTAGTCCATGTTCTTATTTCATTGTCCATTTTTATTAAATCTGGACAAAAGAGACAAATATCCTCTTTAATCTGATAACCATTTTTGTAAACTAAGGATTTCATAATTATTTAGATACTTGTAAACTATATACCTCTTTTTGTCTAAAATTTGTCAATAGAGTTGTATATATCAAAAGACTTATAAATTTTTAAGATTTAGACAGCTTATGCTAGACAACCAAATTATTAAAAAAGTAAATGATTTTGTTTATTCGAAACCGAGAAGCATTAATGAAGTTGCACAGCATATCGGTAAAAATTGGAGAACTGCAGATAGATACTTAGATTTTATTTCAAAAGAATTCGGAACTATTTCAGTCAGGACATTTAGAGAAGGAACCAGAGGAGCATTAAAAATAGCTTATTGGTCTAGTATAGAGAAACTAAGTAATTCTATGTTTCAAGAAAAACTTTTGAAAGATATAGAGACATTTAAAAGAAAAGAAGATTTTTCAGCATTTGATATCTTTCAGCATGTTGATGATAAAAACAAGAAAGTAACTATAGAAAAACAAAAATCTGAAGACAAAATAGACCTATCAGAATTTCAGAATTATTTAGAAAAAACAGAGAAACAAATTCTAATCTTTTCCGGAAATCTTTCTTGGATAAATAGCAAGAGCAATAAGATTGATTTGTTTAATACAGTAGAAAAATTAGTTAAAAATAAAACCCCCATAAAAATAATTTCTAGAGTAGATATGGCTTCTTTGGAAAATATCGAAAAAATATTGTCTCTGAATTTTAAATATGGGAAGGAACTTATAGAAATAAGACATCATGAACAACCCCTTAGAGCATTTATAATAGACAACAAAATAGTCCGAATTAAAGAGATCAAGGAACCAACCGGGAAAATAAATGAATTAAACAAAAGAGTTTTTATTTATTACACGATTAAAGATAAAGAATGGGTCGAATGGCTTTCTAGGATTTTCTGGAAAATATTTAATAACTCAATAGATTCTAAAAAAAGAATAGAAGAATTAAGAAAACTTAAATAATTTAACAGGAAAAGATTTTTATACCTTGTTTTTGATTTTAATATAAATGACAGAATTATTAATCGCTGAGAAGCCACAGAGTGCAGAAAAAATAGCAACCGCTCTTGCAGATGATAAAGTTGTTAAAAAAGTTAATAAAAAAATTCCCTATTATGAAATTACCCATAAAGGAAAAAAAATAATTGTTGGATGTGCTGTCGGTCATTTATTTGGATTAAAGGAAATTGATGGAAAGGGCTGGGTTTATCCAATAACAAATTATGACTGGGTTCCTATATATGAAGTAAATAAGTTTGCTAAATATACGAAGGATTATATTGATACTTTTAAAAAATTAGTCAAGGAAGCAAAAGAATTTACAATATGCACTGATTTTGATGATGAGGGAAGCCTGCTTGGTTTTAATGTTCTAAGATTTATAGCTAAGAAAAACGATGCTAGTAGAATGAAGTTTAGTACATTAACAAAAAAAGACTTGGTTAGTTCTTATGAAAATAAATTTAAAACCCTTGATTTCGGACAAATTTATGCGGGAGAAACAAGACACAATCTGGATTTTTTATGGGGAATTAATCTATCAAGAGCTTTAACATTATCAATGAAAAAAGCTACTAACGGATTCAAGGTTTTATCAATTGGAAGGGTTCAAGGACCAACTTTAAACCTGATTGTTGAAAAAGAACAGGAAATTTCAGCGTTTAAACCTGTTCCTTATTGGCAAATTTCCTTGACAGGATTAGCAGATAAAAAAGAAATTATTGCTTGGCATAAAACCAATGAATTTTGGAAGAAAGAAGAAGCTGAAAAAGTATTAAAGAATGTTAAGGGGAAAAAGGCAATTGTTGGTGAAATTAAAGAATCTGAATTAACTCATGAAGCTCCATTTCCATTTGATTTAACAACATTACAACTGGAAGCTTATAGAAATTTTGGAATAAACCCTAAAGAATCATTGGCGATTGCACAAAGTTTATACGTTAATGGACTTATTAGTTATCCAAGAACAAGTTCACAGCAGATTCCTAGTTCTATAGATATCAAGGAAATATTTACAAAATTACTTAACTCACAATATAAAAGTTTAGTAAAAGAATTGTTAAAAACTAAATTAATACCGAATAATGGAAAGAAAACAGATCCTGCACACCCAGCAATAATTATAACCGGAGAATTACCGGAAAAATTAAAAGAAAGAGATTTTAAAATTTACGATTTAATTTCCAAGAGAACATTTGCGACTTATGCAGAACCGGCTAAACGTAAATCATTAAATGTTGAGATTAATTGTAATAAGGAAATTTTTATTGCCAAGGGTATTCTAACAACTTATCCTGGATGGCATAAATATTATGCTCCTTATGTTGATTTAAAAGAAATTGAGCTTCCGGATTTAGAGAAAGGACAAGAGATATTAAAACCTAAATTTGATATGTATGGAAAAGAAACTCAGCCCCCAAGACGTTATTCTCCCGCGTCGTTAGTTAAGGAACTTGAATCAAGACATCTAGGAACAAAGGCAACCAGATCAAATATTATAGATACTTTATACGATCGCCAATATATAACGGAACAAAGCATACAGGCCACCGAATTAGGAATTAGAACAATAAAAACTCTGGAAAAATATTCTCCTGAAATAATTGATGAACAATTAACCAGAGAATTCGAAGAGGAAACAGAATTAATCCAGGAGGGAAAGAAGACAGAAAAAGAAATCGTTGAAAAAAACAAAGTAATTTTGTTAAAAATACTGGAAAAATTCAAAAAACATGAATTAGATATTGGAAAAGAATTAGCAGAAGCAAATATAGAAACAAGAAACAAAGCAAGTATAATAGGAAAATGTCCTAAGTGTAAAGAAGGGGATTTGAGAATATTATATAATAAAAGATTTAAGAGTTATTTTGTTGCGTGTAATAAATATCCTGAATGTAAAACAACTTTCTCAATGCCAAAATATGCCTTGCCGAAACCAGGAGAGATCTGCAAGGAATGTAGTTATCCTAGATTAAAGATGATCAGACAGGGGAAGAGACCATATGATTTCTGCATTAACTCAGAATGCCCTTCAAGGAAAAGGTATTTGGAAGAACATAGCGAGGCAAAGGAAAATAATAAAACTAAATAATGTTTATCCCATCGTTTCCAATTTCAAACAAATATTCAATTTCACTTGGTTTTTCTTTTATAATCTTTCTGGGATTTTTTTCTAATCTTATCATCACCCTTGAAAAATTCTTAACAGTTTTTCCGCCAACACTTTCTATTTTATTATTATCAAAATTTCTGTAGACCTGATTGTTGAGAAAAACATTAATTCCTTTTTTATTTAATAATCTTAATGTTTTGAACATCTCAATAAATTTAGCATTCGTTTCCTTTACGTTACCCTTTAATTCATTTCTGTAATGAGAACCAATAGTATCTATAATAATCAAATTAGTATTTTTAATCTTCTCCAAATCATTTACAATCTTAATTTGCTCATCAAAATTATTCACTTTAAACAATAATATATTCTTCAGACATTTTTCATAATACTCTTGGGATATTTGCTTAAATCTTTCAAAATTAAATCCGTTTTCTGTATCAATAAATATAACTTTGCTGAATTTACTGAAATCATAGGCTAACATTAATGCAAGAGTCGTTTTTCCGGTCGCAGCCTCACCATAAACCAAATTAATCCCGGATTTTAAATCAAGAAATTCATTTAACATTATAGTTAATTATAATAAAAACTTAAAAAGTCTCTGTTTGTGCAAAGCCATAACAACCGAAATATTTATATACTTGTTGTATACACTAACAGTATACACGAACATGGCAGACTTATTTGAAGCAACGGTTGTATGTGACAAATGTAATAAAAAGACAAATAAACAGCAATTATTCAAAAATGGATTTAAGATAAGAGCATGGGAATGTCCTTCATGCGGTAAGATATGGGAACATCCTGCAGATAAACAGGCTCAAAATGATTTTAAAAAGCTTAAAGAAAAAGAATTCCAAGTTAAATTAAGAATGGTTGGGAATTCATATGCTGTTTCAATTCCAAAAGAGATTATAGATTTTGAAGAGGAATTTAATCGTGAATTAAATGAACTTATTTCATTATCAATGGAAGAACCAGGAAAAATTTCATTATTTTTGCATAAGAAAATAACAAAAATGTTTAAAACTCCAAAAATAGAGGAAGACGAACAGGAAGATGAGGAAGAAAATGAAAGATCCTAAAGACATAAAATTAAAAGTCATGGAAGCATTGCAGGAAGAAGCTTACAAAGGAATTGTTAGAATTGATTCTGAGACAATGCATTTGCTTGGCGTTCATTCTGGAGATGTTATACAAATTACAGGTGGAAGAGAAACAGTTGGAATCGTAGACAGAGCTTATCCTACCGACGTCGGCCAAAATGTAATAAGGATGGATGGAATTTTAAGAAGAAATGCAAAAACCTCAATAGGAGAATCTGTTGTTGTAAAGAAAGCAGAAATAAAAGAAGCTAAGGATATTGTTATAGCTCCGGCACAAAAAGGAGTAATGGTTAAGGCAGATCCCAGAATTTTTAAAAGAGCATTATTGGGAAGGGCAGTTGTAAAAGGAGATATTGTTGCACCCGGTGGAACTAAAACAAGACACAGGACAATGTCCGAATCGCCATTTTTTGAAGAAGTATTTAGCATGTTTGAAGAAAGTTTTACAGCTGGATTTGGCTTATCAGGATTAAGGTTTATTGTTGCAAATACAAATCCTAAAACAGCAGTAATAATTACAGAGAACACAGAATTAACATTAAATCCAAAAGCAGTTGAAATTACTGACGAAAAAGTTCCAGATATAACTTATGAAGATATTGGTGGATTAACAGATGAAATTTCTAAAATAAGAGAAATGGTCGAACTTCCATTAAAACATCCGGAGATTTTTGAAAAACTGGGGATTGAACCGCCAAAAGGAGTTTTATTACACGGACCTCCAGGAACAGGAAAAACTTTATTGGCTAAGGCAGTAGCAAATGAATCAGAAGCTAATTTTATTTTAGTTAATGGTCCTGAAATAATGAACAAGTTTTATGGTGAATCTGAAAAAAGAATTAGAGATATATTCGAGGAAGCTGAAAAGAGTGCACCAAGTATAATTTTTATTGATGAGATAGATGCGATAGCTCCAAAAAGAGACGAAAGTTATGGTGAATTGGAAAGAAGAGTTGTTTCTCAAATATTAACAATGATGGATGGTTTAAAAGATCGTGGAAAAGTTGTTGTTATTGGTGCAACAAACAGACCAAATGCAGTCGATCCGGCCTTAAGACGTCCTGGAAGATTTGACAGAGAAATTTCAATTGGTGTACCAAATAAACATGGAAGATTAAATATTTTAAAAATTCACACTAGAAACATGCCTTTGGCAAAGGATGTTAATTTAACAAAATTGGCAGAAATTACACACGGATTTGTTGGAGCAGATGTAGCCGCATTAGGAAGAGAAGCTGCAATGAGTGTTTTAAGAAGAAATTTGCCAGATATGAGATTAGGAGAGAAAGAAGAAATTCCTAACGAAGTTTTAGAAAAATTAACTGTAACAGACCAGGATTTCAGAGAGGCTTTAAAATTAGTAAGACCAAGCGCAATGAGAGAAGTTTTAATTGAAACTCCAAATATACACTGGGAAGATATTGGTGGATTAGAACAAACAAAACAGGAATTAAAAGAAGCTGTTGAATGGCCTTTGAAACATAAAGAACATTTCAAAAGATTAGGAATTGAACCGCCAAAAGGATTATTGTTATATGGGCCGCCAGGAACAGGAAAAACGTTATTAGCAAAGGCTGTAGCAAATGAATCAGAAGCTAATTTTATTTTAGTTAATGGTCCTGAATTATTAAATAAATGGGTTGGAGAAAGTTCTCGTGGAATAAGAAAAATATTTGAAAAAGCAAGACAAGCTTCTCCATGTATTATTTTCTTTGATGAAATGGATGCAATTGCTGCTAGACGTGGAAGTGAAGCTGGAAATAAAACAATTGATCAGATGGTTAATACCTTACTGGCAGAAATAGACGGATTAAAAGAGTTAAGCGATGTTATTGTTATTGGTGCAACAAACAGGCCAGATATGGTTGATTCTGCATTATTAAGGCCAGGAAGATTTGATAGATTATTATTAATTCCACCACCAAATAAACAAGGCAGATTAGAAATTTTAAAAATTCATACTAAAAACATGCCCCTTGCAAAAGATGTTGACCTAGAAGATTTTGCAAAGTTAATGGAAGGTTATGTTGGTGCAGATATTGAATCAGTTTGTAGAGAAGCTGGAATTTTAGCTTTAAGAGAGGATATAAAGATTAAAGAGGTAAGCAAGAAACATTTTGAAGTTGCAGTAAAGAAAGTTAATCCGAGTGTTTCACCAGAGTTAATGGAAAAATACAAAGATATAGAAGAAACCTACTTAAAGAATGCAAGAGCCGGATTAACTAAAGAAGTTCCTAGTTATTTTGGTTGATTATTTTTCTTATTTTTAAATGCATAAATAATTGAACAAGAAATAAGGTAACTGAGTATTATTAAAGTTTCTATTAACATAATAGGATTAATCCAACGAT
>CAZSJV010000005.1:0-13647 GCA_964607255.1 Candidatus Woesearchaeota archaeon | reverse complement strand
TAAGTTTAATATTTAAATTGGCATAAAAAAAGATAATTAAAGATGTTAGAACATATGAACCAATTACTCCCAAGATTATATTTTGTATTATATTTTCTTGATAATAATAAGGTATATAAGAAAAAATTGTAAATATGAAAGGTATGAAAAAATAAGGCTGAGGGCATGGTGCTTCTAAACAATTTATGGAACCAAATTGACTATAAAATATTGGAATTAATAAAAAAAGTATAAATTTAGCCCATGTTAGTTTAAAAAATTCTTTCCAGTTCATTTTAGACAGGATATTCTCCTCTTTGTTTTTTATTTAAGAATTTTAAAACAAATCTCTTTCTTTGTTCTTTGAAATAATCTATTAAAACAGATTGTGAAAGCATTCCAACAACCCTGCCATTTTTAACAACAGGATAACGCTTGTACCCCTTTTTTCTCATTAAGTCGCTTGTGTAATAAATATTTGCATCAGGAGAAACACTTTCAACAGGGCTTGTCATAATTTCATAAGCCTTTGTTTTTTTTGGATTCAGATTTTTTGCAATAACTCTTTTTACCATATCCCTTTCTGTTATAATCCCAACAAGAACATTATTTTTAGTGATAATTACAGCACCAATATCAGCTTTACCCATGAATTTAGCAATGGTTTCAACATCAGAATTAACATCAAAAGTTGTAATCTTTTTATTCATTATATCCTTTACACTTTCCATAATATTAATTCAAACTTGTTTTATATAAATCTTTTCAATCTAATTTAGTCAGTATTTTTGGATTATCTTTTACAAGCAAGGTATGTTCATGCTGACTTACTAAACCTTTGCTCTGCTCTGGTAATTGGGGATAATGATGAACTATACCATCTTTTTCCAGCATCCTTAAAGCAAAATTGACCTTAAAACCCGGAAATTTTTTTAATAGCCATCTCTTGCAAAACGGCAGTACATTATAATCTTCCATAATAAATTTTAATACATCTCTTGTTATATCATTTCTTACTTGTTTTAAATTTACAACCTTATATATTCCAGATAATTTCCCCTCTCTTACTAATCCAGAACCGTCAGTCGCAAATGGCTCTATTGCAATAACCTGACCGTCTTCTAGTTCGGTTTTATCTTTATTATTAAAATTTGGAATTGTGAAACCAGAATGCTCTTCATAAACATTAATTCCATGACCAGATAAATTTCTTATTGGATTAAAACCATATTCAGAAATTGTTTTTTCAACTGTTTCTCCAATTTCAAATAATTTTGTTCCTGGCTTAACTAATTTTATAGCTTCATGCAATGCCATTTTGGAAGCCTTAACTAAATCTTTATTATCCCCCAAGTCAATTGTTACTGCATTATCTCCAATATGACCATCAACATGCGCTCCAACATCTAGTTTTACAATATCATTTTCTTTAAAGAATGAATCTTCTTCGTTTATTGTAAAATGAGCAGCCATGTCATTCATAGAGATCTGAACAGGAAATGCCGGTTTTCCACCGAGATCAAAAATCTTTTTCTCTGTTTTTTCAATTACATCCTTTAAACTCGCATCTACTTTAATTAATTTGCTTCCATAATCCAAAGCTTGAGCTGCTATCTTTCCAGCCTTTTCCCAGTTATCCATTAAAATTCTCCCAAATGTTTCTGTTCCTTTACCAATAACTGTTCTTTCTTAATTCCAAAAACTTCAAAAATCTTTTCTACAGAAGGAATTATCTGGTTTTCAATGTAATATTTGTCATCATAATCTTTGCATTCATTTGGAATCCTGGCTTTATCCCTTATCATTCCCTTTTCATTGCTTACAATAAAATAAATAGTTGCACCAGGACTTACATCATAACCCTTGGCTTTCATTTTTTGAGCAACAGCGACATGAGGACCAATTTGCTTGTAGCTTTCCAAAGGCATTTTCAATTGTACACCCATAATCATTTTATCAAGCTTAACCTTTCTATCAAGAACATCCTTTATTATTTTTTTTGTATACCTCAAGGCATTCTCATATTTTCCTTCCTTTAATATCATCTCAAGAACTTTCAACTGCGTTTCTCTTGCAATCAAGCTCCAGTCTTTTCTCACGGTTTCAAAACCAGTTATTATTAATTCATTATCTTCATCAATCAAGGCATACTTTTTCTTTGCTCCTTGTGTATCTGATTTTTTACTTACAAATATTCCTCTTGGATAAAAACCCTCTATTTCAAGTTCCATCAAACTGGGAAGCTCATCATTAATTTTTTTTAGGAATTCATTGGCTGCTTTCTTGCTCTTTCCTTTTAATGTTGCGGCCAGTGAATCGGTATCAGAATAAATTACTTTGAATCCTTCTTCATCTGCTTTCTTAATTGTTTTTTGTATATATTCTCTGCCAAATGAAGCTATACTTGCGGCACATTCCCTGCAATAATATCTTGCACCGAAAAAAGCAAACATTCCGTAACTTGAATTAGCAACCGTTTTTAGGGCATAACTTCTTGCTTCCAATAAAGGATTTTTTTCTTTTTTTAATATCTCTTTAACCCGGTTTCTTCTTACAATTAAATCTTTAACAACTTTCGGAATAAATCCTTCTCTCTTTGAATCAAAATAATAATTTACTTTTTTGTTATGAACAGTCATTTCAGGAGTCTTATACCCTTTTTTCTCTTTGTTAAAAGTTCCGGGGTCAATATTTTTTGCAACAATAATACTTGGATACAGAGACATGAAGTCATAAAATACAACATTTTCATACAATCCAACTTGTGGTTCCATTACAAAAGCTCCCTGATATGAAACATTCATTCTTTCTTCAATATTACCATGGCTCGGTTTATTTGGAACAATTTCATTAAATTCCTTTGCTTTCTTGATCAAATAACTTTCAACTAATTTCCCGTAGCTCATTCTGCAAACGTCAAACATAGAAGCTCCGACTAATTTTACCAGTTCAGCCATGTTTGGGAATATTTTTTGGAATATTTTTAGTGTTAATTCAGTATCCTGCAAATTGTACTCAATATATTTTTCCAAATCTTTGACATCATCCCATGCCTTCATTATATCGTCAATGTTAATATCTTTCTTTTTTTCATGCAAAAGTTCCTGGGAGACAACATTCAGGCTATAAGAATCAAGCTGCAGACTTCCAGACATTATTTTTTTGATGAATTTTAATATATCTAAATGTAAAATTCCCCTAATCTTTACAGTGCTTTCTCCCAATCCGCGTTTGAAACTTACAGGACTTCCATCTAATCCCAAATCTAAATTAATCCTGTATTTATCCGCTCTTGCTTTGATATAGGGAAAATCAAAGCCATCTGAGAAATAACCAACAATACAATCTGGCTGATATTCTTTTATGGTTTCAATGAATTTTTCAATCATATCTGCTTCAGAATTAACAAACTCGACATACTCTGGTGCTTTGAATTTCTTCCATGTAATAACTTTCTTAATATTTTTTCCGCGCAATCCAATCATTAGTATCGGATCATTTTTTACTTTTTCAATACCACCAAGACTTCCGTAAACTTCTATATCAACAACTAAAACCTTTAAGTCCTCATAAAAATCCTGGGAAATTTGCTTTACTTCTCCCTTAACACAAATATCATATCTATCATCTTTTATTAACTCGCCCTTAACCTCACTTAAAGTTAATGGAGTAATCTCTTTATCAATTAAATATTTTTTTGCAAAGTTAATATCATCTTCTCTTACCTCTAATCCATCTTGCCTTAAATCTTTGGAAATTGATTTGAGGGCTTTAATATTATTTACCTCAACTTTGATTGCTTTAATTTCTTTCCCAAGATAATTTTTGTCATAAATCTTTGTGCTTAAAATCTCGAAATCCTCTTCCAGTTTTAGATTATCTATTTTCTTCTTTGCTTTCTCAACGTTATCATTAAAAACCCAGAAATACGGCTTTAAGGAATTATCATAGACACATATTTTTTTCTTATCTGTTGTAGTTCCGAAGATTCTTACAGTCCCCTGTGTATTAAAATCCAAATCAATCGGATAAAATGCAACTTTGACTTCCTTGTTATTCATAATTATTCTGTATTTTGCTAATTATTTAAGCTTTATTATAAGAATTCGAATAAAGGTTTGACGTTGATTAAATCCGGCTCTGGCTTGAATACATAAGCATATTTATTATCAAAATAACCGCATCTGAAGTTTTCTAGGGGAATATTTGTTCTTTTGCTTAGCATCAATGCATAAAAATAAACCTGCGTAGCAGCATATTTTTCTTCCATAGAATTTGGCTTGTAATCCCAGATCCATATCTTTTCATCCTCAATTCTTAATATGTCAATATGTCCTGTTAATGGCTGTTTGGTTTTAAAAACACCGGTGAATTCTTTTAACTCCTCTGGGTTAATCCATATTGGAACTTCCATGGCAATTGTCTTATCATCGTTTTCCAATAAAAATACCTGGATTTTCGGATGACTTTCCTTGAACCTTTCTTTATTTATTTCAAGAGCTTGCCTTGCCAAATCACTTATCTCATGGCCCGAAACCTGAACCAATTTTAGATTATTTAACCTAAATTTTAACCCAGAACTTCTAGGACCAGAATTAAAATATTCGTTCGGGCAATCTACAAAAACATTATCTAAATAATCTGTTAAAGAACTAAAACCATTGCATAATTTTTTAGCTTTTAAATCATGAACTTTATAATTATAATAACCACCCTTATGTTCTAACACCAGATTTTTTATCATCAAGAATTAAAGAAGTTAAATCCATTATAAATTTTTCTAATCTTTATCTTTTTTTGAGTCTTCTATATTTTCATCTAACCTGTCTGTTCTGCTATCGAGATGTTCATAACCGTGACCTGATCTCAAAGGGTCTTCAGCATTATAAAGGTGTCCTGTATCTGGATTTGTTCTTCGATATTGTTTTTGTTCTAATTGTTTTTTAGTTAAGCCAAACGTTTGAATTGAATCCTGTACAACTAGTTCTAAAGCAGAACTCTTTAATTCATTTACATTAATAGAACCATCGGCAACCGATTTTGCACCTAACAAATAAAATCTTTTATCTAATGTAGAATTAAAAAACCATTTTGTGTATCTTAATGCATCTTTGTACCCCAACATCGTTATAATTGCCCGAGCTTCTTCTGAAGAGACATCATCATAATTAAATCTTAAATTTTTTACTTCTAAAGGATTTATTGCTCTTAATTCCTCGTCAGAAATCATTAATTGATTTAAGTCAAATTTTTTGTAATCCCTTTCGTTAACCATATCAAACTTTAAATTCATATAATTTAAAAGCCTTTTGGTAGAATTTATAAATATTATAATACGATTAATACTATGGGTTTACAAATATCCGAATTAGTACCAAAAAAAGAAATTTCATTCAAAGATTTGCAAAACAAAAAGATTGCAATAGATAGTTCTCAGATGCTTTATCAGTTTTTAAGTTCTATAAGGCAGCAGGATGGCACCCCATTAATGGACTCAAAACAAAGTATTACATCTCACTTACAGGGGATTATTACAAGAATTACAAATTTAATGTCACAGAATATTAAATTATGCTTTGTATTCGATGGCAAACCACCTTTATTAAAAGTTAAAGAACAGGAAGAAAGAGAATACCGAAAACAAATTGCAGAGGAAAAATTTAGAGAAGCCAAAGAAGAACAGAACGAAGAATTAATGTTGCGCTATTCTAAACAAAGCATTCGTGTTAATAGAGAAATGATGGAAGAAAGCAAGGAATTAATTCAGGCTTTGGGACTTCCGGTAATACAAGCACCAAGCGAAGCAGAAGCACAGGCCGCATTTATGAATGAAAGAGGAGATGTTGATTACATTGGAAGTACAGATTATGATTCCTTATTATATAGTGCACCAAGATTAGTAAAAAATCTAACAGTTTCTCAGAGAAGAAAAATTTCCTCAGGAGCTTACATAAATATTTCACCAGAGGTTATTGAATTAAAACAAGTTCTTGATAATCTAGGAATAAAGCAGGATCAATTAATTGTCCTTGCGATATTAGTCGGAACAGATTATAATGATGGTGTAGCAAGAGTAGGACCAAAAACAGCTTTAAGGTTAGTCAAGCAATATAAAAACTTTGATGAATTATTTAAGGAAGTAAAAGCAGACTTTGACTGGAAAAAAATTTATGCTACTTTTAAGAATATGCCCATAATAAAAAATTACAGGCTTACATGGAAAGCTCCAGATACAGATAAAATAATAAAATTACTTGTTGATAAACATGAATTCAATGAAGAAAGAGTGCAGAAAAACATTGATCGAATATTAAATATAAAAAAATCAAGTGAGCAAGGAAGTTTAACTAAGTTTTTCTAATTTTTCCCGGTTTTTCGTAAAAATGCAGCATTCTCCAGATTCTGGGTATTCTTTCAACAGGTCTTATAATTCTTGCAATTGTAGATGTTCTTTCCAATCTGGATGCTTCCTGGATTTCTCTTAAGATTTTTGCTTCCTCACTTGCTTCTCTTGAAATTCTCCCTATTTCAACTCCGGTATGTATGAATTTTTGAGATTCACCCAAACTTTCACTTATCCTTGTTAATATTATTATTTCTTCAACTAACCTGAATATAAGAAAGAAGGGAAATACTGCAATAATATCCAGCCAGTATTTTTTAAGAAATGTTTTGGCATTTTTTACTCGATAATATTTAAAACTAAGATCAACAATAAAAACTAAAACTATAAAATAATCTAATACAAGAATCTCCTCTTCATAGGGTAATATTGTTTCATGATAAAAGAAATCTAAACCGATTAAAATTAACAATATTAGTACAAGATAAGGAATTACTTTATCAGCAAAAATCTCAAGTTTGTGCAACCAGGGCTTCATAATTTTTAATAGTAAAACATAATATTTAAATATAACTGAACTAGATAGTTATTTAATGGCAGAGGCGCAAATACAATTTTTAGGACCCTTAGTTATGGGTGTTCTCATTGGTCTGTACGAGTTAATCTTAATACACAGAGATGAGAATTTTAGGGGAAGTCATTGGTTAACTCATGGTTTTCATTCAGCTTTCTGGGCAATCTTGGCGGTATTTGCAACAATGAATGCAGGGTACGTTTATGCTAATTTAGCTTTCTTGCAGAATATTCCATTAATAAGCAATGTATTATTCTTTAGAATTTTTATTGGGTTATTAACGATTATAAAGGTTCATGCAGCTTCTGCAGTGGTTAAAACAACAATCGGAAGTTCCAGAGGATTAAAACAAACATGGGCACATAGTTTTGTGGTAGGAATATTAGTTGTTGTCTCTCCATATATTTGGCCATTTATAGAACCTGTTGTAGGCCCATATATTCCGCTTAATTAAGAACTAGCAATTTCTTCTATTTTCTTTAATCTTTCTTCAATATTTTCTAATCTCTCATTTATTGTTTCTAATTTACTCAGAATTAAATCTTCTTTATCCGAACCAGAATTACTTCGTATATCTAGCTCCTGCTCTTCATTAACAGGTAAGGTAATCTCTTCCTCAGGTTCCTTTTTTTTGAATAGTTTGAATAAGGACATTTTATTTCACTTGATTTGCGATTCTGATTAATTCTTCCAAAATTACTCTAGTTAACCCTATAACTCTTTTATAAAAAATATCTGGATTGGGTTTTCTCGGAGAGTTTTGGAAATGATTAATAAGTAGAAAGGAATTCTTCATTAGACGATTAAAATCAACGCCATTTAAATTTCTTTTCAAATCCAACAATTCATTTATGCTCACTATAAATTGATTAAATCTTTTATCATCTGGTTTTTTCATGAAGTTAGTTCCAAGTCTTGCACTATTATTGATCCGATTTATTAATTCTTTTTTTAATTTTTGTTGATAAGCTGCAACAGCCTGTGCGGCATCTGGCCTAACCCTCTCTTTAATATATTTAGCCCCTCTATAAACACCCTTTCCAATTTTTTCACCAGCCCATTTTGTTCCAGCCCACGATTTTTTACCCAGCCATCTTGCTCCCTCTCCAACCGGTTCTCCAAGTCCTGTGCCCTCGTAAGCTTCGCTAGCCCTTTTTATAGATTCCATGGGGACGCTTCCTCCTCTTGGTTCTGATACTGAAATTCCCCCGCTAACTGTTTTTATTAATAAATACCAAATAAAGAATACTAAAGATGTTATTAAACCAAAACCAATAACCATGTCTACAACTCCGCTTGTTGTTACTTTGCTTCTAGAATATACGGATAAAAATGAGACTAAATTAAATAATACAAAAGAAAAAACAGCTTTGAAGAAATAAATAAATCTGTTTTCTTCCTCTCTCTTGAAGCTATAAATAAAATATAATCCTCCAAAGATTAATCCTAAGGCTATGAATGTTATCAATGACTCGGCTAATAAGAAAACCCATTCTACCGGGATTAAAGAAGCAGATAATACTGAAATAATTAATGCTATTGCGCTTGATCTGCTAATTCTGCTATTGCTATCATCTGGCAATACTTTTTTTAATGGAATTCCGATTATCCAAAATAAAATTAGACCATAAATCAGTCTTAAAAAAATTCCATTGGGATCATTACCTATGCTTCCCAAAAGAGGATTGAAAATCTGCTCCAGTAAACTTAATGCGTTTCTAACACTCTCCCCTATATTAACTGTTGGTAATCCGGTAATACTATTCTCATCTATTATTAGTTTGTCCTCATTAATTGCAATGAATTGGGTAAATAACCATCCAAAGAATAATATTAAAAATAAATAAAATGCAGAATAATTTGGTTTTTCCTCTCTCTTTTTCATAGACATCCCTTTTAGATACTAAACAATAAACTATATATAAACTTTACTTTAATAATATTATGGCTATTTTAAAAAAAACCCTTAAGATTAAAGAGATCCCCAGTTATGATATTATCGGAGATATTGCTACTTTTTCAAAAATGCCAAAAGAAGCAAAAAAACAGAAATTAATCGCGAACAAATTATTAAAATTAAATAAAAAAATTAAAACAGTTTTATTAAAAACAAAAAAATTCTCGGGAAGGTATAGGTTACCAAAATACAAAGTTTTGGCCGGAAAAAAAACAAAGGAAGCATTATACAGAGAAAATAATTCCTTATTCAAATTAGATGTTGAAAAATGCTACTTTTCCTCAAGATTAGCCAGCGAAAGACTTAGAATAGCCAAACAAGTTAAATTTAATGAATTAATCTTGGTTATGTTTTCAGGCATTGCAGTTTACCCTATTGTTATTTCAAAAAATTCTAAAGCTAGGGAAATTTATGCTGTTGAGATAAATCATGATGCTGTTGATTATGCCATGGATAATCTAAAATTAAATAAAATAAATAATGTTAAATTATACCAAGGCGATGTTAAAAAAATAATACCAAAGATGAAATATAAATTTGACAGAATCCTAATGCCAGCTCCAAAAAATGCAGAAAATTATTTAAATTTGATAAAAAACAAAACCAAGAAAAATACAATTATACATTTCTATGATTTTTCCAATGAAGATGATTTTCCCGAGGAAAGCATAAAAAAAATAAAAAAACATTTTAAGAGAATTAAGATACTAAAAACGGTGAAGTGTGGAAATATTTCTCCTTATAATTATAGAATTTGCATAGATTTTCAGCCTTTATAACCCAAAGCAACAATATACATTTCCTTGCTTGATTTCTTCGAGGCTTCTGGCTTGGTTGATTTAACAAAATAAAATTTCTTTTTAACATCATTCAAAAAATTTTCAAATTCTCCTCCCTGAAATAACTTGCAAACAAAATTTCCTTTATTCTTTAAAAGATCCCTTGCAATCTTGAATGCTATTTCGCATAATTCAAGAGATCTTTCCTGGTCTAATTGCCTATTGCCCGAGGTATTTGGAGACAAGTCGCTTAGAACAACATCAAATTTTCCATGAGTTTTTATTTTACTTATTGTTTTTTCATCCTTGACATCTCCAAGAATAAATTTAACACCGGGCATACTTGTTATTTGTTTTATATCAACACCAACAGCATGAGCTTTTGATTGTGTAATTACCTGCAACCATGAACCTGGCCAGCACCCTAAATCTAAAACTTTATTTTCTTTCTTTATGATTCTATATTTTCTGTTTAAGAATATTAATTTGTAAACGCTTCTTGCTCTAAAACCCTCATCCCTGGATCTACGGGTAAATTTATCAATCATATTTGTAATAACTGCTTTTTAACCTTGACAGCCGAAGGAGTATCTCCACCATGCCAGCTCATCTTTGGTCTTACTTTCATAGAATAAATTCTTTCTGAGTTATCATCTAATATAATTGCAGCGCCTTTTACTTTTGGCAGATCATTTAAATTAGTTAGAATATTTGCAGTCAAATACGTCTGGTTAATTGTATTCAAAGCTTCAATATCGGGCTTGGCTGTAACTCTATGGCTTATTACAATGTCACTTTGGGTAATAACATCATGATGAATTTGGCCTGGTTGCTGTGTTGCCATAACCAAACTTATTCCTGGTTGTCTTCCCTCTCTTAATAATTGTATCAAGGCAGGCATAGCCGCATTATAACCTTCTTTTGGAAGTAATTCATGAGCCTCGTCTATAAATAACCAGACTAAAGGAGTTTCAAGCCCTTCTTCCCTGTCAAAAGTTAAGTAATGCTGTGAATATTGTATTTCTTGGGTTTCTTCCTGTTTTCTTGCAGTTACTCTTTCATTGAATAATTTCTTGCTTATTATTCCGACAGCAAGACTTTTTACATTCCAGTCATCATAAGCACTTAAATCCAATATTGAAACCTGGCCACCCTTAATTATATCTTTGATTTCAAACCCAGTTACATCAAATAAACCCCATTCTCTTACTGCTCTAAATCTATTTTCTGCAGCGTTTTTAGTTAAATTATCTGTGGAATTATCTTTTTTGATTTCATGAATAATATCTGCAATATCATAATCAAACTTTAATTTACTAATTGTTCTTTCAATTAAAACTCCGAGATTATCTGTGATCTTTACCTGGAAAACATTACACCAGTCCTCTGCAGTTAACTCTCTCGGCTTGATTGAAAAATTGTAATCTACATTAATATTTTTTTTCTTATATTCCTGAAATTTACCAGCCGGAACATAAACCTTTACAGGCAATCCGCGAGGCTCTAAACCCCACGTTGCTAACTCGTTGTTTTGGGTATAATTAGGATATTTCATGCTCCAGAATATTCCCATAGTATCAAATATCAGTACAGCCAAATTTTTACTAACGTCTTGGGGCATGTTAGCGATTTCCTCAGCAAACACACCAATAGAATAACTTTTACCAGATCCCTTTTTACCGGAAATTAAAATTGTATGGGACTTTGCAACATCAATCAGGATATTATTGCTTAAAGAACTTGTCTGGCCCATCTTTACATAACTTTTACCATAAAAAATTAGTCCTTTATTACCAAGCTCTTTTTGCTCTTTTTCATTTCTACCGATTATAACATCATATGGCATAATATTATAAGAATTAAGTTATTTAAAAACATTATCTTATTTTTTGAATATTGAATTTAGTTCTTAGAAAAGTTTATAAATGTAGAATAAAATAGTATGAATATGGTAGAATTTTTAACGGTAGTTATTGTCGTTTTGGCGGTAATAGTATTAGCTGTTATTCTAATTTATAACAGTTTAATTAGACTGAGAAATATTGCAGATACTTCTTGGGCTCAGATAGATGTTCAATTAAAAAGAAGAGCTGACTTGATTCCTAATTTAATTAATACAGTAAAGGGATACATGAAACACGAGAAGGGAACTTTGACAGAGATTACCAGAGCAAGAACTGAAATTATGAAGGGAACAAATATAAATAAAAAATTAGCAGCATCTGATCAATTAACTTCAGCGTTAAAAACCTTATTTGCAGTATCTGAAAATTATCCAGACTTAAAAGCAAATCAAAATTTTATGATGTTGCAGGAAGAATTATCGGGAACGGAATCTAAGATAGCATATGCAAGACAAGCTTACAACGATTCTGTTTTAGATTTACATAATAAACTGCAGACATTTCCATCTAACCTTATAGCTAACTTATTTGGATTCAAGGAAAAAGAATATTTCAAAATAGCCGAATCAGATAGAAAAAATGTTAAAGTAGAATTTGAATAATAAAAATTTTCTGATTTATCATGAGTTTTTACCAAGAAATCCAAAGTAATAAAAGAAAGACTTACCTTCTTTTAGTTTTATTTTCATTTATTGTTATTATACTTGGCGCAGTAATAGGATGGTTCTTTTTTGAAAATTATATTATCGGAATGATTTTTGCTTTTATTATTGCATTAATCTATTCACTTATCGCTTATAATTCTGGAGATTCAATGATATTGGGATCTTCTCATGCTAAAGAATTAAAAAAAGAGGACGATCATTATCTGTTTAATTTGGTTGAGGGCTTGGCTATTTCTGCTCAGATACCAAAACCAAAAATCTATTTGATAGAAGAGGATTCCATGAATGCCTTTGCTACCGGAAAAGATCCAGAGCATGCTTCAATAGCGGTTACATCTGGTTTGAGAAAAAGGATGAATAGGCTGGAATTGGAAGGAGTTATATCTCATGAAATGTCACATATAAAAAATTATGATATAAGGGTTATGATGTTAGTTACAGTTTTGCTCGGAGTTGTTGTTTTATTAAGCGACATGATTTTTCGTTCTTTTATATGGGCCCCTAGAAATAGAAGAAGTAGTGATGGGGGGAAAGGCGCTTTGATTTTATTGGCTGTTGCCGTTGTTTTGGCTATTTTAGCTCCGATAGTTGCTCAATTAATGCATCTGGCTATTTCAAGAAAAAGAGAATATTTGGCAGATGCCACGGGAGCTAAGCTAACACATTATCCGAAGGGCTTGGCAGATGCCTTGGAAAAAATAAAAAATGATCATGATGTTACTGTAGATACCGCTAACAAAGCCACGGCTCATTTATATATTGAAAATCCATTAAGAGAAAAAAGAAGTTTGATGGCTAAGTTTTTTTCCACACATCCAGATATAAACGATCGCATTAAAAAACTTAGAGAAATGTGATTTAAGATAAATAATCCAGTTCTTCTTTTTCTAACCATAAATTTTCACTTAATTCTATAAAATTTTAATACCACAAAATCACTAGATATATTTAATCTAGAAATCTAACTTTTCTCACAAAATCCAAAATATAGCTCAAAAAAATATCTTTCTTTTTTTCAAACCAATCTTCCACATCATCAATCAAAAATCTTTTACTAAATTTTTTATTAGTCAACCTATCTTCTATGGTCAATAAAAAAGGTACTTTAGAACTACCAAAAATATTTTGAATTATGGACGTTTCAGTATTAAATAGTTGTATAGCAATTACCCTTTCTTTCTTTTTAAGAGTAATCCCATATTGCCCTAGATTGAAAGTTACTGTGGAAGGTAAATTTTTCTTTAAACTAACCGTGATCTCTTTTAATATCTGTTCTATTTCATCTTCATAAGCTACCATATTCAATTTAAGAAAATAGATTAGAATATAAATTTACCTATTTTTCTAAATTAATATTCTAAAAATTTCATATATGGAATTTCCTTTGTCAATTTTTTATTAGAAATATGTAATTCTGGAGATAATTCTTTAATAAATTCCTTCTTC
>CAZSJV010000004.1:0-22934 GCA_964607255.1 Candidatus Woesearchaeota archaeon | reverse complement strand
GGAAGTGATAAAGAAGGTTTTCCAATAAGATTTGATGTTGAGGGTTTAGTAAGAAAAGAAATATTTTTAATAAAAGGCGATATTGGAACTAGATTAAAGAGGAAAGGAGTTAGAATCAGAAAAGCTGTTGCAAGTAATTTAATAACAAATAATACATCTCAAGTTAATCTAAAGGTTGTTAAAACAGGACAAAAAACATTAGATGAGATTTTCGGCAAAACTCCAAAGGAAGCTCCTGTAGAAAATAAAGAATAAATTTATAAACACTTTTTCTAATTTTTAGTTTAATGCCAAGAACAAAGAAAACAGAAGAAAAATTTGTACAGCCTGAATTAAATATAGGGATGATTGGGCACGTAGATCATGGAAAAACCACTTTAGTTGAAAGATTAAGTGGAAAATGGACAGACACTCATTCTGAAGAGCTTAAAAGAGGAATAACTATAAGGTTGGGTTATGCTGATTTTTCAATATATTCATGCAAAGAACATGGCTATAGTACAACAAAACAATGTAATGAATGTAAATTTGAACGTAAAATTTCTTTGATAGATGCTCCAGGACATGAAACATTAATGGCAACAATGCTTTCAGGTGCTTCAATCATGGACGGAGCTTTGTTATTAATAGCTGCAAATGAACCTTGTCCTCAGCCTCAAACAAAAGAACATTTAACCGCATTAGAGATTATTGGAGTAAAACAGATTATAATTGTGCAGAATAAGATTGATTTGGTCTCAAAAGAAGATGCATTAAAAAATTATAAAGAAATAAATGAGTTTGTTAAGGGAACAATTGCAGAGAATGCTCCAATTATTCCAATAAGCGCACAGCATAATGTTAATATTGATGTTTTATTAAAAACTATTCAGGATATAGTTAAAACACCTGAAAGGAATTTAGAAAAAGAACCATTATTTTTAATTGCAAGAAGTTTTGATATTAACAAGCCGGGAACTATTGTAAATAATCTAAAAGGCGGGGTTCTTGGAGGATCTCTAAAACAGGGAATGCTTAATTTAAATGATGAAATTGAGATACGTCCCGGAGTTAAAAAAGAATTTCAGGGAAGAACAACCTGGGAACCAATATTTACAATCGTAGAGAATTTAATGTCTGGCGGAGAATCTGTAAAAGAACTCCATCCTGGTGGTTCTGCAGGGATATTAACTAAACTAGATCCCAGATTAATTAAGGCAGACTCATTAACTGGAAATTTAGTCGGGTTAAAGGGAAAGTTACCAAATGTTTTTTACGAGCTAAATCTTAAGCAGCATTTGTTAAAAAGAGTTGTCGGGGCAAAGGACGAATTAATTGTTGAACCAATCAAAAAAGGAGAAATATTAATGTTAAATGTTAATTCAGCAGCAACGGTTGGAACAGTTGTTGAATTAAAAAAAGACCTTATTCATGTGAGATTAAAATTACCTGTATGCTGCAATTTAAATGATCGGATAACAATTTCAAGAAGAATTGGCACAAGATGGAGACTAATCGGTTACGCTGAAATATTAAAGTAAGGTTTTTATATATTTCTGTTATTTTTGTTTTATGGGTAGATTAGAAAGGGGGTTTTGGGAAAATAAAGGGGACTTAGCAAAGAAACTAGGATTAGAAAAACCCAGAAATGAAAAAGAATTCTATCAGCAAGAAGGTTTTTTAAAAAGAATCTATCAGAATAAAAAACCCTCTGAATCTGCGGAAAATTATGTTAGAAATCTAATTGGTTTAAGAGATGAGAGGATAAATGGTCATGGTTTTGATGCCATAGATCATAGTTTTAGTCCACCAATACAGTACGAAGTTAAATCTTCAATAGAAAACGTGTTAATACCAAACACACAATTTTATTATGATAGTAGCTTAAGACATTATTTAATTGCGGTAAAGAGAGAGGATAAATTAAGTACTTATGAATTTGTTAAAAGGAAAGGTAAGAAAAAAAAGATTATCAAAAATATTACACCGGAGGATTTATTATTGTTTGATTTCGGAGATATATTTATTTTACGTTATGAAGCAATCAAAGAACATTATATTGCACAAAGAACTAAACATTTGACAAAAGAAAATGAAAAACATATTGGTAAGGGTAGAAGATATAAAAATTTTAAAAATCTTCAAACAATAATGAGGCTTGAAGCAATAAATGAGCTAGAAAAAATAATTAATAAACAAAAAAATGATGGGAGCATAAGTCATGAAGACAGAATATTTGTTGATTTAACATTTGCTCAAGCAGCTCAAATTATTACAAAGTATGGTGATCATTATACATTATTGATGAAGGGGAAAAAATTTGATAGAAATTATAAATTCAGAGTAATCCCGGGACCCTATAAAAACTTAGATCGTAAAACTGAATCAAGTATTTTTATGATGGATTATGATAATATTGTAATTGATGAAATTGTAAGGAGATTAACGGAAAATGTTAATGGTGGAAATAGAATTAAATTGATTAATGATATAAAAAGAAAAAGACTAGATCTCTATCAAGAATTACAAAAAAAGAAAAAAAGTTGGGATTTAGAAGAGGATAAAAAATTGGAACAAAAATTAATTTCATTATCAAAGTGGCAGGATCATAGAGAGGATTTATTCTCATGATAAATATTTATCAAAAAATTCCCCGCTTTTATAATTATTATTTACTACGGAAATTCCTCTGAAGCGATTTACAGTTTCATTATGTAAATAGCTTCTTTGAATTATATAATCTGCGGGATCAAGTCCAAATGAAACTAAAGCATTTTCCGTATTATTAAGAAAATCATTAATATCTTTTCTTTGAAACATAATATGATCCAACCAGCGAGTATTTCTTCTTACTTTATAAAATTCAAACATTTTTTCTATTATATCAAAAGATAAAATCATAACAGAATCTATACTATTTCTTAATTTATTATTCAAAATTTCATGGTTTTCAAATTCGTATAATTTTGTTGAATTTTTATATGAAAAGAAAGCATAATATAATTCAAAATCATTTAGAAAAAGATTTAATTGCCCATAATTTCCCTTTAATAAATTCCTTAGCTTGTGAAATTGTCTTTCTAACAGTATAAATCTGTCTTTATCATTTCCACTTTTAACTTCAATTAATCTCTTTCTTGAAATATCTGTGATATCTATCTTACCAACTTGTCTGGCATTACCAACTAAGGGTCCTCTATCTGTGATTTCTCCACCAAACATATGAACAGCTATGTCTTCAAATAACTGTCCAACAAAAACACTTTTATCTGTACCGTTTCTAACCATAATAACCCAAAGGTATTCATAAGAGAAGTATTTATATAACTTATTGTAAAATTTTGCGTTAAGTTTTTAAAGACATATCAATTTTAAAGATGGGGGAGTTTTTAATTAAAAATGAGAGTAAGAAGTGCATCATACATCGGACCAAGTTGGAGAGCAATAACTTTCTATTCTGAAGATGCGGATGTGTATAAACTATCTCCACCAAGTGTAAGACCTCATGCAAGACACGTCGCTCATGTACAATATTCTTATGGAGGAAATAATAGGGGATTAGATGTTTATCTTTTAAATCATAATAATGTTCCTCATAACCATCTTAATATTAAAAAAATTGTAAGGTTTAACGGTCCTTATAGTGAAGAAATTGACAAAAACCAGAATATTAAATATGAACTCGTAAATTCTATTAAAGGAACTTCATTTGAGACAGAATTAATAAATCTTCTAAGGTTCGATATTGATGCTTTTTGTGAAGCTCCTGCTGCTGAAAAATTTACTGAAAAAAAATATTCTGATATTATTTCTCCGGTAACAAAAGTAAGATTAAACCATCCTAAAAATTATTTAACTTCTGGAAAACACGACTTTGTAAAATCGTGCCTTTATAGAGGAAATCTTGATTTTTCTACAGCGCATAGCAAGTGTGTAGCTGGTTTTGTTCCGGGAGATAATTTAGGATTAAAATCTTCATTTGATGGAGAAACCTTCACAAATTTTTTTGATTCATTTTTGGATGAATGTATGTATTGTTACGCTGGTTATCAACATGATGCCCCGTTTCCAAAAACACTTATTGAGATAGACAAGGATAAATTAGAATATGAATTAAGAAATGGGGAAACTGATGGCAATGAAAAAGGGCAGATTATAAAGGTATTAAGATTGGGAAAGAGAACTGAAGTTGGATCAATTTATACAAGAAAACAATTATTTGATACTTTAGAAACAATTCTCAGAACAGGAACTCATGCTGTTATGCCCACAAAATCTCTGGAATTTAATAAAGATATTGCAGAATTATTTAAGAGATCTGGGTCTTCAATTTTATATAGTGAAGGAGATTTTGAAAACGTTCAAAGTGGACTTGTAATGCACGGTCATACCCAAGAATTCAGGAAAGAACAAGCAAGATTGTATAGAGAAGAAGGAGTTAAAACAGGATTTTTCTTATTAATTGCTGCTCCTCAACCTCCAACATCTACAAATCTAGAACTAATGGAATATGCTAGAAAACATGATTTAGTTGTACAATTACTGCCAACAAGAATACCATCAAGAGAAGTCGCTTATTTAATGCTAGGAAAAAACTGGGAGAATTTAAAGGGAGATGTCACACAACATAATTTTGATGGAGAAACCGGACAAGGGGGGTATATTCTTACTGGAAACGGTTTTTTAACACCAAAATATATTCATCCTGATTGGCTAAACCTTATTGGAGATAATAAGGGATTATCCATTAAACATAATCCAGATGAAGTAGATGTCAGAATGTGCCATCATCATCCAAATGGAAATCATAATGCAATAGAATACTGCGGTGGTTGCATTATCGGAAAAGTCGGAATAAAGGTAGTTAAAGAAACTAAAATGATTTATACAAAAAAACCAAAGAAACGCAGATCAATTAGAAGTCAGCATAAGATGGAGTTTAATTAAAATGTTCAAGAATTTCGAAACATCAAGAACTGAAATCATTGATATAACAAAAGCATGGGTAATTATTTCTGTAGCCTTTGCAATTGTTTTAACTAGAGGAGATTTATTTTCTACACAATTGTTATTCAATTTCTTATTATCTGGATTAACAGTTGGAATAGGATTTTTATTTCACGAATTAAGCCATAAGGTTATCGCTCAAAGATATGGGGCAATAGCCGAATTCAGGGCTTTTAATCCGATGTTATTATTAGCTCTAGCAATGAGTTTTTTTGGATTTATATTTGCTGCTCCGGGCGCTGTAATGATTGCTGGCGGGCATATTAACATTAGAAGAAATGGTTTAATTTCAGTAGCTGGTCCAATAACAAATTTAGTTTTAGCTTTGTTATTTTTAATCATAAAGAGTTTTGATTTAAGTTCTTGGATAAATACGCTTGGTCAATATGGATTTTTTATTAATTCTTGGCTTGCATTATTTAATATGATACCGTTCTGGAATTTTGATGGAAGAAAAGTATTTGTATGGAATAAAACAGTCTGGATTTCTATAGTTGCAATCGCTGTTGTTTTCTTATTTGTTTTGTAGTTAGATTTATAAATTTTTAGTATAAATTGTAATTATGGGAATTGAGAAAATATTTGATAGTAGAACAAAAAGAGAACTTGTAAAGAATATTAAGCTACGAGATATGTTAAATGAGAATTTATACAAAGAAGATTTATTATTTGTTATAAATGAACCCGGTCAACATAATCTGTATATCTTTGGTAGAATAAAAAAATTATTTACATCACGGATTGAAATCCAAAAAGCTGAACAATTTCCAAGTGGGCAATATCTATTAGATAAATTTGAAGAATACAATATAGATAATGTTATTGAAGTTTATCGTTTGCCCAAAAAATAATTAATTTTCTTTAGATATTTTAGCTACTGAAGAAACTTTATCATTATTATCTAATTTTATAACCTTAACACCCTGTGTATTTCTTCCGATAACAGAAACCTGGTTAACAGGCATTCTAATTGTAATTCCCTTCTCGGTTATTATCATTATTTCATCGTCATTAAATACATTTTTAATTGCAACAACATTTTCATTTCTGGAATCTTCTTTCAAGTATTTTGTTAGTATATTTGTAACTCCCTTTCCACCCCTTCTAATTAATCTATATTCAGAAATTAAAGTTCTTTTACCATAACCATTGCTCGTAACGGTTAATAAACTAGAATTTTCAATGACTTTTTCCATTCCAATAACTTCATCATTGTTATTTAATTTAATTCCTCTAACTCCAACTGAATTTCTTCCAACAGGAGTAATATCTTTTTCATTAAATCTTGAAGCTAATCCAAATTTACTTCCAATCATTATCTCATCGTTTCCAGAACTTAATATTACATTTACAAGTTCATCTTTATCTAATAATTTTATAGCCTGCAATCCAGAGCTTCTTGGATTTTCGTATTCATTCAATTTAGTTTTTTTAATAATTCCTTTTTTAGTTGCAAATATCAAATAACTATTCTCATCGAATTTACTTATTGGCAAAATGGCATTTACTTTTTCATTTTCTTCAAGTTTAAGTAAATTAACAATTGCTTTCCCTCTAGAATATCTTCCTTCCAAAGGTAACTCATATGTCTTTAACTGGAAACATTTGCCTTTATTCGTAAACAATAATAAAGTGTTGAGATTGCTTGTAATAAATAAATCTCTTACTAAATCTTCTTCCTTGGTCTCAGTTGCAATTATTCCTTTTCCACCCCTTCTTTGTTGTCTGTATTCAATTAAAGGAGTTTGCTTAATATAACCAGAATAAGTCATTGTTACAACAACATTATTTTCCTGAATTAAATCTTCTGTGATTACAGTATGACCATTTTCTTCAATCACTGTTTTTCTTTCATCCCCATATTTATTTTTTAATTCAGCTAGTTCATTTTTCATAATTTCATAAATCTTTTTTTCATCAGCCAATATTTCCCTTAATTCCCTGATTAATTTTATTAATTCATCATGTTCATTTTGAATTTTATTTTGTTCTAATGAAGTTAATCTCTGCAATTTCATATCTAATATTGCAAAAGCCTGTTCATTGCTTAAAGTAAAATTAGAAATTAATTCCTGCTTAGCTTTTTCAATGTTATTGCTTGCCTTAATTAATTTAACAACATTATCAATGTTTTTCAAAGCTATTTTTAATCCTTCCAAAATATGAGCACGTTTTTCAGCTTTATCTAAATCAAACTTTGTTCTTGAAGTTATAACATTAAATCTATGCTTGATGAAAGAAGTAACTAATTCTTTTAAGTTCATTATTTTTGGCTTGTTTTCATCTAGAGCGAGCATAATTATTCCAAAAGTAGTCTGCAATTGAGTATGCTGGTATAATTGATTTAAAACAACGTCAGGATTTGCATCTCTTTTCAATTCTATAACTAACCTCATTCCTTTTCTATCGCTCTCGTCTCTAATATCAGAAATTCCTTCCACTTTTTTGTCTTTAACTAGTTCTGCGATATTTTCAATTAATAATGTTTTATTAACTTGATATGGAATTTCCTCAACAATTATTTTTCTTGGTTCAATTTTTGTTTTTGCTTTAACAAATATTTTTCCTCTTCCTGTTTTATAAGCTTCAACAATTCCCTGTCTTCCAGAAATAATTCCCCCTGTGGGAAAATCAGGACCATTAATTAATTTAATTATCTCATTTATTTCTGTATTTTGATTTTCAATTACTAAATTTACAACGTTAATAACTTCATTTATATTATGCGGGGGAATATTTGTTGCCATTCCAACTGCAATTCCAGAACTTCCATTAATTAATAAATTTGGAATCTTGCTTGGAAGAATTAAAGGCTCTTTTAATGAATTATCAAAATTTGGGCTAAACTCAACTGTATTTTTATCAATATCCTGCAACATTTCCTCTGCTAATTTAGATAATTTAGCTTCAGTATACCTCATTGCAGCAGGAGGATCCCCATCAACGCTTCCAAAATTACCCTGTCCAACAATCAAAGGATATCTTAATGAAAAATCCTGAGCCATTCTAACTAATGCGTCATAAACAGCAACGTCTCCGTGAGGATGATATTTACCAAGAACCTCTCCCACAATTCTAGCTGATTTCTTAGTTTGTTTATTCGCCTGTAAACCAAGTTCATTCATTGCAAATAAAATTCTTCTATGAACTGGTTTTAATCCGTCCCTTGCATCAGGCAAAGCCCTTGCGGTTATAACAGACATAGCATAATCTATGTAAGAAGACTTCATTTCTTCTTCAATTAATTTATTTTGAATATCTTCTGGCATTTTAATATTGTTTTTTAATTTCTTTTTTGCATCTTTCTCTAGCCTCGGCTAAAACCATGTGAATATTAACATCATCTTGGTGGCAATATTTTTCTAAATCTACGATTATATCTATTATCAATTCTCTTTTTTTCTCTCTATTACTTTCTTCATCTAATAATTCCAATTTTTCCTGAATTTTTTCAAAAGTTTTTTCTTTCATTTTCTTAGATATCTAAATTTTTAACCTCATTAGCGTGCTGCATGATAAATTCTCTTCTTGGTTCGACTTCTTCTCCCATTAAAGTGCTAAAAATAGTATCTGCAAGAATAGCATCTTCAATTGTAATTTTCTTTAATGTTCTGTTTTCAGGATTTAATGTAGTTTCCCATAATTGATCTGGATTCATTTCTCCAAGTCCTTTAAATCTCTGTAATTCAAATTCATCCCCTATTTTCTCGATTAATCCTTTCAATTTTTCATCGTTGTAAACATAATAATTCTGCTTTCCCTTAATTACTTTGTATAAAGGAGGAGTTGCTAAATAAATATAACCTGACTCAATTAATTGTTTCATATATCTATAGAAAAACGTCAATAATAAAGTTGTAATATGATGACCATCTACATCAGCATCTGTCATTATTATTATTTTATGATATCTTGCCTTGTTAATATTAAATTCTTCAGCAATTCCTGTTCCAATAGCAGAAATTAAAGTTGTAATTTCATTATTTCTCAACATTTTATCCAATCTTGCTTTCTCAACATTCAATATTTTTCCTTTCAATGGCAAAATAGCTTGAAATTCTCTTGCCCTTCCTGCTTTACTTGAACCACCGGCAGAATCTCCTTCAACAATAAATAATTCAGCCTTGCTTGGATCTCTTTCCTGACAGTCTGCTAATTTTCCAGGCAGGCTTCCAGATTCTAAAACAGATTTTCTTCTTGCCAATTCTCTCGCTTTTCTTGCAGCTTCTCTTGCTCTTAATGCATCTAAAGCTTTTGATGTAATTGCTTTGGCAACGTTTGGATTTTCTCCTAAAAACGTAACAAAATTATCATAAACAATGCTGTCTACAATTCCTTTAACTTCTAAATTTCCAAGTTTTGTTTTGGTTTGTCCTTCAAATTGTGGTTCAGGAATTTTTAATGAGATTATCGCAGTTAATCCTTCTCTAATATCATCTCCTGTCAATTTATCCCCGTTTTTTTGTATATTTTTTTTCTTTAAATAATCATTAAATGCCCTTGTTAAAGCTGTATAAAAACCAATTAAATGAGTTCCCCCTTCAATTGTATTAATATTATTTACAAATGAAAAAACACTTTCAGAATAACTATCATTATACTGGAATGCAACTTCAACAATATTATCTTTAACTTCTTTATTAAAGTAAATTACATTCGGATGAAGTTTATTCTTGATTTTATTTAATTCTTGGACAAAACTTACAATTCCACCTTCATAATTAAATATATCTTCACGATTATTTCTTTCATCTTTTATCGAAATTGTTAATCCTTTGTTTAAGAAAGCTAATTCTTTTAATCTATTTGCTAAAATATCATAATCAAATTCAAATACATTAAAAATTGTCTTGTCTGGCAAAAATTTAACTTTAGTTCCTGTTTCGTTTGTTTCTCCAATAATTTCTAATTCGCTAAC
Source organism: Candidatus Woesearchaeota archaeon (assembly GCA_964607255.1). GTDB lineage: Archaea > Nanobdellota > Nanobdellia > SCGC-AAA011-G17 > GW2011-AR20 > GW2011-AR20. The sequence goes on along the minus strand of CAZSJV010000004.1, from coordinate 13,030 downwards.
TTTCTTTCCTTTTTCATATCTTTGTTTGTAAATTTTATTATCTCTTTTAATTTCAACTTCTAAATACTCCGATAAAGCATTTGTAACACTTATACCAACACCATGTAAACCACCTGAAACCTTGTATGTTTTCTTATCAAACTTTCCACCGGCATGCAGCATAGTCATTACAACTTCAACAGCAGGTTTGTGTTCTTCAGGATGAATATCAACTGGAATACCTCTTCCATTATCCTCTACTGTAACTGAATTATCCAAATGAATTATAACATTAATTTTGTTTGCATAACCTCCTAAAGCCTCATCTATGGAATTATCAACTGCTTCCTTGACTAGATGATGAAGTCCTTTTATTCCTGTATCACCAATGTACATAGCACTTCTCTTTCTAACAGCTTCTAAATCCTTTAATACAACAATACTCTCAGCTTTATATTCTGGTTTCATTTTCCCCCGACATTAAGATTATTGTTAAAATTATTTTCAAACTTTAAAAATGTTTCCGAGCCAAAACACTAAATTTTTAAGGTTTTGAGGCTTATATCCTAAAATTACAAATATTTAATAGAAAGTTTTATAAAGAAAAATTCGATTGTAAGAAAAGAAGGTTAAATCCGGCTTTATTTACTACTTTTTAAAGTATAACAACTTATAAAAATAAACTGATAACAAAACTATTATGAAGTTTAAGGCACAAGTAGCTACAGAATATATAATTCTCATTGGGATTTTACTAGCAATATTGGTTCCAGTTCTGTATTATTTTAATTATCAGTCAACAAATGTTATAAATATTAATCAGGCACAAGATTCAGTGCAGACATTGGCAAAAACAGCAGACTATGTTTATTCTCTTGGACCTGGAACAAGAAGTACAGTAACAATAACAATTCCAAGAGGTGCAGCTAATAGTTCTGTTTATCGAAATGAGCTTACATTGATCATGCCAAATAATAATGATATTGTTGCAACTACAAAGGCTAATCTTACGGGAAGTTTTCCATATCTAGAGGGAACATATAATCTGCAAGTTACTTTATTAGAAAGCGGAATTGTATTAATTGGAGGAACTTGTAATAATAATGGAATATGTGATTATGCCGAGGATTGTTCAAGCTGCATAAGTGATTGCGGTTGTTCCGGCAGTAATAATTGTTGCAGTGGTTTATGCGTAATTCCTCAATGTATTAATGATCCTCAATGTGATGATAGTAATACATGCACAGTCGAACTTTGTAAAAACCCGAATACATGCTTAGCATCCTGTACTTATACAACAATAAACCAATGTGATGATGGAGATGGATGCTGTCCTAGTGGCTGTACAGTTAACAACGATGATGATTGCGGGGGAGGAAATCAAACTCAGATAATTTGCGGTGATGGAATTTGCGTGGCAGGAGAACTTTGTTATTCGTGTTCTTTAGATTGCATATGCGGACAAGAACCCCCTGTAGAAGACGTTGGAACATCATTAAGAGATATTGGGGTGGATCAGGCAATGTATTCAAGAACAGATGGAGATGGATTATTTACCGGAGATTCGCAAATGGCTGCAAGTAATAATATAACATTAGAGGTATTAGATGATGAACTCACAACACCAGCTACAACATACGTTATAAGAACAAGGTCTGGAAACAAATATGAGAGCTTTAATCCCGGTGTGGAAAAGGAAAGTTCTCAATATACAAAAGTTGTTTTATATGGAAGGGTTAGAATAGTTGACAACAATCCATTTAGGTTAAGAATATATCCTTACCTGCAAAATAAAGATAACATAGATACTCTAGTCTATCGGGATTTTGCAATAAATGATGCCATATTAGCTCAAAAAGTAAAATGGGTTGAATTGGATATTACAGATTTAGCTCGAACTCAAGATGGCTTTGGATTTATTAAAATGAGAGTAACTGCATTAAATTTAAGTGAGCAGGATAATGACAGGTTCCAATTTTCTGAATTACATTACAAAGTAGGATGAAAAAATCTCAAGTCAGTGTAGAAACTTTATTAATGATAGGAGTTATAATAGTTTTTTTTATATCAATTGCCTCATTTGCCTTTTATAAAAACGCTGAAACAAAAAATACCGAAGATTATTTAGACAGAAAAGACAACTGTTTGAAGATTTCTGGTTTAATTTCAGAGGCTTACAGTAATGGTGATGGAACTTTAATAATTTCAAGAACTAAATATAATATAACTGTAGAGAATGACTTGCTTGTGGATGATAATGGAATAAGCTGCTATTATTACGCGGATGTTATTAGCAGTAGCATAAATGATAATTTTAGAATTAGAAATTTGGATAATAAAATAATAATTGAAAATGTCTAAGGCACAATTAGCAGCAACGGATTTTTTTATTGGAATAACTATCTTTATAATTTTAATAGTTGCTCTAACCTTGCTTTTGAACAAATATCCATTAATGTTAAATCAGGAACAAGATAGAAATGAGATGCTTACTACAGCTTATCAAATTTCAGATTCTATAACAAAAACTCCGGGGGTTCCGGGCAAATGGGAAGATAATGCTAGTAGTTTAAAAGTAATTGGCTTGGCTGATAGTGACAGAACTTTAGATAAAAATAAGGTTATAAATTTCACAGGCTTAGATTATAATAATGTAAAGGATCTTGTTAATTATGATTTTTATTTTAGAATTCTTTACATAAATAATACAGATACAATAATTTCTGGCAGGCAGTTTAACGGCACTCAATCTATAGTATTAAGGAGGTATGTAAATTATAATGATGAAAAAGCAATCATGGAAATTACGTTATGGAAATAAGGCTATAATATTTACTTTAGATGCGATGATCGCCTTGGCAATAGTTTTAGTAATGTTAATTGCATCAAATGTTTACATTTCAAGATCAATTAATGAATTAAATAATCTAGAAACATTAAGGGGTGGTTATGATATTGTAAGTATGTTAAATTATTACAATAAATTACAGAATTTAAATGCTGATGAGATAAATAATGAATTAGACACATTATTATCTGAAAAATATGATATGATAATCCAGGTTAAAACAAATAATCAAAATATAAGCATTGGCGGAGAAAAAATTCCGAATGATAGATTTGTTGGAAGTGGCAAGATATACTCAGTAAGAACTAGCGAGACTAATTCAACTTATATTACAACAAGATTTTGGATATGGCTAAAATGAAAAAAGCAGTATTATTCACAGTAAGTCTAATAATGATATCTTCAATAGTTCTAGCCTTGGCTGTATTAAATTTTACCAATGCACAACGAGGAAAAGATAGGTTAGCCGAATTTGGAAGTTTGGATAGGATGTATGAAATAAGTAATTCGATAGCATTCGGCTTTAAACAAATTTTTAATGATAATTCAGGAATCAATATTACTCTAAACGGTCTGGAAGTTACTTTTGAGGAAAATTTGCCAAATAATAACGATGATACTTTTAGTAATATGGTTCAGGGATATAAAAATTACATTGAAAGCGAAGATGCCAATATAAGGATAACTATAGATGAATTAAAAGAAGATTTAATTTTGGGCATTCACCCTTACAATATAACTTATGGACACGATCCCTTTGGAGGAAATAAGATAATAGTCAAAACAGAACAAATAAATTATAATAAATATTATGTTGAGATAGACCCTGGTTTTTCAATTAACTCGTGTACTTGGTCAACCTCTCTGGGAAGCTTGGTATTTCAATTAAAAACAGATGACGCTCAATGCGATGATACAGTTAGCATAGATGAAAGCCAAAATAATGTCATAAATATAAACAATGGCGGACTAATAATTACAATAAATAACGGAATGATAATAGAGAACAATCTTGCCGCTTCAAAAATAATAACAAAAATAAGTCTGAATAATATAAATGAAAAAATTACAGTCTCGGCCGATAATATAATTAATATGAGCTATAATGATTTGGATATATCAAAAAATTCGGGTTTCCGCATAATTTAAATACTAAAAATTATTGATTTATTGAAGAGAAATGAAAAAAAAGGGGATTGATAAGAGGAAGTATATTATTAGGTACTTGGCTCTATTTATTTTCGGTTCTGTTATACTTATTATATCCTATATAAAGAACAATATAAACTTCTTTTTATTTGGATTGGGGTTAATGGTTGTTTCAATATTCCTCGATTTTCTTTATTTAATGGCTGATTTCGAAGATACAAGTTCATTCGCAGATGAAAAGAAAACAAAAAAATTAATCAAGAAAAAACCCGAACATAAAAAAATCAGATTCAGATTTCCAAAGCTTCATTTACCGCATATAAGGTTTCCAAGGCTTAATTTGAGATTGCCAAGCTTTAAATCGAAGAAGCTAGAAAAAGAAACTAAATTAATTCCAAAAAATCTAAAATTTAATATAAAAACATCGGGGAGAATTACAGAAACTGATTTTGACAGGCTGGTTAATATAGTAAATCAAGCTGAAACTGTAAAATTGTCTACAGTTGCCAAAATGTTTAATATAACTGAAAAAAAAGCAGAGGAATGGGGAAAGATACTTGAATCACATGAATTATTGATAATGCATTATCCCGCATTTGGAGAGCCAGAATTAAAGAAATGGAAGAAAGAAAATGGAAAAAATAATTGATAGTTATAAGTTGGAGGTAGAGGGTGTTAAAATAGAGGCAAGAATAATAAAAAAAGAAGAGATGACAAAATATGAGATTATAAAACAAAAAATTTCAGCGCCAACAGAAGCATTATTAGATGAAGTAAAAAATAAATTAATCGAAGAGGTAAAATTAAGCAGTGATGAAATTCTAGATCCAAAGATAGCAGGCAATATCAAGGAAAAATTCAAAAACAGGGCTTATGAATTATTAGGAAAATATCTTGAAAATGCCTCAGAAGCGACTAAAAAATATTTAATAGGAATGTTGATTAATGAAAGTCTGGGTTTAGGAGATATAGAATTTTTATTAAGTGATATTTTATTGGAAGAAATTGTAATTAATTCTTCTAAAGAGCCAATAATGATTTATCATAAAAAGTATGGCTGGCTAGAAACCAATATTGTTCCAGAAAATGAAGATCAGATATTAAATTATGCTAACACAATTGCAAGGAGAATCGGAAGACAAATTACAACCTTAAATCCTTTGCTTGATGCTCATCTGCTTTCAGGAGACAGGGTAAATGCCGTTCTTTACCCAATATCAACAAAAGGAAATTCAGTAACAATAAGAAAATTCAGCGCCGATCCACTAACAGTTACAGATTTAATTAACCAGAATATAAGTCCTGTAGAGGTATTTTCATTGATATGGCTAGCTTTAGAATATGAAATGAATATGCTTGTAAGCGGGGGAACAGCTTCCGGTAAAACAACTTTCTTGAATGTTTGCCTGCCATTTATTCCATCAAATCATAGAATAATTTCGATAGAAGATACTCGTGAATTATATCTTCCTAAATATCTTTACTGGACTCCTTTAGTTACAAGACTGCCAAATCCAGAGGGTGAGGGAGAGATAAGCATGCTTGATTTATTGGTTAATTCATTAAGAATGAGGCCTGATAGGATTATTCTTGGAGAAATAAGAAGAAAAGAAGAAGCGGCTGTATTATTTGAAGCAATGCATACAGGGCATTCAGTTTATGCTACAGTGCATGCTGATAGTGCTAATGAAACGATAAAGAGATTGGTAAATCCGCCAATTGATGTTCCCCCTAATTTATTGGAACAGGTTCATCTGAATGTTGTTATGTTCAGGGATAGAAGAAAGGGGATAAGAAGAACTTACCAGATAAGTGAATTTGTTTCATCTGAAGGTGAAGAAGAGAATGAAATAAAGCCAAATATAATCTATAGATGGAAACCCTCTATTGATAAAGTTGTAAAGCATCTCCCGAGTGTAAGGTTATTTGAACAACTGGGCACATTTACAGGATTTACAGAGAACGAAATAAATAAAGAGGTTTTGCAGAGGAAAAAAATTCTTGAGTGGATGATAAAAAAGAATGTCAGGAATGTGCAGGATGTTGGTAAAGTAATGCGCGAGTATTACCTTAACAGAGATGTATTTCTAAAATTAATAAATAAAAATCCTGATGCTAAAAAAATATTAGAGAATTAATTTATGGTAAATAAAGAGCTAATTAAAAAAATCGGAATATTTATTGCATTAACTATATTATTGATATTATTAATTGATTCATTTATCAGCTTTATTCCGGAATTAGAGGAATTAAGATCCCCAAAAATTAATACAATATTTTTAACCGATAGGGGCAATGATATATTTGTTTATTCTCATCCTGAAATTTTTGCCTTGGATGATAATATCATTTACAAAGAAAGTGGTGGGTTAGAAACGGGAAAGATATTAGATATTACGGATACAAAATCAAAAGAGGAATTTAAAAAACTGAATGATTTCAATATTAATACAAACAAAACTTATAAGATAAGTACAGAATTTAACGAAACATTTGTAAAAAATGAATTTGTTCTTGGTAAGATTGATTATTCTATTAATAAATTTATATTTTATATTCCATTTCTTCTGATAATAGCATTTATATCTTTGTTATTGACTAATTTAATAGGTAGATTCAAATTTATATTCAATAGATTAGGAGAGAGATTAAATAATAACTTTAAATTTTTAAAAGGGGATTTAATTCTTGCAGATATAAACCTAAGACCAGAAGATTACTTAAAGAGTGTTCTCGCCAAAACAGCCACATTATTTTTATTTCTCATTTTATCTATTTCAGTAATCTCGATAAGGCTTGGAAATTATTATCTCGGGATTTTAATGGCAATTTTGATAAGTTCTTTTTATTTTGTTCGTGGTTTAAATTATCCCAAATTGCGTAAAAACAGGAGAATAAGCGAGATAGAAAGGAATTTATTGCCTGCATTAAGAACAATCTTGATACAGATAAATTCAGGGGTTGCTCTTTTTGATGTTTTTGTATCGCTCTCAAGATCAGATTATGGCGAAATATCAAAAATATTCAGCAAATTAATCAAAAAAATAAATACAGGAACGCCGCAAATCGCAGCATTGGAGGAAATGACAAAAAATAATCCCTCTCCATTTTTTAGAAAATCCATATGGCAGTTAACGAATGGGATGAAATCCGGTAGCAATGTAAGTAAAGTTCTGCGTAATATACTTGATTCTTTATCAAAGGAACAGATAATACAAATAGAAAAATATGGTTCTCAGCTAAATCCATTATCAATGTTTTATATGTTATTTGTTGTAATTATGCCCTCTTTGAGTATAACCTTTATCACAGTAGCTTCATCATTCTTCTCTTCAGCTGATATCGACAACAGATTTCTTTTAATTGGTTTATTTATTGTTATCCTAATATTTCAAATAGTATTTTTGGGGATGATAAAAACAAGGAGACCAAATCTATTGGAAGAATAAAATGTACAGGATAGTCACAAGTTTAATGCCAAAGAAAGTAAGGGATAATTTTGCACGGTTATTAGTCTATGCAGATATAAAAAGGGATTCGGACTATTATTTTGGATTTATAATAATCATCTCATTACTATCATCTATATTATTTTCATTGTTGATAAAATCTCTCTTTAAATTCTCTTTTATAATATCTCTTATAGTTTTATTTTCATTGATTTCATTTTTATTCTATTTTAGTATATTAACGAAAGCTGATAAAAAGGCCGAGACTATTGAAAGATTTTTGCCAGATACGCTGCAATTGATGGTTGGCAATCTAAGGGCTGGTTTAACAATTGACAGGGCATTATTATTATCAACAAGGTCTGAATTTGGAGTTTTAAAAGATGAATTTGACTTGGTTGGGAAGCAAATCACTCTTGGAAAAAGCCTAAGCAGTTCTCTATTGGAAATGACCAAAAGAGTAAAATCAAGGACCTTTGAAAAAACCATCTTGATAATTGTTTCAGGACTTAAATCTGGGGGGGAATTAGTATCTTTACTGGAAGAAACATCAGAGGACTTAACCCAGAAAAGAATTGTTGATAAAAAAGTAAGGACAAGTGTAAATTTGTATGTTATTTTTGTATCAGTAGCAATTGGTTTTGGGGCTCCCTTATTATTTGGTTTATCTTCATATTTAATGGGAATATTAGTAGATACTTTATCAAAAATTAAAGTTCCAGACGAAACAAGGCTGAATATTCCATTTACAGTATCAAATGTCCCAAGTGTAACGGAGGGATTTGTTGTTGGCTATTCAATAGTATTCTTGATAACTGCATCTATATTTGGCTCCTTAATGATAGGTTTAATAACAAGAGGAAAAGAAAAATATGGGGTAAGGTATATTCCATTATTACTAGCACTTTCTTTGGGTGTATTTTTTATAATAAGGTTAGTAATCGGCAATGTATTTAGCGGATTATTTGCTTTTTAAAAAAACATAATCTTTTTATATAGGATAGACAAAGTTTTGATAGATGAAGAAGAAAACTAAAGCAAAAACAAGTAAAAATAGTAAAGTTTATCATAAAAAAACAGATAGAACCCATGCACATATCCCGGGTTTGGATTCTTTAATTGGAGGGGGTTTTAAGAAAAATAGTATAAATCTTGTTGTTGGGGGAGCTGGTTCTGGCAAGACAATATTTGCATTACAGTTTTTAGTTAGAGGGATAATAGAGGATAATGAAACGGGAATTTATATAACATTTGAAGAGAAAAAAGAGGAGATATATGAAAATATGAGCGCTTTTGGCTGGGATCTTGATAAATTAGAAAAACAGGGTAAATTAATTTTCTTAGAATATTCTCCGGAACAGGTTAGAAAAATGCTATTAGAAGGAGGGGGTTTAATAGAAAATATAATCAGCAAGCATAATATAAAGAGACTAGTAATTGATTCAATAACATCATTCACATTACTGTATAAAGATGAACTGGCTAAAAAAGAAGCTGCATTGGCATTGTTTGGGTTAATAAGAGATTGGAACTGTACTGCCATGCTTACTGAAGAAATAGCTGATTTTGAAAAAAATGAAAAGGGTGGATTAGAATTTGAAGTAGACTCGATTATTATATTGTATCATAAAAGAGAAAAAGGTATAAGAAAAAGAGCGGTTGAAGTCTTGAAGATGAGGGGAACAACACATGCGGGAAAAACTTTATTTTTAGATATTACCCAAAAGGGAATCGTCATTAATCCTAATAAGATAGTTATATTCAATGATTAATGGTATTTTACCATTTCTTTTAATTTATTAAAAGTTTTTATAGAATTCAAAAAGTTTGTATAATATCTAAGAGGATGGTGTTTTTTAGTATCCTCCTCCGATATTCTTTCCGGATAAGCTAATTTAATCTTAATAAATCTTGGTAAGCTCAGTGTACCTTCAATACCCCGATTATATGAAATAACATATTCGTAATAATTATTGGTTTCATCTTTTAAATATGATTCAAAATTTACGCCGACTGCTATGTTTAATCTGCTATTCATGACCAAATCTCGTAAAAATCTCTTGTAAGAACTTTGCTCCCTTATGAATTCCCCCAAATCATTTTTTTGATATGCCGTTACTAAATAAATATATGGTAAATTATCTGAATTTGGATTTATTTGTGAGGTATTAATCGCTCCAATTCTACTAACTGTGCGTCTTCTGCCGCCTGATTCAATATGATAACGTGCAATGATTTCTTCTAATGGAATTCCAGAATCTGCAGCTTTTCTGATAAATTCGGCATCTTGAGCCAGTTTCTTCAAAGTTTCAATTAATTTATACGTGTTGTTACCGTAATCAGAACTGTCATCTTTTATAGTATCTAAAAATTCCAGTTTGGAGAGCAAGGACAGTTTTTCTGTTAATGAACTCTTGTAAGGGATTAATTCAATAGGGATAGAAGCATAATTTTTCTTTCTTAAACTAACAAAATCAACATCATAAACTTTTTTTATTATATCTATTCTTCTAGCCAAACTATCTAATTCTCTCATCGCCCCTGAATGTTCCTCCCTTGAAGCTCTTTTACGAGAAAATCTTCTAATTTTTTTTAATGTAAGTTCAGCCAAATGTTTTTCTTCCTTCTGGATCTTGTAAAATAAATCACGATCTTGTTGCATAATTTTCTCAATCAATCCGTTTAATGACGATGCATCTTCATTTAATAATAAGGACTTAACCATCATCATTTGTTCAAGTTCATATAAATTAGTGGAGAATATTATTTTTTCAACCAATTCTTCTTTGGAATAGAGGTTAGAATTATTTATTTGAACAGGAAAAAATAACAATCCGGATGAAATCGCTGCAGCACGTATAAAGTTTTTAATGTTCATTTTGTATTTTTTGTAATTGATTAGAATAAATATATAAACTTTTTTACATATTTTCTGTTAATCCCTTTCTCTTCCTGATGTTTGTTATAACTTTTTGTTGTAAATCAAATGGTAATCTTTCAAATACTTGGTCAATAACATAATGACTGCCACGTCCTTCTGTAGCGCTTCTCAAATCATTTGTTAATCCAAACATTTCTGCAACAGGTAATTTTGATTTAACTTTTATATATTCATCTGACTGTTCAACATCTTGCAATTGTCCTCGTTTATTCTGTACTAATTTAGAAATCTCTCCCAAAAATTGTGCGGGAGCATCTATTTCAATAATTTGCATCGGTTCATACATTGCTGCTTGCGCTTTTAACATTGCTTCCTTAATTGCATCCCTAACAGCTGGTAAAACTTGTGCAGGTCCTCTGTGAATAGCATCTTCATGTAATTTAGTATCTGTCAATGTAACTTTCATCTTCATTCCAGGTTCACGGGCTAAAGGACCTTCATTCATAACCTGTTCAAATCCTTCAATGACCATTTCAATAACTTCTCCAATATGAACTTCTCCCCTTGTTCCATCAATCAAAATATTTCCCTTGTAGATATCTCTATATTGTCTGGCTGCTTTGGCATCTACTCCTAATTTAACTAATTGTTCCCATAATATCTTGTCTTTTTTCTTTACACCTGTTTCAGCTAATTCTCCTGAACGTATAGCTTCATAGATATTTTCTTCCAATGGTTCAACTTTAAAATAAAATACATTATGTTTATTTGGAGTTCTTCCTTCAACCTCAGGACTTATTTTCTGTATAGTTTCACGATAAACAACGATTGGAGCACCCGTTACAACGTCTAGCCCTTTTTCTTTTCTAATTCTGTTCTCAATAACTTCCAAGTGTAACTCTCCCATTCCAGACATCAAATTTTCTCCTGTTTCCTGATTAATTTCAATTTTAATGCTTGGATCTTCTTTACTTACTTGTTTAAGAACTTCAACTAACTTTGGCAAATCACTTGGTTTCTTGGCATCTATACTTTTTGTAACAACCGGCTCAAAAATATGTTTAATAGCTTCGAATGGTGTAATTTGTATGCTTGAAACTGTTTCTCCAGCATATGCGTCCCTTAATCCAACTAACCCAATTATATTTCCTGCTACTGCGCTATCAACCTGCATTCTAGTTGGTCCTTTATAGATATTAACTTGCTGGACTCTAACTTTTCTTTTAGCTAAAATCATATTAACTTCCTCACCCTGTCTTACAGTTCCCGAAAATAATCTTCCAGCTGAAACCTCTCCTGCGTGCTTATCAATTACAATTTTAGTTACAATAAATGCTACGGGACCATTTGGATCACAATTAAGTAAAGATTGTCCTTCTTCTGAGTCTAAGTCACCGTGCCATATTTTAGGAATTCTGTAAACCTGGGCTTGCTTGGGATTCGGATGATGCCTTACAACTGCATTTAAAACAACTTTATGCAGGGGTGCTTTTTTAGACATCTCATTCGGGTCATCTTTTGCATAAGCATCAAAAACATCTTTAAAACTTACATTATTTTTTTGCATGTAAGGAATACTTAAAGCCCATTTATGAAAAGCAGAACCAAAACAAACACTTCCATCCTGAACATTAAGATTCCATTTTCCTTTGAATTCTTCCGGTGCAACATTATTTATAAATCTGTTAACATCATTAATAACATGCGTTAATCTTTCCTGTATTTTTTCGGGCGTTAATTTAACTTCTCTTACTAATCTATCTACTTTATTAATAAATAAAACCGGCTTAACTCTTTCTCTCAATGCCTGCTTAACAACCGTTTCTGTCTGTGGCATGATTCCTTCAACAGCATCAACTAAAATTATGGTTCCATCTACCGCTCTCATTGCTCTGGTAACATCCCCGCCAAAATCAACATGCCCGGGAGTATCAATCAAATTAATTAAATAATTTACACCATCAACATCATGAATCATTGAGACATTAGCAGCGTCTATTGTAATTCCACGTTCTTTTTCATCTTCTCTGAAATCTAGTGTTAACTGCTTTCCTGCAAGTTCTTCTGAAATCATACCTGCTCCAAGCAATAAATTATCAGAAAAAGTAGTTTTACCGTGATCAATATGAGCTGCAATTGCTATATTCCTGATTTTTTCCGGACTATTCATCAACTCACGTATTTGTTGAGTTACTGTTGCTTCTGCCATTAAGAATTTTCTAATTAAAGGATTTTTAAAGGTTTTGTTATTAAAGAATTAAATTTTATATAATTTTTATTATTTTATTTTTATATAACCCTTTTGCAGAGCATAGGCATAAATTAACTTAAATAAATCCCCTTGTTTTTGAGAATCGTAATCAAAACCATATTTTGCACAAAGTTCTCTGTCCTCTAAATCTCCATTTGCAAGTTCAAATATTTCATTATAGGCATTTCTGTCCCTTTTCATTAAGTCTCTTATCAATGAATCGTGTTCCAGTGTAAATTCTTTTGGAATTAAATCTTCTAGAGATTTTTCCTTCTTAGTTAACATTTTTAGCTACCTTAAATTCCTTGCCTTTACATAAACAAACTAATTCTTTTGGAATCTCGTTTGTTTCGTAAATCATTCCACATTCCTTGCAAATTATATCCATTTTAACCCCCAAACTTCTTCTAAACTGATATTTTTGGGATTTATAAATGTTACTATTTAATAATGGTTAATATATCGAAAGGTTT
>CAZSJV010000003.1:10972-24234 GCA_964607255.1 Candidatus Woesearchaeota archaeon | reverse complement strand
ATAAAATATTTAAACTTAGAGAAAGAGGTAATATACATGATTAATGATAAAAAAGGGGCAGAACTTTCTATAAATGTTATTATTATTTCGATATTAGTTATCTTGGTTTTGGTTATTGTAGCAGCATTCTTTACGGGCGGGTCTGCTAAATTATTTAGTACTATAAGAGATGTTTTTTCAGGAACAACTGCCGGAACCGATCGTGCTTTGGCAGAACAAAATTGCCAGCAATACTGCGCACAAGCTCAAACCCTACAAAGTTATTCAACATCGGCATACTGTACAAAGTGGTTTAATATAGATGCTAATGGCGATGGAGAGGCTGATTTCATAAGAGAAGGAGATAATAAAATATACAAAAAGTATTATTGTGGATCTAGTAATAGCAACGGACCTGATAATTTAGGTGTTTCATGTAGTGATAGACAAGGAAGTCCTGTAATCTGTTAATTTTTTTCTTTTTAAAATGAATAAAGATGGAATGGAACTTGGAATACAAACGATAATAATTTTGATACTTGCCATTCTAATTTTAGTTATTCTTGTTGTGGCATTTAGGTCTCAATTATACGCTTTATTCAACAGTTTTGCAAATTTAATATCTAGTGCAAACTCTAGTGTAAGTAATTTACCAGGTGCATAAAATGAATAAGAAAGCAGTAGAAACGATTCCTTGGGGGGTTATTTTTGGTTTGATAATTGGGATAATATTTGTCCTTATTTTAATAAATCTTATTCCAAAATTATTATCATTTGAGGGGCAAAGAGAAGAGGAAACAAGTTATTTTTACTTCACTAAACTAGCTGAAGATATAACAAAGATGAGCATTGGCGATGTAAAAAATTTAACTTTTTTGACAAATAAGGAGTTAACACTAATAACTTTTAATAAAAACCAGGATATAATCAAAAAAATAGATTTAGGAGAGTCTTGTATATATTACGATTTAGAAGATATTCCAAAACCGATAAAATGCCGAGATAAAAATTGTATATGTTTATGTAAATCTGAATTGTATGCTGATTTTGGGGTATTTTTAACGGTAGACTGCGAATCAGAAGAATCTAGATGCGTTGAATTGCCTTCAATGGTTAATTCTCCAAATGTCTGCAAATCATTTTTCCTATATGACGAAGAAGAAAAATTATATGATTTAAACATAAAAAAAGAGTCTGATTCATTTACAGTTGAAACATTATCAAAAACATTATAAATTCTTTAAGGTTTAGGTTATTATGGATAAAAAAGGGGATTCATTATTAGAAAAACAATTAATCTGGGCTTTTTATTTGATACTCGTAGTTGTTGTTTATTTTATGATTTCAGGCATTTCAACAGAAAAATCTTATTATGAAGATTATCTTGTAAGGAATTTAGGATTGAGCTTAGACACTTTACATAATGCTCCTGGAGAATTAAACGTTTATCATAAAAATTTAAATGATGTTACAGTCAATATAAAGGAAAATGTTGTTGAGGTAAGGTCCTCAACAAAGACGCCAAAAGTTTATCTATTTACAAGAGACAAGAACTTCCAGCAAATTGATTCTAGTTTTAATTTTAATAATTCAACATTAAAAATTAGCAAGGATAAGGAGATATATTTAGAAAATGAATAAAAAAGCTGCATTTGATACAACACATGAATTAATGATCTGGATACCTAGAATAATAATTTTAGTCATTGTAGTAGGAATAGTTTACTCTTTGATTACTATTCCTGTACAAAAAAATTTTGAAATTGATACTTTGCAGGAAAAAATATTAAGACAGAGGTTTGTTTATAGTGAAAATTGCCTTGCTTACGAGGATAATAATGTTTACTCGGGAATTATTGATAAAAATAAATTTACACAGACTAATTTGGAAAACTGCTTTCAATTCAATAATAACATTGGTGTAAATTTAAATTTAATGACTAATGATGTTAAAACAATTAATTTAAATGAGCGGTTAAGCAATAAATTTGATTTTTGTTTTGATAAAGATCATTTTACATGCAGCAATTACACTTATTATATACTAACTAAAGATAATAATAGATTTGTTCCAGGATTATTGAATATTGCAATGATTAAACTAAAATGAAAAAAGGAGAAAGTGCATTAACAATTGTATTTTCATTAATTTTCCTAGCAATAGTTATAACAATTTTTTATATTATGTTTATATTATCCTCGTCGGGTAAAGCTGAATTCGAAATTACCCAAGTTGGTATAGCAGATATGAATATTAATTTAATGAATTATCTAAGAACCCCTGTAAACGATAAAAGTATGCATGATTTAATTGTTGATTCTTATTACAAGGATAAATATGAAGATTTGGAGAAAAATACGGAAGATATATTTAACAAAGTTTACGATAATGATAGATGTCCTTTTTGGAGAATCTATGGGAAAATTGAAGATGAAAAATTCTTTGATTATGAATCTGAGTTTGATGCAAGAAAATATACTTTAAGCGCTAATCCTCATAATTTTTTTAGATTATTTAATGATGATATCATAATCCCAAGAAGTTCTTCTATTGATATGGTGATGCCCGAAAATAAAAAAGCAAAAATAACATTAATTGAGGGATGCATAAATGAATAAAAAAGCCGTAATATTTATGCCGGTATTTTCAATATTTGTCTTAGTTATTTTGACTTATGCTTATTATGAAACTGTAATTAAAGGAGAGGATGATTTAAGCAGCAAGATAGGAGAAAATCAAGCTGAAATAATAAATGCTTACAACAAAGGTCAGGAATATATGCTAAATGCCGAGTATGCTATTAAATATTCTTCTTATAGGGCAATAGATGATTTCATTAAATATTCTGGTGTAGATAAAAATTGTAATAGCATCTGGAAGTTTAATTCTGATTGTAACCCTGATTTGAAAATAAATTTCATAAATTTATTCAATCAAGAACTATCCAAGTATAATTATAAAACAAAAGAGGTTAAAATAGAAGATAATAACTTAATTGTAACGTTTGAAGATTTTAATTATAACAAAGATTCTGAGAATTTTAAGGTAGAGTATAGCCTACCTGTAACAGTAAAGCAGGAATTGAGTTTAGACATTGAGAAATTGGCTGCAATAAAAGATAGTCTAAAGCAATGCGCTCAGGATGGAAAAGATTTAAATACTTGTATGAATGAAAAAAATGAAGTTCAGGGAAATTTACTAACATTTACAATAAAAAACGATAAAGAAATAGTAATTTACACAGACAAACCTGAAATAAAGAAACAAGATTTCATTTTTAAAATAGACACAAAAGACACGGGGATAATAGGGGTATTTTAAATTGATTGGACTAACATACACACAGATAGTAGAAAAGATACAAAAGGAAAAAGGACTTTCTTTAAATGAAATAGAAGCAAAGGTTAAAACTAAATTACGAGAGTTAAGCGATTTAATAAGCAAGGAAGGAGCCGCTTATATTGTTGCGAATGAACTTGGCGTAAAAATGTTTGAAGACTTTGGAAAAAGAACCCTTAAAATAAATCAATTAATTTCTGGAATCGGATCATTGAATCTTGTTGGTAAGGTAGTAGATATTTATGAAGTACGCGAGTTTGATAAAAACAATAGAAAGGGGAAGGTAGCTAGCCTGTTGATAGGAGATGAAACAGGAACTTGCAGGGTTGTTCTTTGGGATACTAATCATATTAAGGAAGTTGAAAATGGAAATATTGTAAAAGATAAAGTGATTAAAGTAAAAAATGCCTATGTCAAGGACAATAATGGGTTTAAAGAAATTCATCTAGGAAATCGTGCTTCTTTGGATTTAAACCCCGAAGAAAAAATTTCAGAAGTCAAGATGGGTTATACAAGAGAAGTTATAAAAAAACAAATTAAGGATTTAAATCCCGGAGAATTTGCTTCAATTACAGGAACCATAGTGCAGGCTTTCGAGCCAAAATTCTATGATGCCTGTGCAGAATGCGGTAAAAAAGTCGGGGAAGATATGAAATGTGTACAACATCCAAACGCATTAAGTACCAAGGCACCTGTATTTAATTTTTATTTAGATGATGGAAGCGATAATATAAGATTAGTAGCCTTTAGGGAGAATGCAGCAAAATTAATAGGAAATTTAAATGAGCTGCGCGAAAATCCCGGCGCTTTTGATGATGTAAGAATTAATTTACTCGGAATGCAGTATATGTTTACAGGAAAGGTCACAAAGAATGAAATGTTTGATAGAAAAGAATTCTTGATTAATTCCATTGAGCAGATAAATACAGAAGAAGCTGCTCAGGAGATTGTAGAAGAAATAAACCTGTAAAATGATGTTTAAAGATGAGCTGTAAAGTAAGCGGGTGTTTTTTTGCTCAAAAAAATTAACTTTCCTTTATCTTTTGTGATTTTTTAATCTTAGAATTTCAGTATTTTCCAGTCTTTTTCTGACATCCTTCCAACAACACGATTAATTCTCTTTCTCTTTGTTTCTGGTGTCTTTGCATAAAGAATCCATATCAGATAGGCCCTTCTCGTTGACGGAGATAATAAGTTAAAATTTCTTTCAACATTCTTATCTTTTTCAAGTTCTCTTTTTAATTCAGGAAAAATTCTTGGATTCTTTGGAATTCCATGGTCAAAAGCTTTCTTTTTTCTTCCTTCATGATAAAATTTCAATCCATGGGGAGTCATTCTCTTTTCCTTAATCAATTTCCTTGCATAGCTTAATGTATTAACACTCCAAGAACTCTTTTCACTTCTTCTTTGGAAAGTTCTAATAAATTTGTCTTCGTCAACTCTTTTTATTATTGTGTCAATCCACCCATAGCAGATTGCTTCATCCATCAATTCCCTATGACTTGGGGATGATTTTCCCGTATGCTTCTTGTGAATAACAAGCTCAACAATTTTTTCCTTGTTATGATTTTTGCCAAGCCATTTTCTAAAATCTTCTTTGCTGAAAATGTGAACTTTAATGATTTCCATAATCAAAATAGAATAGATTAGTATTTATGAAGGTTTTTATTTCTTTAAGACTTCAACTAATATTCCAATTAATATCGTAAATATCAAAAAAGATAAAGCAACATCAATTGTAGAATTTAAATCTAGAATTAGTGATAAACTTAGACCTTAACATTTTATTTTAAATAAATTAATAAATGCCAAAAAACAGTTTTAACGTATGATGTTTAAAACTCATTTGTTGTTTTCTCTTTTAATCGCTTTATTAATATTCAATTATTTTGATTTGAATCCTTATGTTTTTGTTTTAATTTTGGTATTAGCCGGGAGTTTGCCCGATATTGATCATGCGAAAAGTTTTATTGGAAGAAGATTATTTATTTTCTCTTGGTTAGTCAATTTATTTTTTGGGCATAGGAGATTAATTCATAGCATAATGTTTGCAAGTATTTTATCTTTGACAATAAAATTAAGTTTTGGAAATTATTGGATTCCATTTTATATTGGATATTTATCTCATTTATTCTTAGATCTATTAACAAAACAGGGGTTGTATATATTTTATCCATCTAGTTTTAGGCTAAGGGGGTTCATAAAAACAAACGGATTAATTGAGAAATTATTTTTGATGGTTTTAATCGTTGGAAATGTTTATTCTATTCTAAAGTATATTTTCTAAAATATATATTAACTCCCAAAGGTCCAAAAGACAACCGCACGAGTGAGATTTATAAATAAGTTGGTCTTTATAGTATTAGTTAGCTTAAATAAAATGGGAATACCAAGCTAATTTTGAGTTTGAAAAAAATGCGAAAGCAAAGGAGGTATTAAAATGGGAAATCGTCCTATTAAGAAGTTTAAATCTGGAAATATAGAGGCCGCTATATGGAGCAATGAAAAAGAGTTCAATGGTAGCTTAGTTGAATTTAAAACAATTTCTTTAAGCAGAGGTTATAAAAAGAAAGATGAAGAGATTTGGAGAAATGATGTCATTAATCTAAGGAGAAACGACATCCAAAAAGCTATTTTAGTTTTACAGAAAGCTCAAGAAGATTTGTTATTAAATCAGGAAACAGAAGAGGAGAGTGAGGAATAATGGCAGAGAAAAAACAAGTTGCTATAATGGATTTACCTGGTGTTGGAGCTGCTACTGCTGAAAAATTAGAAGAGGCTGGTTTTAACACTTTGATGAGTATAGCTGTTGCAAGTCCTGCAGAATTAATTGAAATTGCGGGTGTAACAGAAGCCACCTCTAGAAAAATAATAAATAACGCAAGAAGTAGATTAGATATGGGTTTTGAAACGGGAATTGAGGCTTTAGAAAAAAGAGAAAAAGTAATGAAAATAACAACAAATAGCAAGACATTAGATGCTTTATTTGGCGGAGGAATAGAAACCAATGCAATTACAGAATGCTATGGCCAGTTTGGTTCTGGAAAAAGTTCTCTAGCACATCAATTAGCTGTAAATGTTCAACTACCAAAGGATAAGGGTGGGGCAGAAGGAATTGCGGTATGGCTAGATACAGAAAGTACATTTAGGCCGGAAAGAATTAAACAAATTGCAGAAAATAATGGATTAAATGCAAACGAAATATTACAAGGAATCAGGGTCGTAAGGTGTTTTAACTCCGATCATCAAATGTTGGTTGCAGAAAAGGTTGAAGATTTAATTAAAAATGATAAGCTTCCTGTAAAATTACTTATTGTAGATTCTTTAATGAGTTTATTTAGAAGTGATTTCTCGGGCAGAGGACAGTTAAGTGATAGGCAACAAAAATTAAACAAACATATGCATACTTTACTTAAATTGGCAAATAACTATAGCCTTGCTGTTTATGTAACAAATCAAGTAATGGCAAATCCAGCTGTTTTCTTTGGAGACCCCACAACACCGATTGGAGGCCATATTGTTGGGCATAATTCTACTTATAGAGTTTACTTAAGAAGAGGAAAAAAAGATACAAGGGTTGCAAAAATGGTAGATGCACCTCAAATCGGAGAAGTTGAAGCTATTTTCAAAGTAACGGACAAGGGAATTGTAGACGCAGAATAATTTTTTTTCTTTTTTTATTTCAAAAAGTTTAAATATGACTTTAATGATTAAGTTACAATGAAAAAAGAGATTTTAGTAATCTTATTTATTTTTTCTATACTTATTTTTGGTTGCGTTAAATCCTCTCCTGAAATTAAAGACGAGGTTATCCCCGTGTCTGAGGTGGAAATTGTTGAGCAACAAAGCGAGTCAACAGAAAATATGCCCACTTGGGTGTATGGAGGTCCCGCGATAGAAGGAAATTATGCTGATTCTGATTTTGTTGATCTCGGTAATGGTAAATATCGAATGTATTATGCTATTGAACCTGAAGTGCCAGGAAACAAATTAGAAGTTTATTCCGCTACCTCTTCCGATGGAATCAAGTGGATGCCTGAGAGCGGTGTCAGAAGAACATTTAGTGTCTTTCCTGATGTCGTCAAGTTGTCAGATGGTACTTGGAGAATGTATTTCCAAAATGAAGGAGTCATAAAAAGTGCAACATCTTCTGATGGTTTGTCATGGAAAGATGAAAGTGGAATAAGGGTAGATACAAAAAACAACGAAGGACTCACATTTGAAAACGTTGCTGGACCTACAACGATTGTCGATGGAAATAGATATATAATGGTGTACAGTGGAGCTATTTCGGAAAAATATAAAGATGCTCCCAACAATCTTATGAGTGTACTCCTTTGGGCAACTTCATCCGATGGACTAAAATTCGATGTTCAGGGTATCGCATTGGACACTAGAAACGATAAGTTCTACGGTTTTGCAGATACACCGGATTTAATAAGATGGGATGATGGAACAATAAAAATTTTTTTCTGGGGATATTTTGGTATTTATGAATCAACATTCACTGGTAATGGTTTTACAGAACCGGTAATGGTATACGAAGCAAAGAAAGAGAACTCCCTTCAAATTTTCCCCTCCAGTCCTCCTGGGGATCCAACGTTAGGAAAAGTTGGAAGTAAATGGTATATGTATTATGGGCAGCACACAAGGGGAATTTTCTATGCAACATTGGAGGATGAAAGTTCATAATGGATAAAAAGTTTCTATTATTTTTATTTATTATTTCTATATTAATCTCTGGTTGTACTAAACAAGAAGCTCCAGCAGAAGAATTACCCGATGTTGTTGAAGATAATCTAAATGAACAGCAAGTTGGTGAAGAAGAACCAGAACCAGTTGTTGAAGAAGAAACCTTACAATTTTTTGAGGCCACATTAAAATATCAGGGTTCTTATAACGGGCCCCTGTATGCAACTTCTGAACAAATCGGAAATTATGAAGACAAAACTACTTACATGGGAAATTTAAAAAGAAATGGTGTTAATTTCATGATTGGAATGTTTGCTGTTTTTGGAAAAACAACCGAAGAAACCTTTGTAAATCATGCAAATTTAGGATATGTTGCTGACCTTGTTTCAAAATATCCCGGTATGATTGTTCCATTTTTTGGTTCTGGTTTTGGAGGGGAACAACTTGAATCTTTGGTTAGAGATCAGCCAGATACTTGGATTTCAATGTATAATGATGTTTTTGATACCTCTGTTAATTTTGTTGGGGAAGATTTTATTCAAGGTATTGGCGAAGTAGAAACCCAAGAATGGAGTCTTAAACACAACGATCCAAAAATAATGAAGTTGGTAGATTTAGCAAGCAAGAAGAATAAACACTTTATGTTCCATCCTGTGGCTGATAAATTGGATGGTGTTAAAGATATGATAGAAAAATATCCAAATACAATGTTTCTTATACACCTTTACAGAGAAGATTTGGCTGACGGACAACAAGAATTAATTGATCTTATGAAAACGCACAATAATTTATTTTTTAGTATTGATGCTGCACACATTATCCATTATGATGAAACAGATATACTTTATGATTATTATGATGATTATGGAAGTAACGCTAAAAGCAAATTTATTTCAACAGTTAATAGCAACTATGATTCGATATTAAATGATGCTATTTCTGCCTATAAACCCCTTGTAAAAGCGGTTCCAGATAAAGTAATGTGGGGGACAGAAGCCGGCCCTAGTTATTCATTTGATCCGGAAGTTTATGATGTCCTTATAAAAGTTTCACGTGAATTTATAATGAAAGTTACCGATGATCCTGAACAACAAGAAGCCCTAGGTTACAAAAATGCTCTTAGGGTTTTTGGTCCTGGTGTTAAACTGGAAAAAGAAGTAAATATAATTAATAGTAATTCTTGGCCATTATGTAAATTATCTGATATAGATGATTTATGTGGAGAATGTGGGGTTGGTGAAGAGGATGAAGAAGTAAATCCAGAATCTGAATCTTGTGAAAATGATTGTATTCTTAAATTAAAGTGCAAAGACCCGTTAGATGGGTAATGTTAAGCGCCCCTGCCCGGATTTGAACCGGGGTCACAGCCTTTCTGCTTTATTATTCGCGGGGCTGTATACTATCCAGGCTATACTACAAGGGCCTAAAAATTAAGTAAATTTTTATATTATAAATATTTGCTTATTGTATGAATAATTTTATGATTATAGGGCATAGGGGGGCCTGTTATTACAAACCCGAAAATACCCTTGCCAGTTTTAAAAAAGCTCTACAATTAGGATGTAAATTTATTGAATGTGATGTCCATTTAAGTAAAGATAAAAAGGTTGTAATAATACATGATAAAACATTGGAAAGAACAACAAATGGCGAGGGATTAGTTGCAAAATACACATTAAAAGAATTAAAAGAATTAAATGCGGGCAATGGAGAAAAAATACCAACATTACAGGAATACATCAACTTATTAAAAAACAAAGCTGTAATGGTTATAGAATTAAAGAAAAGTAAAGGCATTATAAATAAAGTTTTTCAAATAATTAAAAAAAATAAAATTGAAAATAAAATTTTAATAGTTTCGTTTCATTCTTCCTATTTAACAAAGATTAAAAAATTAAATAAAAATATTAAAACAGGGTTATTATCATTTAATCCACTGTTAATAATAAAAAGAGCAAAAATGTGCAAAGCGGATTTAATTGGAATAAATAATAAAAAAGTAACAAAAAAAATAATAGACAAAGCACATAAAAACAACTTAAAGATATTTGCATATGAAAGAGTTACGGAAAATTTAGCGAAAAATAGAATTAAAAAATTGATTAATCTTGGTTTGGATGGGATTGCTTTAAACAATCCTACCTTATAGCTGGATAATCTTTATTCCCCATTAAATATTCTTTTATCCAGAATAACATTGTTTTAAAATATCCTAATCTTTCAAACCTTCTTGATGATGTTATTGAATAATTTCTCAAAAAATAATATTTGGCATATTTTCTTGCACGATTGATGAATTCGTGATTTTCCCCCTTTGTAATTTTTTCGTTAAACCCCTTAATTTTTTCAAAAGCATATTTACTGCAGAATATTGCCCCGGAACCGTTATGATGCTTGAATAAAGGCAAAATATTCTTAAATGTTGAGAAGGAAAACGAAGAAAATGTATTTTTATTGAACTTTACCTTAAATGTTCCAACAAGATTTTTATCCTTTAACCTTAATAAATTTTCAAAAGAGTTTTTACTTAACCGGGTATCTGCATCTAAAAAAACAAGAAAATTATTTTTTGCCATCATCGCGCCAAAATTTCTTGCTCTTGAAACATTTCTCTCGCTTAAATTAGCTACCTTAGCATATTTCTTGGCTATATTGTAAGTTAAATCAGTACATCCATTGCAAACAACAATTTTCTCAAAATTATTTGGTATGCTTTTTAATGTCCTTTCTATATATTTTTCTTCATTATAAGCGGGAATGATAAAGGAAATCATGGTATTAATTAATACAAAACCTTTATAAATATTTATTCAAGCAACTTTACCATGGACAAAAAATTAGTATGTACCTCATGTAAAAAAGAGATTAATAGTCCCGGGAGTGTTAATTTTAAATGTCCAAATTGTCTTAAACATGAGATTATAAGGTGCAGACATTGCCGTGAAATAGCTTCAAGATACGTTTGTCCTTCTTGTGGATTTTCGGGTCCTAATTAAGATGGCTAGTATAATTATAACAATAAGAGTAATGCCTGGATCTCCTGATGTTGATTTGAATGAACTTGAAAATAAGGTTATGAAAGAAATAAAGAAGTTTACAGGAGAAACAGAAACAAAAAATGAAATTGAACCTGTTGCATTCGGTTTAAAGGCTTTGAAAATAACCTTTGTGATGGATGAAAACAAGGGAAGCACTGAAAAACTTGAAAATAACATTTCTAAAATTAAGGGCGTTAATTCAGTAGAGGTTATAGATGTCAGAAGAGCAATCGGATAATCCATTAACAAACGAGCAGATAGAAGAATTAAATAAAATTATGAAATTGCCAAAGGAAGAGCAGGCAAAAAAACTTCCCTCCTTTCTTAAAACATTAAATAACGAGCAGATAGGCTTTCTAAAAAAACATCAAACTCAAAAATGTTTATTCTGTGAAATTATTCTTGGAAACATTCAGAGCTATAAAATTTATGAGGATAATGATTTTCTTGCAATATTAGACATAAATCCTGCTAATCCGGGCCATATTTTAATAATCCCAAAGATGCATGTTAAAAATATTTATGAAGTAAACACAAGGATTTTTGATGTTGTGAATTTAATTTCAAAAAATCTTAAGGAAAAATTAGACGCTGATTCAAATATTTTTATTGCAAATGGAGAAAATGCCGGGCAAAAAATAGAACATATAGTTGTGCATGTAATTCCGAGGTATAAAGATGATAACCTCGATTTAACCTGGAGCCCTAGAAAGATTACTCAGGAAAAATTAGATGAATTAGTAAAAATCTTGCAAATTAAACAAGAAAAAGAAGTTAAAAAAGAAAAGATTATTATAAAAAATACAGGGAAAAAAGAAAGAATACCTTAAATCATCAATAAATTTCCAAATATCAAACTTACGATTAAAGATATTAAAAAGCTTGGGATAAATGGCATTCCTTCTTTGATTAAAACATTTCTTATCTTATATTTTTTCAATAATTTTATATCTGAAATAGTAATTCCTGGATTATTTTTATTATAAATTAATTTTCCCCTGAAATAAATATTTTTAATTATCCAGTCTCCTTCCGTTAGCTTATTTACAGGAATTTTTTTAATCATAATATTTTTTTCAATTAATCTAACATAATTTTTAATCAATGGATAAACAAATATTAACAGCGCAAATAGTAATATAAATAATTTTAATATCAAATTATTTACAAATAAACTAACTAATAAAATTATTATTGTTATAGATAGATAAATTTTATTTATTTTAAAATTAATTTTAACTTTATTTTTTATAATCAGATAAAAGCTGAATATTATGCTGTAAAGGGCCCCAAAAATTATTAAATTCATAATCAAAATCAATAAAAAAGAAATATTAAGATTAGGGTTAAGATAATTTAGTAATTCTTTTGGATAGACTGGAAATAATGATCCTAATGCACTCAGTAATTTAACATCTCCCCCGCCCCATTGTCTTGTATAATACATTAAATTTCCCAATAAAAAAAACATTAATAATCCGAATAAAGATTGAATTATAAAACTTGAGTCCTTTAAAATTAAGCTCTTAACTAAATAAAATGCCAAAGCAATAATAATTAAACTATAACTTATCCAGTCCGGAACCTCGCGTGTTTTAATATCGCAATAAGAAGAATAACCAAGCCATATTAAAGCTATTAAAACTAAAACAAGGTCAATCATATATTTTTTAAATTTAACTTTATTTATTAATCTTATGATATCAATTATTGGTGCCGGCCCCAGTGGAAATTATCTAGCCTATAATCTAGCTAAAGAAAAGGATGTTGTAATATTTGAGGAGCACCCCGAAGTCGGCAATCCAATACAATGCACAGGAATTTTATCAAGTTCAAGTTCCGCCTTAAACATAAAAATACCTGAAGAAATAATTGTTAATAGAATAAAAAAAGTCGAGTTAATTTCTCCAGATAATAATTATATAACATTTAACTTAAAGGAGCCTGATTTAATAATTAACAGAATGGAATTAGATAAGTTTTTAGCAAACGAGGCTGTAAACAGGGGAGCAAAATTAAATCTACGTCATAGATTTGTGGGTTACGAAAATGGAAAGATTTCAGTCAGGTATAAAGGTGAATTGAAAAGTTATGATGTCGAGGCTTTGGTCGGAAGTGATGGCCCAAATTCCCAGGTTGCTAAAAGTGCAAATTTATACGGTGAAAGAAGATTTTGGGTTGCTAGACAATGCAGGGTAAAGATAAAAAATGAC
>CAZSJV010000003.1:0-10962 GCA_964607255.1 Candidatus Woesearchaeota archaeon | reverse complement strand
AATGACCCTGAATTATTTAAAGTTTATTTCGGAAGCAAAGTCAGTCCTGATTTTTTTGGATGGGTTGTTCCTGAAGATGAAAACATTGCGAGAATTGGAATTGGCAGTGAAAAAAATGCAGAGTTTTACTTTAAATCTTTTCTCAATAAACTCGGAAATCCTGAAATTATTGACTATCAGGCTGGATTAATTCCAATTTATGATCCTAAACCATTAAGAAGTAAAGATAATGTTTACCTAATCGGAGACAGTGCATTACAAGTTAAAGCTATTTCTGGTGGTGGAATAATCAAGGGAATGTTGGCAGCAGAAGAATTAAGCAATGCATTATTGAAGAATCTAGATTATGAAAAACTATGGAGAAAAAGAATAGGTATGGATTTATTTATTAATTTAAAAATAAGGCAGATGATGAATAAATTTTCTGATGAGGATTATAATAAACTGATTAGAATAGCCAATGAAAATGCCTTGAGCTCATTTAACCGTGAATTTCCTAAAAGAGATTTGATTAAAACAATATTCAAAAATCCCAAGCTTGATTTGTTCTTGTTAAGTAAGTTCGCGAAAGTTTTATATAGCTCATAAATTATTTTAAAGTAATGAAAATAAGAGGGATTTAGCTTGGTCTTAAAGAAGATTTATGACAGTATAAAAAGAGAGCATTTGTTCGTAATTTTAGTTATATTAACCGCATTAGTACTATTTAATTATTTTAACTTTGAATATACCGGTTCTGTTGTTCAAGAAAAGAGCTGTTATCAAAATGGTTATTCTTGCTGTTCTTCTGGAGATGGTTTAGGTAATTATTATTTTAGTCTAGATAATTCATGTTCTGACAATTATGAATGCTGGGATTCTTGTCAAGACACAGTTATAACGGCAAAGGCAACTCTTATTGATAGTCTAAGTGGTTTTTTTGATAATGTTAAAAAAAGTGTAAATGATCTTCTAGGAAAGAGAGATGTTGGAAAAACGATTTTACCAGATGAAGATTCTGAATTTGAAGCTAGAGGTGGTGGCGGAGGACAAACCTCTCCATGTCAATTAAAAAAAGATCTTCCTTATCAAATGGTTTCTCAAACATTTTGTATAGATGAAGAATTTGGTACATTTGGTGCAGATGATACTAATGTTTGTGCTAGTGGTGAAAATAAACCATATCTCGTATGTAGGGTATTTGCTGAAGAAAACAGAGGAGAATGTGGTATTCTTGCAGATAGTTGTAGTGGTTTTTTAACTAAAGAAAGTTGTGAATCTACCTATCCTGAAATTTGTGAATGGGAAGGAGTTTGTGGTGATAATGTTCTAGATGTAGGGGAAGAATGTGATGATGGAAATACAGCTAACGACGACAGCTGCAGTTCAGCCTGTACTGAAATAACAACTACAATACCAATTGATCCAACCCCCTCCTGCGGGGATGGGGAGGTAAATCAAGAGATAGAAGATTGTGATGATGGGAATACTGGAAATGGAGATGGTTGCAGCTCAACTTGCAAAAATGAAATCTTGGAAGCTCCTGTTTTGAAAGATTTAATAGTAAAAGATAATGGGGTTTTATTGACCTGGGATACTCAAGGAGGGGATTATGTAATTGAGGGTAATGTAATTAATGATCGCATAGCCAATGCTGTAGTTAGAGACAATTTGGTAAGTGGAGAGGCTATAAAGGATGATATTAAAAATATTTATGATAATGTTGTTGATTTTTTTAAAAAATTATTTAAACCAAGAACGGTTGGTGTTGATTTAAGTAATATAAATGGGTTTAGAATTTATAGATCTATAGATGCTTCTACTTTTAGCGATACTCCAACTTATACTTTAGATTTAGAGGGTACTGAATGTAATGATCAGGGAATATGTACTTTCTTAGATAGTCAAAATCTACAATCGGGTACAACTTATTATTATAAAATCATAATGTATGATTTGAATAATGTAAATGGAGAATTATCTGAAGTAAAAAGTATCACTTTTTCAACTATCGGGCCTATTAGATGTATAGAATGTGCTGCTCCTGGATTTGGCTGCTCTTACGTAAATGGTTCTTGTACAAGTTGTGGAACACGCGTTTGTACATCAATACCTATTCTAGTAACATCTTGTAATTCTGGAGATATAAAATCCGGAACTCAATGTTTTGTCTGCAATAGTGAGGGAGATAATTACACTCAAGATAATTCAAAATGTTTAACAGGACAAACTTGTAATGCAGACGGGCAATGCATAACAACACTCGTGGAAGATACAACACCTCCTATCGTTACAATCACAAACCCTAATGCGGATACAACAACCTCAAATTCTTCATTTACGGTTTCGGGAACAGCTTCTGATAATATCCAAGTTTCAAAAGTTCAGATTAAATTAAATGATGGTAATTGGGAAGATGCAACAGGAACAACTTCATGGAGTAAGACCTTAACTTTAATATCTGGTCAAAATACAATTAGAGTAAACGGAACAGATACTTCTAGTTTAATTTCAAATGGGCAATCAAGAATAATAACTTATAATGCGCCAACTACAATTAAAGGAGAGGATGATTATGAAAACGGGTGTAATAATAATATAGATGATGACAGTGATTTGATCTGGGATGGATTAGATAATGATTGTGCAACTGGAGAAAAAGTAACAATTTCCAGCATAACTGTTCCAGATAATAAACCATATGAGGATTCCGAATTTGAAATACAATGTAAAATTGGTATTTTACCGGCTACAGGAGGAACAGCAACATTAAACAGAGCACAACCATGTATTATAGCGAGCATAAGTAATAAACTAGGAACTCAATCTCAAAACTGTGTATTTTTAAAAAGAACAGATGATACAATAAGATATAAGTGTAGTTCTGGTAATGTTGAAAAAGATAAGGTAGCTTCATGTAAAGTTGATACTATAAAATGTAATGGAGATTTAGCAACTTTAAGCAATAATGTAGCTCAAATGTTTATTAATGTTACAACCCCAAGTTTATGTACAAATATAATCGGGCAAGAAAGATTAGTAATAACAGATGTGGATCTTAATGACAAAGAATACAAATTAAATGAAAAAATTAATCCCGTATTAACATTAGAAAATCTAGATAATGAAAATTTAGATATCGTATCGGAATCTTATCTATATGATCTAAATTCAAAGAAACAATTATCAAAGGTAAGTCAGAATAAATTAATTGCACAGGGATTAAATGAGGAAGAAATGAAATTTGAATTAATTACGCCAAGTGTTTCTGCAAGTAAGTTTAAATTATATTTCAAAACATATTTAAAAAATCAAGAAAATGAGATTTGTTTAATAAATAGTCAGGATGTTAATATTAAGGCCTCGGTGGGAAATGCTTCTGGATGTCAGGATTTAGATAGAGATGGTTACTCTGACAGAATATGTGGCGGAAATGATTGTAATGATAATAATCCAAACATTAAACCGGGCGTAGTTGAAATTTGTACCGATGGACTTGATAATGATTGTAATGGCTTTGCTGATTCATTAGATCAAAGTTGTGTTAGTTCAGCTTGCAATTCCGGAGACACGAGAGAATGTGGGTTAAATGTCGGAGCATGTAGAAAGGGTACGCAAACTTGCAGCGGTAGTGTTTGGGGAACATGCATTGGTGAAACAAAACCAAATAAGGAAGTCTGCGGCGATGGATTAGATAATGATTGCAATGGATTAACAGATTGCAGCGATGCCGAATGTTCAGAATATCCTAACTGTGCTGTTGGTGGTGAAGACAGAGATAGCGATGGTTTGCTTGATAGTTGGGAACTTGAATACTTTGGTAGTCTAGAAGTTCAATCTGGAGAAGATGACTTTGATGGTGATGGATATACAAATGCCCAGGAATATGCCAATAATACTAATCCAACTTTAGAGGATAAAAAAACTTCTGTAATTACAATAATAATTATAGTTGTAGCGGTATTGGGAATAGCTGGATTCTTAATATGGATGTTTGCAATTAAACCAAAAAAACCTATGGGGCTCGGATTTAAACCAAGTACCACAGTAAAATCCATTACAAAAATATCGGTAAATTCTAAACTGGTCGATTATGTTAAAAACTCATTAAAAAAAGGATATTCCAGGCAACAAATATCAAATGCCCTTAAAATTAAAGGCTGGAGTGAAAGGGAAATAGAAGAGGCATTTAGGCAAGCAAAATAGATTTATGAAAAGGTTTAAATATTAATATACTTCATTTTACATAATTACTATGAAGAAATCACAAACCCAAGCCGGAAGTATTGCTGTTTTTATTATTTTAATTGCACTATTTATGATGCTTTATTTATTATTTTTGCCTGCTGAAGACAGATTAGCATTGCTTGGTGAAAATGAAACAAAAGATAGTACAAGCTCAACTAATAAAACTCTAAGTAAAGATGTTTTACTATATCAAAATCCGGGTTTACTAAAAGTATTTGACAGAGATACTGAAAGACATGAGATAGACAGCATAAATCTATTTTTAAAAGATGAGCCAGAAACAATTGATCTTTCTTCAAGCACTTCAGTTACAAAAAGTTTATTCAAGGAAAATACACAAGAATTGAGATTTGATGTGGAAGATTTAGAAAATTTAAATGAAGCAACATTATTCTTTTTGGTAAATGAAGGAAAAGGAGATTTAATAATAATATTGAATGGCATAGAAATTTTTAATAACAAAGTAAATGGATTGCAAAATATAATCCTGCCAAATGGTCTGTTACAAGAATCAAATAAATTAGTTCTTAAGGTATCTAGCCCGGGAATAAATATTTTTGGAAGAAATAAATATGTTTTAACAAATTTAAAGGTAAGAGAGAATTTTGAATTAACAAATACAAAAGAAGAAAGGACATTTGTGTTAAGTACGAATGAAGTTGATGACAATGCAAAACTAAGCTTCTTTTTATTCTGTAATAAAGCTGAGATAACAAGATTAAGAATATTTTTGAATGATGAAGAAGTAAACAATGAATTATTATCCTGCGTAAATTCACAGAAAAACGTTGATTTAGAAGAGGATTTATTGGAAGAAGGAAAGAATTCTTTATTATTCGAGATTGATAAGGGAGATTATTTAATAAATAAAATTGAAGTTGAAGCGAAGGTAAGCGAAGGTGGGGCAAAAACATACAGGTTCCCAGTAACAGAAAAACAATTTGATAAAATTTTAGATGACAATGAAGTTATGCTAAGGATGGAATTTAGCAGTTCAGATGACAAAACCGCATTAATAAATGTCAATGGAAATGAATTTACAATGGATACTGACGAAAATGATTATGAAAGGCCGATAACAAGCTTGGTTAAAGAAGGAAATAATTTTATTAAAATAACCCCTCAAAACGAATTTACAGTTGAATTTCTTGAGATTAAAATAGAAGAGTAAAATGGCAGATGAAAGAGGTGATGATCGTAGAATTAGAGATAGATGGAATAAATTTGTTTCAGGTCCTCAACAAGATAAACCTTGGTGGAGATCTCTTTTAGATATAATAACTGCTCCGTTCAGATGGTTTCTTCATTATGCTGGAGGAATATTCGGTATAATTGTTATGTTGGTATTATTGGTTGGTGCGGTAATTTTTGCTTATAATTATGCAACAAGCGGGGTATTACAATTACAAACAACTCAATTGGTAGATACACTTAGCAAAACTCCAATATTAAAGCCGATATTAGATACTTTAAAAATAATCAAAGATCCCTCAATTACTGTAAGACAATACAGCTGGCAGGCAGAAGTTGATGAAAACTCTCAAAATCAGGAACTTGGGCTAATTTTCCAGAAATTCACCTCATTAAAAAAGACTTATCTCCCAAATGAGCCCTTATCCTTTGTTGCCTCTGTTAAAATCGCAAGTTTAAAGGATGATTCTAAGGTAACTTTTTCTTGTGAAGATACAACCAGTAAAATCAATGGAAACATAGAACCAAAAGAACCTGTTGTTTTGCCAAAAGATTCCATTCAAGTATTTAGTGTGAGATGTGATATTCCAACCGAAACTATAAAATTAGGAGAAAAGAAAATTAAAGCAGAAACTGTTGTTTTGAAAGCAGTTTATGATTTTAAAACAAATGCTTACATTGAAGCTTACACAATGAGCAAACAGTTATTAACAGAAAAACAAAATAACCTAGAAAATGTATTTGAAAATGAAGAAAATTCTAGGTTGAATAAAGCGACGGGTGAGGTTCGTTCCCAATATACTGCCGGCCCAATAAAGATTTTGATTAATTCAGAATACTCTCAGCCATTTACAGAAGCAGGTCCATTCACAAATGATCCTTACTATAGTTTAGGAATTGCAATTGAGAAAGCAAGTTCATTTTATCAAGGAAGATTAAATAAAATAAATAATGTTTATTTATATTTACCAAAAAACTTTGAACTAAAAGAGGATAATTTATTCGAATTTTCAAATGAGGAAGATGAAATTTTTAATAAATATAAGCTAAAAGAAGAAACAATTAATAAATTAAATTCTGTTTGTAACGGTCCAAACTCGCTTAATTTAGAATGCCAAACTTATTGGGAACGTGGATTTATCATTGCGCTGACCAGTTTCAAAGTAAATTCCTTAAACAAACCCGAGTTGGACAAAAATTATATTAGGGCGGAAGTTGAATATGACTTTCAAGCAGAGACTTCACAGGTTGTTACGATAGCTGAATCATTTGCAGTATCATAAGATTTTTAAACAAAGTTAAATAACTATAACCAATGAAAAAAGAGCTGTTGATTTTAATTATTGCTGCATTAATTTTTATTACTGCATGCACTGGTTCTAAAAATCTCGTTGGTTCTGGGCCAGACGGAGTTCAAATAAAATTTGTTCAGCCAGAAGATATAATCGCTTTAAATATTCAGGAAGAAACAACAACGGTTCCAATAGAAGTTGAATTAACGAATTATGCAGAATGTAATATTATAGGAACATTATGTGTTAAGGATACGCTAAGCGATAGTTTTGGTGGAATCAATGATCAGTGCAGAGAGATAAGTTTAGACGAATCGAGAGTAAATAATAAAAAAATCGAATTAGACAAACAAACTTATTTCTTTTCAAGCCAGCCTTATTCAAATCTCTTTAAAGATGAATCAACAAATATATTGGCTACTGCAAAATATTCCTGTAATATAATAACCGGGCCAAGAGGAGTTTGCACAAAATCGATTTATAATAAAGAAGATCCCAAATGCAATGCAGTAGAAGTTATTTCCGGAAATGCCCTTAGCTCTAAGGTAGCTCCAGTTACTGTAACAAAAATAGAAAAGAAGTTGTTGCCAATTAATACCCAAGATACGAGATTAGAGGTTGCAATAACTTTAGGCAAAATGAATAAAGGAAAAGTATCTGCAGAAACTGAAAATCAAGAATCAAGTTTAAAGGGAAATCCTATTAAAATAGAAATTGATTATGCGGGTTCTTTTATGAGCTGTCAGGGTAAAGATTATAAAGAAGGGACATTATATTGGAAATCTAATGAAAACGAAAAGATTATTAATTGCGATATTTTCTTAAATTCAGGAGATTATCAGGAAAATCCGATAAATATAAGATTAAACTACATGTACGAGATAACTGAAACTAAGCCAATAACTATAAAAGATAAAAAGGAGGGAAGTTAATGAATAAATATATTGTCATAATATCTTTATCATTATTACTAGTTTTGTCAGGGTGTAAAACAACAGAAACCCCTCCAACAGGTGCATTTTTAGGCGGAACAGATGGTGTTTCCATAGAGTTTGTTAATTTAGCCCCTCCAAGTTCTTTTAATCAAAATGACTCGGTTAAAGTTAAAGTTTTATTAACGAATAAAGGTGAATCAAGGGTTGCAACCGGAAATGCAAAATCAAGAATATTTGGAATAACATTAGAAAACTTCGGGTTAACTTCTGCTTACAAATCTAACTTAGGACCGATAGAAGCTAAGGGAGAGTTTACAAAAGAGGGTGGTGAGCAGGAAATTGAATTAGGAACCATAAAATATAAACTATCGGTTATAAATTCTGAGGATTACACCTTGAGGGCAAGATTATGTTATCCTTATCAAACAAAAGCATTAGTTGATGTATGCATTAAATCAACAATAAGCCAGGAATCTGGAGAACAAATTTGTGATACTACTGGGGAAAAAGTAGGTTCTGGAAGCATTTCTTCTGCGCCAATACAAATTACTTCAATAACAGAACAAACCAGAGGAAGTGATCAAGTAAGATTTGATATTGTAATTGAGAACAAAGGTGTTGGAGAAGTTTATCCTGTTGATTCAAAATGTGAAGACCTGGATAATGAAATAAAACGAATTGAAAACAGGAATAAAATTAATGTAAAGGTCAATAGTCCTGTTAATGTTTTATGCAGCTTTAGAAGTGGAGAGCCGAGTTCGGAAGGAATTGTAACATTAGATAGCACAGGAAAGGGAACATTAAGTTGCTGGAAAAATGTTGAAGAAACGGTTGAGGATAAATTAAGCATGACATTAAGTTATGTTTACAGAGACCAGACAACAAAGCAAGTAACAATATATCAAAGCAGAAGATAACTTTATTAGAGATGCTCGTCTAAGAAATTTTTCATTTTTATAAAATCATCTTCTAGTACAGATTTTAGACCGGGGTTATAAAGTACCGCAGCTGGATGAAACAATGGAATCACAAAAAATTCCATTCCGTTAATGTTCAAGCTACGTACTACTCCGTGAAGATTGGTAATTCCGATTATATTCTTCATCCTTTTTGTATCGAATGACGCCAGAATAAATTTTGTTGAATAATTTCCAAGGGTTGCAATAATCTTTGGTTTAATAATCTCTATCTGTTTAATTAAATATGGTGTATGTGTCTCTATCTCATTAATACTTGGATTTCTGTTTTTAGGCGGACGATATTTAAGTATATTTGCTATATATACATCTTCAATTTTTAATCCTATAGAACTAAGCAACCTGTCCAATTCCTTTCCCGCAGAACCAACAAAAGGAATTCCCTGTTCATCTTCTTTCTCTCCGGGTGCTTCACCAATAAACATTATTTTTGCATTTGGATTTCCTTTACCAAATACGAGATTTTTTGCGGTGTCAAAAAGCGGAAGATTATTTTTAATAATTTCTTCCTTTACCTTCTCAAGTTTTTTTACATTATCCATATTAATAGAATTTTAGCCAATATAGGTTGTTTCTTCTTCCGTTATTTGTTTGTCTGTAAGTTTTTTTGGTAATTGGATCTGTTTTTCCTTAATTTCTTTTTCAATATTATTTATTTCTTTATCTAATTTATTTATATCTAGCTTAAGACTTAATTTTTCATTTACAATTTTTAATATTTCTCTTGCTCCTTTAATTCCAAGATAATTCGGATGTCCTAAAGTCTGTGCAAGCAACGCAATGGCAGGAATTTTTCTTTTTCCAGCTAATCCTATCAATAACCCAGTAACTCCAATTATAGGGCCAACAACTCCAAATATCTTCGTATTCAGGTTAGAAGTCTTATATTTTTTAACTATTGAGTCTGTATTTGCCGTGCAGTATACAAGAGGATTTTTAGGAACCTTGCCCATCCCAATCCCGCCAAAGGTTATTATTTCCTTGCCTTTATGTTTGGAAAAAATATCCAAAATTAGATTACAGAATTCATAGCAGTCTTTCTCATTTATCGGCTGTACATCTCCTGTTAAAAAAATAAAATCCTGCTTACCTTTTTTATAATAAAATTCTATCTTCGGCATATCAATAAGATTCTTTTCATTTACAAAAACAGAATTTGGAAATGATGTCGAATGTATCTCTATAAATTTCTTTGCATTAAGATTACCTGCCATAAAATCAGCCGCTATCTTTCCGACGTTCCCAATTCCAGGCAATCCCTCTATCAAAATCGGTTTATTCAGAACAGGTTTCAAAATTTGTTTAACTTCGAAGCTCATTTTCTTTTGCTTTTAATCTATATTTTAAATACTTGTCTTCTATACTAAATTTAGCCGGTTTTGGCGATAATGTTTTACCGCTACATTTTGGGCAGTCCTTTTTTAGAGTATAAATCTGGCAAGCTCTGCAAAACAATATTTCACTTTTCATGATCTTATAAATTCTGCTCTGCCTTTAAGTTTTTTCATTGACTCAACTATGCTTGAACTTGCATTCTTTATTAACAATTCTGCGGTTTTATAATCTTTTGATTTTACAATTATTCTGTAATTTGGTGCACTAAGGTAAGTTATTTTTATATCATTATTCTTAACCTGACTTAAAGATTTCTTTATTGACTCTATTCCATCTGGATAATCCGATTCTAGTTTTAGTACCCCCGAGATTATTACTTCAGGAGGTTTTATTTTTTCTTTTACAGCTTCGGTTATTTTATCTGCAATTTTAGTTTCTATTCCAATTTCTTTCAAATCAAGGTTATTGTTTACAATTTCATTAAAGCAATTCATTAATAAATCATATTTTTCAAGAATCTTTGCTCCTGCTTTTTCATACATTACATTCAATTCGATCTTTAAAGATTTTGCAACGTCTTCAAGAATTTTTTCACATTTTTTTTCCTGTTTATACTCATTATTCTTATTTGTTTTTTGAGTATGTGTAACTCTTCTTAACGATAAATCGATATAACCTTTAGTTAAATCTAAATTCAATATTTTACAAATAACTTTCTTTCCTTCTTTTACATAATCTCGGATATTTCTTATTCTTCCCGGAGCAATTTCAGAAATATGAATCATTGCCTCTTTTCCATATTCATCAAGATCAACAAAAACAGAATGTGGTAGAACTTTCTTTACAGTACAAATTACAATATCCCCGATCTCTGGTGATTTAGTTTTCTTATAAAACATATTATTCTAAAATCTCCAAAATTCTAGCTTTTATTTTAACTTTTCCCCCGGAAGGACTGGCTAAAACCTGGTTGCACACTAAACAATTTACCTCGCTAGTAGCTTT
>CAZSJV010000002.1:0-24656 GCA_964607255.1 Candidatus Woesearchaeota archaeon | reverse complement strand
AGCCTTCGGCAGGATTTGAACCTGCGATCTTTGCTTTACGAAAGCATTGCTCTACCGCTGAGCTACGAAGGCTTAACTTAATTTTTCTTTTATCTCTTGAACAGGAAATTTTTTTTGACAATTTCTGCATATTGTATAAAGTTTTTTATTTACTTTTACATAAGTTCCTTTTAATTTTTCCAAAAAAATTGTTTCAATTTTCTCTTTACATAGTTCGCATTTCATAATTATACTAAAAATGTAACTCTTATAAATATTTTGTAAACATGATTATTAATAATTGATATTTGTAAATATTTTTTCTAAAATAATATATTTTATCACGGAAATGCTTAAATACTACTTCTGGTTCTAGATACTAGTTATTGTGTTGATAAGGTGAGTGATACACAATATATTGTATTCATCAGAAGGTTGTAATTCCACATGAAATGCCCGTTTTGCTTTCATTCAGACACAAAAGTAGTAGATAAAAGAGAAACAGAGAATGTTGATGTAACTAGAAGAAGAAGAGAATGTCTGAAATGCAAGAAAAGATTTACAACTTATGAAAGAGTTGAAGATCTTGGGTTAGTGATAGTAAAGAAGGATGGAAGAAGAGAAAACTTTGATATTGAAAAATTAAAACGCGGGATACTTAAGGCATGTGAAAAAAGACCAATAGGTTATGAGCAGGTTGATGAGCTAACAAATAAAATTGAAGCTGAATTACGCAAATTAAAGTCAAAAGAAGTTCCGAGCAGCGTAATCGGAGAGAAAGTGGCTTCAAAATTAAAAAAGCTTGATAAAATAGCTTACATAAGATTCGCTTCAGTTTACAGGAGCTTTGCTGATGTTACAGATTTTGAAAAAGAACTTAAAGACTTAGTAAAGAAGAGGTAAAATGAAAAAACAAAACTTGAATGAGGCTTACAAAGAGCTTCAAGAAGCGTATAAGCTTTTAAGGGAAGAATTAGATTTACTAAACGTAAGGAAGAGATAACTAGAAAGGTGATATGATGATTTTAATATTGACAAAACGCTCAATTTTTTACGTTAATTCTTTGAAAAATAAAGGAAAGGTGTTATAATTAATGGTTGTAGAAATTTCAAAAGGGAGTTCTGTTTCAAGTTTAGAGAATATTGCACAAAATTATTCTGGGAATGGTCATAGTAAATTGTTTGAAAGATTTTATACTAAATCTGGAGAAGATGTTTATTCTATGTTTGAATGGGAATTAAGAACAGCTGAAATTAAAGATAAATATGGAAATATAAAATTTAAACAGGAAAATGTCGAAGTTCCAAAAGGTTGGTCGGATACTGCCACAAAGATAGTTGCTTCTAGATATTTTAAAAGAAAAAACGTTAAAGAAGAATACGGCGGAAATGCTGAAGGTTCTGAACAAAGTGCTAAACATTTAATTCATAGGGTTTCTCATACATTGAGAGATTATGGGGAAGAAAGAAAATATTTTAATTCAAAAGAGGAAGCAGATACATTTGAAGATGAATTAACTTACATTTTATTATCTCAAAGGGCAGCATTTAATTCTCCCGTATGGTTCAACTTAGGTTTATACCATGATTATGGGATAGTTGAGAAAACTGAGGATGGATTATATTATTGGGATCCTGAAACTAATACAATAAAACAAAGTAAAGATTCTTATTCATATCCACAACTTTCAGCATGTTTCATAAATTCTGTTGGAGATTATATGTTCGGAGATGGAAGTCCTGATGATCATAGCATCTACAAATTACTTTTAACAGAGGCTAAATTGTTCAAATATGGCTCTGGAAATGGAACTAATTTTAGTAATGTTAGAGGAAAGGGAGAAAAATTATCTGGGGGTGGGGAAAGTAGTGGTTTGCCCGCATTCTTAGGAATTTTAGATGCTAATGCAAATGCTGTTAAGTCTGGTGGAAAAACTAGAAGGGCAGCTAAGATGGTCATATTAAATGTAGACCACCCGGATATAGAAGATTTTATTCTCTGGAAAGTCGATGGTGAAAGAAAGGCTAGATCATTAGCTGCATTTGGTTTTGATACCGATATGGATGGTTTGTATAGAGATTTATCTGGACAAAATTCTAATAATTCGGTTCGTGTAAAAGATGAATTTATGAGAGCTGTTATGGAAAATGGAAGATGGGATTTAATAGAAAGGACAACGGGCAATGTAAGAGAATCCAAAAAAGCACGAGCATTATTTGATTTAATGGTAAAAGCTGCTTGGGCTTCAGGAGATCCAGGAATGCAATTTGATACAACAATAAACTATTGGCATACTTGTCCCAATACAGCACCGATAAACTCGTCTAATCCTTGTTCAGAATACATGTTTTTAGATGATACTGCCTGTAATCTAGCTTCTTTAAACTTAATGAAGTATAGAAGAAGCCATGATGGAACTTTTAGTATAAAAGAATTCAAGCATGATGTTGGTATAATGATTATGGCCCAAGAACTAAATGTTGATAGGGCCGGATATCCGACACCATCAATTGCAAGAAATAGTCATGATTACAGACCTTTAGGATTAGGATATGCAAATCTTGGAGCACTTTTAATGTCAAATGGTATGCCTTATGACAGTGAGGAAGGAAGATCTGTTGCAGCTGCAATTACTGCAATTATGACCGGAGAAGCTTATGTACAATCTTCAAGAATCGCCTCTAGAGTTGGAGCCTTTCCTGGTTTTGAGAAGAATAAAGAACCATTTACAAGAGTAATGAAACAACATCATGATCATGTAAAAAAAATTCCAAAGCAAGATTCTAAAATGAATTTAGAGGAATTAATTATTAATGCTGATAAAACTTGGGCTGAGGCTCGTGCTTTAATAGAGCAAAATGGCGCGAGAAATTCACAAGCAACGGTTCTTGCTCCAACAGGTACAATTGGATTCATGATGGATTGCGATACAACGGGAGTAGAACCTGACATCGCTTTAGTAAAATATAAACAACTAGTAAACAGAGCAGGAATGTTAAAATTAGTTAATAACACCGTTCCAATTTCTCTTTCAAAATTAGGGTATAATAAAGATGAAAGTAGAAGAATTATAGATTATATTGAAAAAACAGATACTATTGAAGGAGCACCTGGACTAAACGAAAAAGATTTACCCGTTTTCGATTGTGCGTTTAAACCAGCAAATGGCGTACGTGCCATTTCTCCAATGGGACACGTTAGAATGATGGCTGCAATACAACCATTTATTTCTGGAGCCATTTCAAAGACGGTTAATACTCCCGAAGACTGGACGGCAAAAGATTTTTATGATATTTATATGGAATCATGGAAACTTGGTTTGAAGGCGATAGCAGTTTATCGTGATAATACAAAACTTTCTCAACCATTAAGTGTAGGCGAATCAAATCTAGAATCTAAAATTGCAAGAGGAGAGAAAAGAGAATTGCCCCAGATGAGGGAAGCTTATACTATTGAATTAAAGATTTTTGATGAAAAACAGATTGAACATCAGAT
The DNA here is from genome assembly GCA_964607255.1 of Candidatus Woesearchaeota archaeon. Taxonomy (GTDB): domain Archaea; phylum Nanobdellota; class Nanobdellia; order SCGC-AAA011-G17; family GW2011-AR20; genus GW2011-AR20. The sequence goes on along the minus strand of CAZSJV010000002.1, from coordinate 21,181 downwards.
GCATATAATTTGTGGAGAATATGAAGACGGAACTCTTGGGGAAGTTAGGGTACAAATGTTTGATCAAGGTTCTACAATGCAAGGAATGCTTGGTAATTGGACAGTTGCATTATCGACAGAACTTAAATATGGTGTTCCATTAAAAAAATTAGTCACAAAACATAGAAAAGCGAAATTTGAACCAAGTGGTGTAAGTAATTATCCTTATATGAATGGGTTTAATTCAATTCCGCATCTTGTTTTAAGCGTAGTCGGCTTAGAGTATATGGGTATTGATGAATATATAGAGGCTACTGGTGAAGAATTTATTCGAAATAGAATAAAAAATCCGGATAAATTAAGAGTAAATAAAAATAGAGAAAGATTAAGGTTTGAAAACTATTTAGAGCAAATAAAGAAAATTGATAAGGTAATGCAAAGTCCAATAGACTTCATGATAGAAGTAGAGAAGGAAGAAAATAAAGTGGAATTAAACGGACAACAAGTTGAGTATAAAACAAGTTCAAAAATAAGAAGTAATGGTGAACCTTGTCCTAGCTGTGGTAATACTGTTATAGTAAAAGGTGGTTGTACACACTGCAGTAATTGTGGAGAACAAGTTGGTGGCGGTTGCCCGAGTTAAACCATAATTAATTTAAACTCCCTTTCCTAATTATTTTTAATGCGTAAGGCTTTATTAAAAGATAGAAAAGAATTCTATGAAAAAGAATTTAATATAAAAAAAGTCGCTTCTTGGTTAAAAAAACTTCCTTACAAACCTCAATTTTTTGTTATAGATGAAGGAAGTGAAACTAAGATAATAAAAGACAAGTCTAAATTAAGAAAATTAATCTTCTTTAAACCAAATATAAATTTAAAGCAGTTAAAACAGAAATTAATAAAATATCTGCCAGAGGATGTTTATTACGATAGAAATGTTTACAAAGATCCATGGAAATGCCTAAAAAATTTTAATTTCAGAAATGCTCCAAATTCAAAAAACTACCTTGGACAGGAATTAGCGTTTGATGTTGATCCCGAAAATATTAATTGTCCTAACTGCGGAAATAAATTCTTTCCTAAATTCTGTAAAGTGTGCAGTAAACTGGCTGTTGGAAATGCATATAAAATTTACAAGGAATTAAAAAAACAATTTAAGAACGTAGAACTTGTTTTTTCAGGAAGAGGGTGCCACGTTCACGTTCTAGATCAAAAAGCTTACAAATTATCTTTAAATGAAAGAAAAAAATTAAATAATAAATTCAAGAAATATTATATTGATCCCTGGGTTAGTTATGGCAGAGTTCGTTTGATTAGATTGCCATACTCACTTAACCCATTATCCTCAAGAATCGTAACGCCCTTAAAAATAAAAGAAATAAATAAATTTAATATCGATGAAAAGAGATTTACTCCAAGATTTCTTAAATAATCACCACTCGTCTTCTGAAACTTCGTCTTCTTCCTCTTCTTCGTCTTTTTCGTAATACTCTTTTTTATCGTAGTATTCTTTTTTTCCCTTTTTATCCTTACCTTTTTTCATGTTAGGACACCTTTAGCGTAAAATACCGTAAAACTATTTAAACCTATCTTTTAACGCAGCAGTAATTAACGGCAAAGCAACAGTAGCATCAACATGAACGTCTACAAACTTTGCTTTCTCATTCATTTTATTCCAGCTAATGCCCTCTTTTAATTTTGCTCCGGAACTTCCACCATATTGTTCATTGTCTGTTGTAATCTGAACTCCATATAAAGCATTTCTCGGAGATAATTGCATTGCCTGTTGTATATAATTTTTAGGAACTCCTCCCCCAATATAAAATACAGCTGGTTTTTTTGTTGTCCATGCAATATCCAACATTTCCTTCATATCATCAAATGCATTTACATTTGTTGTTTTTCCCTGAGCTATTTGGCCCCATATCATTAAACCAATACCAGAATCAGCTAATGCAGGACAGAATAAAGGAACATTATTTCTATAGCAAGCGTTAACAATTGTATTTTCAGGAGCCAGTTTTCCAAGTATATTTAAAAATTCCCTTATATTTTTTGCCTTGCTTAGTTCCTCAAAATTTTTCTTTATGAATTTTTCTAAGCCGATATAGATCTGATTTGGCATTAAACTATTATATACTCTGTTATAACCTGCTTTTTTTAGCTTATTATCGTCCATTCTTTCATGTCCTTGGTAGTGTGAATATCCTAAACTTTCTCCTAAATCATGCGTTAAATTTGCCCCCGTTGTTACCATGACATTTACCCATTTATTTTCAATTAAATCAAGGATAATATTTTTCATTCCCGCAGGTACCATTGCTCCGGCTAATCCAAAAAATACCTTACATTCCTTATCTTTGATTGCTTCTTCTAAGATGTCTACAGCTAAGGCTAATTTTCCAGCCTGCATTACTCCCGATCTTTTCATTGCCAGAATTAACTCATTAACTTTCATTTCCTTGCTAATATTAATATGCTCTACCTTTTTCATAATTTTCTAGTCTAAAATAAGATTTATAAAAGTGATTGTTTAATTAATATCATGAGATTATTGAGGATAACTTATAATCTGGCTATACTTGCTATATTAATAATCGGGATAATAAAATTAATCCAAAAAGAATATTATCTTGCTTTTATATGGATAATTTTTACCCCGTTAATGATGCTGCTCCCAAGAAATTTATATAAACTATCTTGGGTAAACCAGAGATATAATAAAAGACTTCTCTATACAATTGAAAATGTTATATTAATATTATTATTTACAGGAGCTAGTCTGCCATTGGGTTTTAAATATCTTAACATTGATATAGATTCTTATTATCATTTAATTAATGCAATTCTTTATACAATTTTATTTGGAATACTTTATTACGTTGTTAAAAACAGGATAACTAAAAAAGAAATTTCCAAAAAAGAAGTTGTGGTGTTTGCTTTTATATTTAGTATGATATTTGGGGTTATCTTATGGGAAAAATTCCAGTATTATAACGACCAGATATTTGGAACGAAAATGTTCTTTGATTATTTCCAGGATGCAAACTATGATTCAATGTTAGATCAGATATTTGGATCATTTGGAACATTAATCGCCAGTTTAGTAATTTATTTTAAGTTTAATGACTGGGTAAACAAATTTAGAAGATAAAAAAAGAAAATTAGTTTACCCTAGATTCTAAACCCCTTAGTTCAGATTCTGTAAACGCAGAGCTTTTCTTTAATCTTTGAAATGTTTCCCCGTTGATAGGGACATAATTAAAACCCCCGTCATTCATACCGCATGGATTTAGATAATGAGCTCTTAGAATTGTATTACTAAATTCTTCTGCCGATATCGTGTATGTTCCTGCCATTTTCCCTTTAAGATTTAACAGAGTTCATTGGTTTCATATCCTGCCACGCTAAATTGAACATGTTTTCTAATGCTGTAGCAAAATAAGGTGTATTTACCCAAACTCCAACGTCGTAACTTGGATGCACATTATCATCATGCATTAACATAAAGGTTAAATCTTTTCCGTCAACAACGCAAAATCTGGATCCAATCTTATCAACGTGTTTTACTTCTGCTACTTTGCTTAACTCTTTTGCAACCTGCATATTTTCCTTAGTAATTGGGGCAGCTATTCTAATCTTGACACCCTTTCTTTTTAGTTTTTCAAATACGGGTTTAAGTGCTTCTGCTTTTCTTACTAAGCCCTTTGCACTGGTCATCAATGTAACACTTTTATCAGCGTTTCTTATCATTAAATCCATGTGGGAATAAATATTATGCCTTCCTCTTATAGCTCCAGATAAATCGGTTGGTTCTACAAATTCAATGCCTTGTTTGTGTAATAATTCAAGTTCCTTATGTAAATCTGTTCCACGTAAATCATCTAATCTTTTTACTTGTTCTTCTGCATTATCTCTCATCAACCTTTGTACGCGGATAACAACTTCTTTCGGATCTACTGCAATGTATTTTATTGGTTTTCCCAACTTCATCATTACAAATCCTTTTTTTTCTAATGATTCAAGGATGTCGTATGCCCTTGACCTTGGAACATTACCAATATCGGCTAACTCACCAGCTGTAGAAACACCACGAGAAAGTAAAGCAGTCCATATCTTAGCCTCATATAGATTTAAGCCAAAATATTGACGTAATTTGTTTAAAAAATCCTCTTTTACAATCATTTACGAGTCCCTCCTAGGAAATAAACCCCCTCTTTTTTTATTGTTACCAAGTATATTATAGTTATTACTTCTTACTAGGAAAACTTGCTAATATATAAAGATTATTGTTTTTAAGTATACTGTTACACTACAATTTCTTTGCACGTTGAGAATTATATATTTTTTTAATATCTTTTATTGTATTTATTTCATTCATACTTTTTTCATTTCCTCTGTAGCGTAAGACTCTTGGAAACCTTAATGCAAATCCAGAACTATAAGAAGGAGACTTTTGTATCTCTTCATAACCAACTTCTATTATAATTTTTGGTTTTATAGTAACTTCTTTTCCCTCTTCCTTTATTATTAATGGTCTAATCATCTTTGTCATTTCATTATAAGTTAATCCTTCTCCTTTTTCTTTTACTCCCGTGCTAACTTTTCCGACTTCTAGCAGTTCATTTCTAGATCTGCATGCCACAGTATAACTTGTAATCCATTTTGCCCTCTTACCCTCACCATGTTCCGCCTTTACAACAACCAAATCCAATGGTTCAAGAATATTTTTCAATTTCATCCAGCCGTTTACATATCTTCCGGCAACGTAAACAGAATTAATATTTTTTATCATGATCCCTTCATTGCCAGCATTCAAAGATTCTTCAAAAAATTTCATTGCTTTTTTCTCATCATCTGTAACAAGTTTTTTTGTTAATATAATCTTGCCAGAACTTTGTTTTACAATGCTTTCTAATACCTTACGCCTTTCTGATAATGGCTCATTTATCAAACTTCTTCCATTAGAATAAATTACATCAAATAAATTTAGTTCAATTGGGAATTTTTTAACCATTTCATAAATATTATATTTTCTCTTGATTCTTTGAGAAATTGTCTGGAATGATAAATATTTTTTTGTTTTTTTATCATACGCAACAGCTTCTCCGTCTAAGATAAAATTTTTTGCTTTAACATTTTCCTTTACAAATTTTACAATATCTGGAAATTGTTTTGTGACATCTTCTAAATTTCTCGTGAATATTTTAATATCCTTATCCTTGTGAATCTGAACTCTAAATCCATCTAGTTTGTATTCAAATTGTGCAGGTTTACCAAGAGCTTCAAATGCCTCTTCAACATTTTCAGATAAAACAGCAAGCATTGATTTAATTGGGATTCCAGGCTTAAGAGAAATTTTATCAAGTCCCTTGATACCATGTTCTTTTAGTAATTCTGCAACTTCACCGTAATCTGTTGTTAGATTATATGCTTTTTCAACGTCATCAACGTTTACATCAAATAATTTAGCCAGAGCATCCCTTATAATTCCCGCCGCAACCCCAACTCTTAATTCTTCTAGTATGGTTCCAATAATAAACCTAGATCCTTCTGGATTGCTTGAGTTTAATAATTCAACAATCAAATTAACTTTCTTGTCAACTGTTCCCTCGCCTTCAAAACTGGCTAATTTACGAATGTTTTCAATGACTTTTTTTACGCTTAGTTCATGTCTTGCCAGAGTCATTTGCTTTCTTTTCTTCATTAATTGCTCAGCCACTCTGCCTAAATCACCAAGCTCTTTCCATAATTTTTCAACATCATTTTGCGGATTTCCTGTAGAACTAGAAATAACCTTTAAAACTAGCCTAGAACTCATCCCTATTTTTCTCGGGTCATAATCTGCAAATACCTTTCCCTGCAATAAATGAATAACATATTGAATTTCATCTTTATTAACATGCTTTAAGAAATTGGAAATAATGTCTGTTTTCTCGAGCCTTTTAGTTGTCTTTTCAAGCTCAAGATAAACTTTAACTAATTCAGAATAGTTCATAGCAAGGTTTAAATATTTACTAACATTTAAAGTTTTTGAAATGGATTTGGTTGATGTATTGCAAAAGAGGTATTCCTGCAGATCTTATTCTGATAAAGATGTTGATGAAAAGGATTTATCCAAGATAATAAATTACTCCAGCTTAGCTCCAAGTGCAGGCAATTTACAGCCTTGGCATATTGTAATTGTAAAAAACAAGGAAAAGCGAAATTCATTGGCGATTGCTTCATTAAATCAAACATGGATGAATCAGGCTCCTGTGCATTTAGTTGTTTGCGGAAATGAAGATTACGTTAAAAAATTCTATAAAGTTAAAGGAGAATTGTATACTATACAAGATTGTGCGGCATTTATAGAAAATATATTGTTAATGGCTACAAGCTTGAAATTAGCTACATGTTGGGTTGGTGCGTTTGATGAAAAAATAGTTAAACGCGAGTTAGAAATTCCTGAAAATATAAAAGTTTATGCTATAATAACTTTAGGATACAGTAATGAAAAGCATCCAAATCACAAAAAAAGATACGACGCTAATGCATTTACATTTTTTGAAAAATATGGAACTAAATCGCAGGATAAATCATTATTTCCAATAAAAAATAGATTACAGGAAAAAATGCCCGAGATAAAAGAAGAAAGTAAAAATTTATTTCAGAAGTTAAAGGAAAAATTATTTAAAATTTCCAAATAAATTATCATCATCTCTTTCTTTTCTGTGCAAATAACCTTCATCATCTGATTTTTTTTCATTCATTTTTTTCATCATTTGATCAGTAAAATCTTTTGCCTCTTTTTTATCTATGTTAAACTTTCTTGGTCTAATTCCCTTACTGGCTTTTTCCTGTTCCAGTTCTCTTGCTCTCATATAACCCATCTGAACATCCTTTTCTTTTCTAAACTGATTGATTTTTTTATTTCTTACTCCAAAATAAACTGCTGAAAATATAACCAATAGAACCAATGCTAAGATTAAAGGCTTATCAATTAAGTTATTTACAGTTGAGTCAATTGCTCTTCCCGTTATGTATAAAGGATCGTTGCTTTCAGGAACGTTTACATCCTGCATTGATTCTTGCTGCTCTCCAACATCAATGTTTAAATCATAAATACCCTGTTTTAATTCATCGCTTAATTCAACTATCTGGTAATCTTTTGGACTTATTTTTACATTCCTTGTAAATTGTTTTCCGTCCTCACCTATTGCAGTTATTTCCAAAACATCATCAAATACGACATTTCCAACGTTTTTAATAAATAATACGCCGTCTTCAAGATAAGTTTCAACTTTTTTTAGAGGCAAAACATTAAATGAACTTTCTATCTTAAAATCATCTGTATTTGTTTTTATTAACCAAGTTCCGGGAGAAGCATAATTGTCTAATTCAAATTCTACTTTAGAAACTCCTTTTTTTATTAAATAGCCCTTTGGATCATAAACATTAATTTCTGCATTGTTTTCCATTAAATCGTCTGCCTGGTCATAAAGCAGTGCCTCTATGCTAATTTTTTCCTGGGGCAAGAAATCTATATTATTCAATAATGTTCTTAGCTTTGTTGGTTCTGGAATTACAAATATACTAAACTCTTTGCTTGCTTTATTTCCGTAGGCATCTTCATAATCTATCTTTAATAAGTGATTATTTGATTTTACATTGCTAGGAAGTTTATAACTGTAAGAGAATTCCCCATTATCTAATTGAGTTATAAACGTTTCATTATCAAAAAGAACTTTTATCTCTCCAGTATCAAGTAATTCTCCACGTATATTTTTTATATCTCCATCAATATTTAATTCATCTCCGGGATTAAAATTTTCTTTGTTTACATCTACGGTTAAGATTAATTGATCACTTACCTCAACTACTGCAATAACTTTCTTTTCAATCAAGATATTTTCATAATCTGATAAAGAAACTTCCAGACTGCATGTTCCAACCATGTTTTTTGTTAATTTTAATTCAGGAACATCAATTTCCTGTGGTGATGTCTTAAATGTAAATGGGGTTGTAAAGTAATCTAAATTATAATTACTGCATACAAAGCTTGATTTTATGAAACCATCAATTTCTTCATTGCTGGATACTGTAATCTTTAAAGGAATTCTTTCATTTAAATTATATATACTTTCAACCTGATTTAAAACATTAATTTCTGCACTAACAAAAGGTATTAAGAACAATAAAATCAATACTAAAGATAATTTCCTCATATTGCTTTGATATATCATGTAGTATAAATATTTTGCTATAAAAGTTAATTTTAAATAACCTAATCATTAATTAGTTTTATGGACTTAGATGGTTTAAGACATTCTTGTGCGCATCTATTAGCAAGCGCTGTAAAAGAACTCTATCTAAATGCTAAGATGGCTATTGGTCCTGCAATAGAAGATGGTTTTTACTATGATTTTGATAACTTAGATATTACAGACAAAGATTTAGTTAAGATAGAAAATAAAATGCACGAGATAGCTAATAAAAAATTAAATTTTGAAAAAGTCTTAATGTCCAGAAAAGAAGCTGAAAAATTTCTAAAAGACCAGCCATATAAGCTTGAACTATTAAAAGAGATTCCCGGAGAGAAAGTCCAATTCTATAAACATGGATCGTATTATGATCTATGCAAAGGCGGACATCTAAAAAATACTTCTGAGATTAATGCGTTTAAATTAACTAAAATTGCGCAAGCATATTGGAAGGGAGATAGTAAAAATAAACAATTAACAAGAATTTACGGAACAGCATGGAATAGTGAAAACGAACTTAAAGATTATTTAAAAAGATTGGAAGAGGCTGAGAAAAGAGATCATAGAAAACTGGGAAAAGAAGCTGAATTATTTATGTTTAATGAAATTTCTCCAGGTGCTCCCTTCTGGCTGCCAAATGGAATGGTTGTTTTTAAGGAGCTGGAAAAATTCTGGAGAGAGATACACGATAATAATGGATATCAGGAAATTAATACCCCTATAGTTGTCAAGGAAGAATTATTTAGGAAATCTGGGCATTTGGAACATTACAAAGAAAATATGTTCCCGTTGAATTTAGATAAAGAAAATTATTATCTTAAGCCAATGAATTGTCCTGAAGCAACTTTGGTTTATTCTTCAAAGTTAAGAAGTTATAGAGATTTACCGATAAGATTGAGTGAGATTGGAAGATTGCACAGAAATGAATTATCAGGAGCTTTAGGGGGAATGTTTAGGGTAAGGCAATTAACAATGGATGATGCACACATATTTTGCATGGAATCGCACGTTCAAGAAGAAATTACAAATATTCTTGATTTAGTAAATAAATTTTATTCTGTTTTTAACTTTAAACCGAATTTTTACTTAGCAACAAGACCGGATAAAGCAATGGGAGATAAGAAAACTTGGGATAATGCCGAGAAAGCCCTGGAAAATTCATTAAAAGCAAATAAATTAAAATATGAAATAAAGGAAAAAGACGGAGCATTTTATGGTCCTAAGATAGACATTCATATCAAAGATGTTCTTAATAGAGATTGGCAAATGGCGACTATACAATTAGATTATCAAATGCCTGAATGTTTTGATTTAACTTATCAGGGCGAAGACAGCAAAAAACACAGAACAATAATGATCCATCGCGCAATATTTGGAAGTTTTGAAAGATTTATCGGAATATTGATAGAACATTTTTCTGGAAAATTCCCATTATGGATAAGCCCTCTGCAGGTTATAATAATGAATGTTAACACAAATAATTTAAAGTTTGCAAATGAGATTTTAAGAAAGTTAAAGGAGAACAATATTAGGGCAGAGTTAGATGATAGAAACGAAAGCATTCCCAAGAAAGTGAGGGAAGCACAATTAAGAAAAATAAATTATATGGTAACTATAGGGGACAAAGAACAGAAAAATCAAACTTTGGCAATAAGAACGAGAAACGGGGATGTTAAGTTCAATGTTAAAGTTGATGATTTTGTAAAAGGATTATTAAAAGAAATCAAGGATAAGGAAATAAAATGATAGACAAGTATAAACAATTAACGAATGACAAGAAGTTTAAGTCCTGGAAAGAAAAACACAAAGATGCCTATCTATGCAGCGTTTTTACTTTAAAAGATGAGGAAAAATCAAGCGGATGGCAGTTTGACTACTATCTTTCTAAAAAAAATAGAATGACTACATTTATTGTTGGCAATGATATTAAGTTAAATGATAATCAAAAAATATTTTCCAAGTCGGATAAGATAGATGAAATTGATTTAAAGGATGTGAAATTCAGCTTTGATGACGTTGTAAAATTATTCAAGCCAAAATACAAGGATAAAAATTTTGTAAAGGAAATTATTATAATACAGAGCTTGGATAAAAAATTATTATGGAATGTAAGTTTAGTTACAAGCGATTTTTATTTAATAAATTTAAAAGTAGATGCCGTTAATGGAAAGATTTTGGAAGAAACAAGTTCCAGCTTGATACAATTTAAAACCAGTTAAAAACTTTCGCCCGTAATTTTACTGTAAAGAGCCCTTATTGGATATTTTAAATATTGAAATAATCTTCCCTTATCTGTCAAGTGCATAATGTTTATTGTTATATCCTTCATTCCTTTTATTGATTTTGGGTTTAAACAACCAAATTCATAATAGGCTTCTTCAGGATCGATTATGAATGTCGTAAAATTTATAGGGTATTTAGAGATATAACCATGATTTGCTAAAAGGATTTGTTCTGGAAAATTTCTATCAGCATATATCATTTCTCCAATAGTTTCAAATTTTTTTATTGCTTTATGTACCTTAGGATTAAAAAAATCTTTTATTATCTTTGTTAATTCCATAAAAATAATATCTTAGTAAACTATATAAAATTAATTAATTTCTATTTTCTTTCCATCAGTTCCTAAATGAACTGTTTTATTTAATTTATAACCAAGTTCCTCTGCTAAATTTTCCAATCCTTTAGTTATTTGTCTGTCACCATGTATCGGAAGAATATGTTTTGGCTTTAGCATCATTATCATATCGCGATGATCTTCCCTAGCTGCATGCCCCGAGACATGAATATCCTTGAATATGCGAACATGAAATTGTTTTAGTCTTTTTTCTAAATTCTCTCTATTTTTGATTGTCATTTCAGTTGGAATCGTCCTGCATGAAAAAATTACAATATCATTTGGCAAGAACTCAAATTGAATATCTTTTTTATTTGCCATTTTTGTTAATATTGCATCTGGTTCTCCTTGGTTGCCTGTACATACAATTAAATAATCTCCACGCCCGTCTTTTTCAATCTGTCTTAATTTTTTCTTTACCAATGACCTGTATCCAATAACTTCAACTTCTTTGCTGAATTCTACTAATCCAGATTTTTCAGCAGCAGTTACGTAATTAAACAAGCTTCTCCCCAAAAAAACAGTTTTTCTATTTAACATTTCCCCAAACTCAATTATACTTTTTAACCTTGCAATATGACTGGAAAAAGTTGTTATTAGCATTAGATTATTATCATTTTTTGTCCCAAGCATTATATCTTTTAACATTTCCTTGGCTACTTTTTCGCTTGGAGTTTTTGCATCTAAATTGGAATATAAGGAATCCATTATTAACAAAAGAATATTCTCATTTTCTGCCAAATGCTCTAGTCTTTCATAGTTTGGCTTGCTTCCTATTACTGGATGATTATCTAATTTAAAATCATTGGCATAAAATATAATCCCATATTTTGTATGAATAGCTATTAAAACTGTCTGTGGTGTAGAGTGTGTAATATTAATGAACTCTACTTTGATATTATCAGAAACCTGGAAATGGGAATTGATATTAACTTGCTTTAGTCTTGCTCCAAATTTTTCTTCATGTTCTTCAAGCAATACTTTTAGAACTTCAATTGTATAAGGTGTTCCGATAATCGGGCAGTCATAATGTCTTGCTAGAAAGGGAGTTGCCCCAATATGATCTAAATGACAGTGTCCTAGAATAATTGCTTTTACATTATCTCTGTATTTTTCAAGAATATCATCATTCGGAATTGCCCCTATTTTAATTAAATCTTTTGTATTAAGCTCGCGGGGATCCCCTTCTTCATACTCTAAAACCGCCGGAAGATACAATCCCATATCTAAAATTATTATTTCATCATCTATTTTAATAGCAGTCATATTCTTCCCAACTTCACTATAACCGCCAATTGTAAAAACTTCAATCATGCTATTTTTATTTTTTGTCCTATTTTTATACCTTTTGAATTGCCTTTTTTGAATTCCAGAATAGAAATTGTTTTTTTGTTTATTTTAATATAAGGATTAAAGGGTTTTATATTTTTTTTAATCTCAATAACCCTATTTTTATTATCTAAACAAATAATATCTATCGGATAAAAAACAAAGAAAGTATGCAGAACTTCCTTATTATAATTTTTTAAAACTGCAACTTCGTTATTCTTTAATTCTCTGAACATTAGACCAAGGTATTTGTTATAAAATTTAAATTTAAACATTTATTCTACAACACCCGAGAACTGTACTCTGGTTGAATGGCTAACTCCCGCATATGGCGTGTATCCTATAACCCCAAATCCTGAGAATTTAGACCCTGTTGTTTGCGAAGGAATTGTAAATGTTAATGTTGTTGGAGTAACTGTATTTATTGTACAAGGACCTGCACCCGGAGTACATCCAGCCCCGGTACAACATTGCGTTGATGCGCCTCCATTAACACAAGCTCCTGCAGTTGGATCTGTAGCACAATTTGCACCAGCTGCAACTATACTTGGCAAAGAACTATATGAACCAGATGCTGCTAAAACTAAATTTAAGGTTGTACCAGAAACCTTTACATCTGTACATGTAAATGGAGCTGAAACCAAGCATGTATTTGTTGTTCTAGGATTGAATACTCCCAAGAAGAATAAAGCTGCTAATGCTATCAATACAATCAAGATAGCCCACCCATATGTCATCAAGAATTCCATAGCTGCTTGAGCTTTTTTATTACCCATTAAATATCACCGTTTTACTATCAAATTTTAAATTTATTGATATATAAATGTTTTTAAAAAAAAGAAAAAAAGAAAAAGCTTATTCTACAACACCTGAGAACTGTACGTCTGTAGTGTGTGAAGCTCCACTGGATAATGTATAGTTTATTTCTGCATTACCTGAGAATTTTGATCCCTGGGTTAATGAAGATGCAGTTGTAAACGTTAATACCCCTGGTGAAGTTGTACTTATTGTTCCACCACCAGCTGTCGTAGCCACACCATTTACAGTAGCACTAGCTGGTCCTATACTCGGTCCCGACTGGAATGTTCCAGAAGCTCCTAAATATAAATCCAATGTTGTTCCTGTTAATTTTACATCTGTACATGTAAATGGAGCTGAAACCAAGCATGTATTTGTTGTTCTAGGATTGAATACTCCCAAGAAGAATAAAGCTGCTAATGCTATCAATACAATCAAGATAGCCCACCCATATGTCATCAAGAATTCCATAGCTGCTTGAGCTTTTTTATTACCCATTAAATATCACCTCTCTCCTTATAATTTTAATACTATTAGTTTTATTAAAGGTATATTAAGTCATATATAAAGATATTGTTTTTATTCTGTTGTCCCAGATAGTTTTATAGAAATATCATGAGAATTTGTTCCCCCCAATAATATGTAGGTTATAGAGACGGTTGCATCGAATCTAATTCCTTCCTGTAAGGTTCCTGTGCCTAAAAGATCGCAACTAAAAGTCTGGATTATATCATTTTGTATATTATTTGTCTGCACCGTACAAGTACCGGGAATAATACTAGGGTTATTTAGTGTTACTTGATTAATAAGTGCACTTTCTGTATCGCTGCTGGTTAAAGTAAAAAAAATAGTTCCACTAGTATCTAACTTTACGTCATAACATGTAACCGGAGAAATAGATGCGCAGGTATTTGGAATTTTAGGATTAAATATACCTGTTGAGATTATTACAGCAATTACAATTAAAATAACCAGAATAGCCCACCCATATGTCATTAAGAATTCCATTGCTACCTGGGTCTTTTTGTTCACAATATCACCTTTTTATTATAACTTTAAAATTTTTAAATTAATAAACCTTGCTATACTATTATAACGTCTTTTAATAAACTGCTTAACAATATCGAGATTAATAAATGCAAGATTATGCTTATAGATAAAAAAATAGGGATTAATTTTAACCCGGCTTTTATGCTCCCTTTTTTGATTGTTGAAACTATCATTGCAGCTAAAACTGAGGTTATTGTCAAATTGATATATATAAATATTCTAAAATCATCCGGCGACATTATATTATTTCCTGTAAATCTTAACGGCAATGTACTGCTTACACCCGCAAAATTTCCAAAGTCAATCTTTCCTAATACCTGAGACATGATTATAATAATTCTATGAGAGAGCGCATAAAGCAAAGGAGCTATAATTACCGAGGCGATTATGATAAATATTACATAGGTTGTAACTTCCGCTAAAATTTCTTTCTCTAGAATTTGTGATTCCTTGATATCCCATGAAATCTTGCTTACTAAATCCGAGAGTTCTCCGCCAGATTTTAAGCCTTCAATTAATAATGCGAAGGATCTTTTTAATAACTGAGAATCATATTTATTTGTAAATTCCAGCAATGCCTCTTCTAAATCAATTCCTCCAGTGACTTTTCTTGCAACAATTTCTATCTCTTCCGCTAAAACACCAAAACGTTCTCTTACTGCATACCACATTGCCTGATCAATTGGCATACCTGCTGTTAAGTTAGATGCAACCAACTGCAAATAGTCTGCTAATACAAGCTCGATTTCCTTTTTTCTTTTTATTTTTCTTAATGATATTATTGAATAATTATAGAAGAATAAAATTGCAATTGCTATTGATAATGAAAGAAGATAGTACTGTATTAACGCATCTGTGAAATTAGCAGCGATTCTTAAATTATTTCTGAAAAATACTAATAAAATAATTACACTCAATATTACAGATATTATCAAGGATTGGCTGAACAAACTACTCGCGCTTTTTTTAATGTCCGCTTTAGCTAATTCTTCATCTATTTTTCTGCTTATAACATCCGGAATTATGCTAAATTTTCTCATACCCCTTTCCTCAAGCTAGTTATTAATGATAAAAATACAAACTGCAATAAACCAATAACAAAGCTTATAGCAATTAAATTAGCCAAAGACAATGTTAATCCTGTAAACGTTGACATCAAGGATAAAATGGCTATTCCCAAACTAGGCATTATAACAGCAATTAATAAATAAAACAAAACCAAGGGATTCAATTTTTTACCATATTCCTTTATTCTAATCAGCTGCTCCTTTGAAATCTGTTCTGTTATTCCCTCTAATGCTCTTGCAACATCTCCCCCCGTTTTCATCGAATTAAGAATCTGAAACAAAACTTTCCTGAAATTATCACTCGGTGTAAGATTGATTACCTCGTTTAATGCCTGCTCTATTGGCTTTCCTGTTTCAACTTTCTCGGCGATTTTTTTAAAATATTTTCCTATTCTTGGATAAGCATTTGAGACATTTTTTATGGAATCAAACAATGGAACACCTGCACTAAGCTCTATTAATAAAAATCTTCCAGCGTATACAATTTCATAATCGATTTCCCTTACTACTTTTTTCGATTTGGCTTGTGGCGAATGAATAAAGAAGACAAACATACCAGCGAAAAGCACTGGAAATGTTATAATTAAATATAATAAATTAATATCCAGCTTGAAAAAAACCAAGAATAAAGATAATGTTAATGTTATGCTTACAATTACATCTGTGATTAAAATTTTTCTTATGTAGTCTTCTGGCGTAAGGTTTATTTCTGCCTGGGCTAATTCAGTTTTCAAATAGGGAAATCTTTTTGCTATTGAAGGAATCATTTTTTAATAAGTTGAAGTAGGGCATTTTTGTTTGTGTAATATGTAGCAATTACTTTTCCTATATCATTAACCTCACTTATGTTTTTCTTCGCAAGCCAATTAAGAACCAAGCTTTTTTCACGCAGATTATCATTTATTTCCTGCGTTGTTAGTGCGGTTGTAAGTTCTAATTCCTGCATTAATTTTAAGGATCTGTTTACAGTAAGTGTTTTGTCCTGCCTTAAGTCCAGCTGCAGTAATATATTCGGCTCTGCATTGTTTAATATTTCAGCGATTTGGAATATTCTTCTGATTCCTGTTCTTCTGTTTCTGTACATGACAATAATCATTGAAATTGCAGGAAGTAAATTCTTTGGAACATTTATAGGCGGATTTGTAATTCTATTTACAGTTTCATTTACATCATTTGCGTGCAATGTAGCATATACCGAATGTCCCGTATGAATTGCCTCAAACAATGTTTCTGCTTCTCTCTGCCTTCTTATTTCTCCTACAACTATTCTGTCTGGCCTCATTCTTAATGAATTTACAATCAAATCAAGCAATGTAACCTCTCCCTTGCCCTCGACATTTGGCAGTCTTGTAAGCATAGGAATCCATTGAAGATATTTTGGCAGCCTTATTTCAGCTGTATCCTCTACTGAAATTATTCTTTGGTTGGGCTGAAAAAAACTACAAAAGGCAGACAATGCACTTGTTTTTCCTGTTGCTGTTCCCCCAGTTATCAAGGCACTTAATTCGTATTCTATCCCCAGCCAGATTAATGAAGAAGCTGATATGGAGATTGTTTTTTGGTTTATCATATCTGTTATAGTTATCGGCTTTGTGGAGAATTTTCTTAATGTTATTGTGTTTCCTTTTATAGAAATAGGATTTAAGGTTGCATTTACTCTGTCTCCTGTTTCCAGCTGGGCATCTAATAAAGGAGTTAGCAAAGAAATACTCCTTCCGGCCCTTCTTCCGATTAAAGCAGAATAATGTTTGATTTGTTCTTCGTTTTCTAGTTTAATATTTGTTTTAAGCCATCCATATTTATTATGATATACCCATACCGGATCTTCTGCATTGTTTATTACAACCTCTTCAAGATTTTTATCGTCCAATAATAATTCGATTTTTCCCAGCCCGAGGGATTTATGCATTATATATGTGGTAAGAAATCTTTTTACGTTTTCATCAATGCTAGGAAGGTATTTTTTTAATAAATAAACAACAGTTTCCTCAAATCTTTTTCTTACGAGTTCTGATTTTTTTAAGTCGCTTATATCGCTGATTCCTAATCTAACACTGCTGGCTAATTCATCCTTAATCTTATCTAGAATAATCTCTGTAGTAGAACTAATCTTGGCGATGCTTACATTATAAACCAAAACAAATTCATCCTTTACACTCTCAATAGTTACAGTTATTGGAATATTTTCAGAGTAAAAGCTGTATGTCTCTTTTACAACCATACTAGCAGCTAAAAGCTATCACCTCTTTTTATTTAAGTTTAATTAAATTTTTATCAAATATCTGCTTTCTTTTTTTAATAATATTATATTGCGCATCTATTCTATCAAAATCGCTTCTTTTACGAGATTTCAGTTTTTCTATTTTTTTTAATAACGCATCTATTTGATATTCCAAAACAAATTTCTGGGCGAACAAAACATTCTTATCTAGTTTTACATTTTTTCTTACTAATTTTCTTATGTCATTTACATTTGTAATCTTTAAATCATGTTTTATCTGTATTTTATTCAGATATGCTTTCATTATCTCCAATTCCCTAATTAAAATTTCTATATCTCTGCTGAAATCTTCTTCACTAGCACCCCTGGATTTTATAACTAAGAATGGAGTGGTAAACTGGTATTCTACAGTTAAAATATTCTCTTCCTCTAAAAACTGAGCCCATTCATTTATTATGTTTTCGGGCAATCCTAATTCTTTTGCAACCTCTTCTAAGCTAATTCTTTTTTTATTATTGACCAATTCTACCAAGGAATCGACAGCTGTGGTAATATTTACTGGCATAATATTAATTAATGAAGATACTATAAAAGGTTTTCTTTTAGTAAGGTTTTTATATTGGTTAATAATCATAATTTCAATAAAAAGAGGTAAAATGAAGATTATTTTAAATATTCAAAAAAAGCATTTGTCTATTTTTATAATATTATTATTAATTATTGGGGTTAGTGTGGTGTTCGGTGCTTTAACTGAATGGCAAAATGCTGGAAATCCTCCGAGTCATGATACATTATGGACTAGTGCTATTGAAAGTAAATCTTCTACAGATACAATTGCTATAAGAGATAATCTGATAATTTCTTCTGGAAAAGGTATAAATCTTGGAGGAGTTTTAAGAACAGCATGGCCTACGGGCGGGGGAACTACGACCGAGTGGGATGATGATGAAGATCTTTATATAGATGTAACTTATGGGGGGAATGATTGTAATGATAATCCCGATAATCTTGGGTGGTACGAGCATCCAAGCAGTACATATGTAAGCACCTCTCAAAAAGATATTAATTGTAATAATCAGATAGATGAATTAAAGGATAGTGATGAAGAAGTTGCAGCATTTAGTTTTTGTCGTTGTGGTTTTTATGATACAATACAGATTTCATTGGAAGGAACAAGTACCTTATTTTCTATTCAACAAAATTGTGATACTACCGAAGTAGGGACTTATAGTGGTTGTATAGAAGCATGTTATGCTGCTTTTGGTCCAAAAATCTATGATTCCGGACCTGTTAAAGATAAATCAGGAGAACGATGTGTGTCCGCCCAATCTTACTATAGGTAATTTTTAATTGATTTTTTTATTACATATTTAGTAAGGTTTTTATATTAAGCAATTCTTTTTAATTCTAATAAAAAGAGGTAAAATGAAAAAATTATTTTTATTAATTATACTATTCTTATTATTTTATTTTGTTGACGTGGATGCTTTTGATTGTACTATTAGAAATTCTTGTTTAAGCGGAGAAAATCTTATTTTTTATACATATTATGATACAGATAGCCACGTTTCAACTATAGATCCAACTTGGCCAAAAAAACTTTGCTGTACATCTGAAATTTCAAACAGTTGTTCTGCAAATGTTAAGGCTCAATTGTTTAATCTTTCATCAAATGCAGAAGGTCATGTTTCAACTATTCCGACTACAACTTATCCAATGTCAATATGCATATCTTTAGCAAATGATGCACCCGGATATATCGAATGTAATTTAAAACCAACTTGTGATGCTGGTGAACAATGTATAATTACTTTATCTTCAACAGACGATGCACATGTTTCAGATTGTGGTGCAAATGGTTATTCTAATAAAGTATGCTGTAAAGCAACTGTTTGTCCTGTTGGATTTACATGGGATTTTCCTACGGGAACGTGCAAACCGGCATTTGCTATATGTTATACCGGGAACTTTGGAAGCTCTGATGCAGATCCTGGTTCTTTATGTGGTAATAAATGGAGGAATCCTATAAGTCAAAATGATCCTTATTGGATAGACGCCATAGATGCGGACGAACCAGATTGTTTTAGATTTAGTAATGCCCAAGCATGTTGTTATGTTTCTACTTACAGTAATAAAGAATATGGGGCTTATCAAGATATAAATCTTAAAACTTGTACAGTAGATGAAATAATAAACGGGCAGTGTTAAGAGCGATTATAATGACAACAAAGTTGAATGAAGAGATAATCATTAAGAAAAACTATTTTCTAATAAAATAAATTCAGCAATCTTTTCCAAATTTTCTTGACCAATACTTTTCATGTTAGGATTAAGACGCTCGCTTACCTCAATAACATAACTGCCCTCTTTAACGAAAATAGAGCTGATTATAAAAAAATCACTTTCCTCCTTATAAAACCAACCTTTGTGATAAAATGCTCTAACAGAATCGGCACTATAATCAATGAAATTAAATTCATTTACAATATCTATCTTATGCCCGGTGTTTTTTATATTATTAGAAGATAAAGCAAATATATTTTCTATGTTTTCAGTTATGTTTTCTTCATCATCATATCTAGTTATGCGAATGTTAATAGTTGAATTATCATTTTCTTTTAATATGTATTTTGCATAAATAATAAATTCAAAGCCTTTTGGTGAATCTGAAGCTAAAAAAATTTTCTGAAAATCCTCTGCTGTTAATGTAGCAATGCTGTAATTCTGAATCGGACCTGTAAATTGCTCTATTTCATTCGGCTCTGGAATTGCGATTGTTATATATCTTCCATCAAAATCATTTATTTTATCTTTATTACAACCACCAATGAAAACCAATAACAAAATTATTAATAAAATTCTCTCTTTCATCAAAATTTAGTATTTTATTATAATTTAAATGTAACGATTTTAATTTTTTAAGGAGATTAAATTCTCTAATCCTCTAATTTCATCTCTAATCTCTTTTATTTTGTTGTCATTAATCTTTTTAATCTTCTTTGTAAATATCCATATTTTGTAAATTTGGTAAAGAATGGATTATTCTAATAGATTTACTTTCATCTTTTGAAATATATTGAGCGCCATTAATATTATGATTAGGATCTAAACTATGCCCAGAACTTCCGAATAAAGTATGTCCAATTTCGTGTTTTGTTTCAAGAATTATTACGGGTTCGACGTTCGTATTATTATTTACATAAACAAATGCGTGTAAAGGTGTTCCATTTGAAAAATCCCATTTATTAAAAATGACATGGCTAAAATTAGTTGTATAATCCATTGCAATTCCTGTATCTGGATTTGCAGTAACCTCTTCAAATAAATTCATTTTTGGCAAATTAATTCCTTTATGCTCAAATGATGTCATGCTTTCCCAAGAATTATCGTGATTACTTGAAGTTGCTGAATCAAATGCAGCTATGTAAGTTTGATTCGGAGCACTTGCAGAATCTCTAAATGCTTTTATTGGTATTCCAAAACGTCCTAATTTTGTATCTACACCCGTACCATCGTTGGAAGTCATATATTTGATAAAATGCAAAATATTTCTGTAATAAGGTGAATCAAAAGGCAAAACAGGAATCATTTTAATTACGCTTGGAATTTCATCTAGACTTGAATAATCAGCTTCAATATCAAAATAGTCTCCTAAGTTTGTTACAGAATCCGCACTTGTAATTTCTTCATCCCTTATTTTAAAATTACCAGCAATGTTTTCTAATTTGCTTAATCTACTAGAACTTTTATTATTTTTACTAAAACTTTTTGAGCTTTCTTTAAAGTTAACTGTATTGCTTCCTTTAACTGTAGTAAATGCACCTGTTTTAATACCCCCATTTTCTGTGCTTAATTTATAAAGATACATTCCGCTTGA
>CAZSJV010000001.1:23642-29525 GCA_964607255.1 Candidatus Woesearchaeota archaeon | reverse complement strand
TACATTTGCGGTATAAACTCCTGGTTTTGTGTTTGTTGGTATTAGCAGACTAGTAACTTCAGACTGTTTTACTGCAATTACCCCAGTTTCCCTCTTTGAACTTATAATCTCTTCTTTGTAATTTTGAATTGAATATTCCAAATCTATAACAGAAGCTTGGTCTATATTTCCTCCAGCTTCGCGAATTACAACTTCAAGCAATAAAGATTCTCCGGGATTTATTTTTTGCTGGTCTGATGGGATATCCAGACTTACAATCAATCTTTCACCACCGACTGCATATCCGGTAAGGTCATAATTATTAGAAAATATGGATAATCCTGTCAAGAGTATTAAAACCAAAAATAAATATATTTTAAGTATATTATTTGACATTTTATTTAATTAATTTTGTTAGTATATAAAATTATTGAAAATACATTAAGGAAATTTTATTGATCTATTTCTTATTTGTTCAAAAAATGAATAAGTTATTATTAATAAAATTGTAACCGCTATTGCAAATAAAATTGGTGAAAACATTCTTGCAAATAATAATTTTTCATCTATTAAATTTTGGCTTAAACCAGAAGCCTCTACTCCATTTGAATAATAATAAACATAAAGCCTTGCAATTATATATAATAAAAGGAGCATTATGGTGAAGTAGAGAGATTTTCTTAATTTAGAATTCTTTAAATATTTAGAAATAATTAAACTTCCGATATTAAGAGATATAATAATAAACAAGATTCCGGTGGTCCATGACAAAACTCCAATTAAGTTAGGCATTATCCCCCCTCTTCTTTAAGAACTTATAAAAAATTAATGAACTTATTAAAAACATTAAACCAAACATTAAAACTGCAATGTCTGCAAGTAATATGCCCTGATTTTCCCCGAGATTAATGGAATATGTAACTACATTAAATAATGAAAAAGGTATTATAAATAAGTATAAATAATATAATTTTGATTTTACTTTATTGATTTTAAAATTCATTTTGAGTGATCTAAAAAGTAGATATGATACAACAGAAAGTATTGTCCAGGAATAAACTCTTAATGTAGTACCAACCAAAGCATAAACCAATGCATTTTCAGTTAAATTTTCAACCAAATTAATCAATATTGTATAAAATTTCAATTATATAAATTTTTGTATGGAAAGCTTTTTAAATCGTTTATTTATAAGCTAGTTTATGGCAACGATTTATGATGTAAACGCCGGTAAATTAATAGAAAAAGCCGGGGAAGAAATAAAGAAACTAGTAAAAATACCAGAATGGACAAAATATGTAAAAACTGGGGCTGGCAAAGAACGTCCCCCTATAGATAAAGACTGGTATTACAAGAGATTAGCAGCCATACTAAGAAGGGTCTATATTAAGGGTCCAATTGGGGTAAACAGATTAAGGGTAGATTACAGCGGCAAGAGAAATATCGGAACAACTGGGGAAAAAGTATTCAAGGGTTCTGGAAAAGTCATTAGAACATGCCTGCAGGAACTAGAAAAACTGCAATTTATAAAAAAAGTTGAAAAAGGATCCTCTAAAGGAAAAATTATTACAAGTAAAGGAAAAAGTTTTTTGGATAAATTGGCAAAACAAGTAAAATGAACCGAGATACAAATAATATTGAGTTGCAAAAACAAATACAGGAACTTGAAAATATAGCAAAACAGTACCTAAGCAAAGAGGCATTGGCAAGATATGGGAATTTAAAAACAGCGTTTCCAGAAAAGGCAATTAAAATAGCAACATTAATTGTTCAGCTAGTAAATAATAACCAGATAATCGAAAAATTAGATGACAATAAATTCAAGTTTTTATTGTCCCAGATAGATAACAAGAAAGAATTTAGGATAGTAAAATGAGCAGAAACAAGCACTTAGGAAAGAAATTAAGATTAGCGAAAAAGATTAAGCAGAGCAAATGGGCTCCTTTTTGGACGGTTCCTAAAATATATGGCAAAACAAGAAGAGTACATCCTGGAAGACATACTCATGTTAAAAGAAACTGGAGAAGAACAAGAACAAAAGCATAAAAATGGCAGAAGAAAGAATATACACAATACCATTAAGAAGAGAATTTTTAAAAGCTCCCAATTATAAAAGAAGCAAAAAAGCAATTTCTTCAATTAGAGCTTTTTTAATAAGACACATGAAAGCAGAAGAAGTTAAAATTGGAAAATATTTGAATTTAGAGATATTTAAGAATGGAAGAAAAAATCCTCCTGGAAAAATTAAAGTTAGAGCAATCAAAGACAGAGTCAAGGTTAAGGATAAAGATGTTGATATCGTTAGAGTTGAGTTAATTGATGCTCCTGTTGAAAAAATTAAGGAAGTTGAGAAAAAAGAGATTAAAAAAGAAGAAGTAAAATTACCAGAGGAAGAAAAGAAAGAAGAATTTAAAATAGAAGAGCAGGAAAGGGAGAAAAAAGAAGTTCTTGAGCATGCCAAACTAATTAAAAAAGAACGTAAGACTAAGTCATTTATGGATAAGACTAAGCCAACACAGGAACAAAAAATTTCTGGGATAATAGGAAGTACCGGTAAATAATTTTAATTCAAATTTATGGAAGAGTTACTGCCTTTTGAAAAAATTAATAAAGAAATATTCTTTAAACGGGATTCTGAAACAAATCAAGATTATGGGCAAGATCCAGAAAAGAGAAGTGTTGAAGAATTAATTAATTATGGAATAATAAATTTAAACAAGCCTTCTGGCCCGAGTTCGCATCAAGTTTCTGATTATGTTCAAAGAATTCTAAGCATAAAAAAATCAGGACATTCTGGGACTCTTGATCCAAAAGTAACGGGAGTTTTACCGATTGCCTTAGGAAGAGCAACAAGAATCGTACAAACTTTACTCAAGGCAGGCAAAGAATATATATGTTTGATGCACTTACATAAAAAAATTGATGAAAATTTAATTTATAAAACAGCTGAGGAATTCGTTGGAAAAATTAAACAACTTCCCCCCATAAGAAGTGCTGTAAAGAGGCAATTGAGAACCAGAGAAATATATTATTTAAAGATTCTTGAGATTAAAGATAATGATGTCTTATTTAAAATTGGGAGCGAGGCTGGATTTTATGTTAGAAAATTCTGTCATGACTTTGGTTTAAAATTAAAAACTCAGGCACATATGGTTCAATTGGTTAGAACTAAAGCCGGCCCCTTTAAAGATGAAACTTGGCATACATTACATGATTTGAAAGATAGCTATGAATTTTATAAAAAAGGAAATGAGAAATTAATAAGAGAAATAATTTTACCAATCGAAAGAGCGGTTGAACATTTGCCAAAAGTATGGGTTCACGATTCAGCCGTTTCTACATTATGTCACGGGGCAGATTTAAACATACCGGGGATAAACAAGTATAACTATTTCAATGAAAACGAAACCATAGCAATAATGACGCTAAAAAACGAATTAATATGCTTAGGAAACAGCCTGGTTAATGACCAATATGTTAAAGATAATGAAAAAGGCAGAGCAATCAAGGTTAATAAAGTTTTTATGGATATTAACCTATATCCAAAAAATTTAAATATATAGTAATCAAAAGAATATTGGAGGTGAATCAATGGCAAAAAAGAAGAGTTTTGGATCATGGGTGTTTTTAATAGCTGTACTCGTTGCATTTCTAGCTGGATTATTTAATAGCTTAACAAATAACTTTGCAATAGGGGTATTAGTTATCTTAGGATTGGTAATTGGCTTACTAGATATTACCGGAAAAGAATCAAGTAGTTTCTTGTTATCTTCTGCGGTATTGGTAATAGTAACCTCATTTGGTAGAAATGTTTTAAACACGATACCAAGAATGGTTTCTGTTTTAGATGCCCTATTAATTTTGGTAGTACCTGCAGCAATAGTTGTAGCATTAAAAACAATATATAAACTAGCAAAAAATTAATTTTTTTTCTTTTTTTCTTTTATGTATCAAGTTTAAAGAAAAGGTTTAAATAATCCTTATCTGACTTATATAAAATGCAACCAGAAGAGCAGTTAATAAAGCAGAGACTAGATAAATTAGACAAAATACGCAGATTGGGAATAAACCCCTATCCATATAAATTTGAGGTTAAAAATTTTTCAGATGAAATTCTTAAAAAATATTCTAAGCTAAAAAACGAGCAGAAAACAAAGGATAAAGCTGTTTTAGCAGGAAGAATTATTACTTTAAGGCCAATGGGAAAAATAGCTTTTGGCCATATACAAGATTATCATGGAAAAATTCAATTCTTTATTAATGAAAAAGAATTAAGCAAAAAAGAATTTGAATTATTTAATTTGTTAGATTTAGGAGATATTATAGGAGTTCAGGGAAATATATTTAAAACTAAGGCGGGTGAAATCACAGTTCTAGTAAAAAAATTAGAATTATTAACTAAATCATTAAGACCCTTACCAGATAAATGGCATGGATTAAAAGATATTGAAGAGAGATATAGAAAAAGATATGTTGATTTAATTTCTAATCCTGAAGTTAAAGAAATTTTTATTAAAAAATTTAAAATAATTAATTCAATAAAAGAAACCTTAAACAAAGAAGAATATATTGAGGTTGATACTCCGATTATACAATCAATTTATGGTGGGGCCAATGCTAAACCATTTAAAACATATGTAAATGATTTAAAACGCGAAGCTTATTTGAGAATTTCTGATGAACTTTATTTGAAAAGATTGATTGTTGGAGGATTTGATAAAGTTTATGAATTAAGCAAGGATTTTAGAAATGAAAGCGTTGATAGCACTCATAATCCTGAATTTAATATGATTGAATTTTACCAAGCCTATGCAGATTATCAGGATATGATGAAATTGACTGAAAGAATAATTGAAAATGCGGTTAAGGCAGCCGGAAATAAAAATGATGTTGTATTTATGGGAAATAAAATTAATTTGAAGGCTCCATTCAAAATAATGACAATGAAAGAAACAATTAACAAATTTAGTAATATAAACGTTGACAAATTAAATGATAAAGAATTATTTAAATTAAAAGATAAATATAAACTAGAACATAAGGGAACATTGACCCGCGGATGGATGATACAGTTGTTATTTGAACACTTTGCAGAACCAAAATTAATTCAGCCTATTTTTATCACAGAGCACCCCAGAGAAACAACCCCATTATGTAAGTGGAGCAGAAAAGATAGTTCTTTAATTGAAAGATTTGAGTTATTTATTGGAGGATTTGAGATTAGCAACGGTTATTCTGAATTAAATGATCCCTTAATCCAAAGAAAATTGCTTGAAGAGCAGGCTAAAGAATTGAAAGAGGGTGTAGAAGAAGCTAACCCTATGGATGATGATTTTATTAGGGCAATAGAGCAGGGAATGCCCCCCACAGGTGGTGTTGGTATTGGAATAGAAAGGTTAACAATGGTCCTAACTGGAAAAGACTCTATTAAAGATGTTATATTCTTCCCCATGATGAAAAATTAGGTTAAATTTATATATCCTTTTTGATTTTAGATTATTATGGCTGATTCCTTAGTTGTAAGATCTAGATTAAAGGAAGTTGTACTAAAATACGGTAAAAATAAGGTTAGAAATATGTCTGAAGACTTCTCAAAAAAATTAAGCGAAGAAGTTGAAAATTTAATTGCCAAGGCTGTAAAAAGAGCTGAAGAAAACAAAAGAGCAACTGTACAATCTCGTGACTTATGAACAAAGCTAAAGGAAGTAGGGCAGAACGCGAGTTATTAGCGATGTTTTGGGAAAATAATTTTGGGGGTTATAGAAGCGCAGGTTCTGGTTCAACCCCACTACCAAGTCCAGATATTTTAGTTGGAAACGGAAAGAAATATTTAGCAATAGAATGCAAATCAACCAAGACAAAAGCAAAATATCTAGAACCAGAACAAATAAAAGAATTAATTGA
>CAZSJV010000001.1:0-23542 GCA_964607255.1 Candidatus Woesearchaeota archaeon | reverse complement strand
ATTATTATATTTATTTTATTAATATTTACAATTTCAATGAATCAGTCTAATGCTATTACGGTTATAAATGAAGTTATGTATAATCCTGAAGGAAGTGATAATAATAAGGAGTTTATAGAAATATATTCTGATGAAATTTATGATTTTTCTGATTATATTATAGAAGACAGTTCAAGCAATGATATCTTAAAATTAGTCAAATCTTCAAATAGTTCTTATTCTTTAATTGTTGAAGATGGTTTTGATTATAGTAATATTGATGCCTCAATTTATACGGTCGGGGCAACAATCGGAAATGATTTGAATAATGATAATGATATTATAATATTAAGAAATAATGAAAGTAAAATAATTGATTTATTTAGTTATTTTGAAGATTTTGGTGGGGATGGTAAATCTCTAGAAAGAATATTAACTAATGACTACAGTAATAAAATTGAAAATTGGAAAGAAAGTAATTTAATTACTGGAACGCCGGGGTATGAAAATAGCATTCTTGAAACAGATTATAATAATTTATTTATAAATGAATTTTTACCAGATCCTATTGGAAATGACGATGCAAATATCCCGGATGGAGAATGGATTGAAATTTATAATGATAATAACGAGGATATTGATTTAGAGGGCTTTTTTATCGAAGACGATTTTGGACACAAAATAACAATAAGTAATACAAATACAGAATCAACAGTAATAAAGGAAAATGATTTTTTATTAGTTTATGCAAATAGTGTTTCAGGATTCTTAAATAACGGGGGTTTTGAAAGGATTAGATTGCTATATGGAAATAAAGTTGTAGATGAAATAAGTTATAGTGATTCAAAAGAGGGACTTTCCTGGTCTAAAATCAATAATGTTTGGAAATTATTAGATCCAAGCCCATCAGAAGAGAATATAGATACAACTAATCCAAATAAGGGTTATAGTTCAATTAAAATAAATAAGATTTATACCGGAACAGATAACAGTGTAAGTTTTGGTGATGAATTTGAGGTTAGATTAGAAATCTATAAAGGTAATACAACCAAGAATGCTATAGAAGTATGGGTCGAGGATAATAATCAAAAAATAAGCAGGATTACAAACTTTAATGTTTATGGCAAATTTCAAAACTACACTATAAATATTCCTATTCTATTAAATCCAAATTGTAATAATAAATTTTCTGAAGGTACTTATGAATTAATAGTAGAAGGAATCAATCAAAAAGATAAAGAAGATATCGAAGTAAGAGGTTTTGATAAAAAACTTTGTAATGATGATGTTAAAGAAACAGCTTCAAATAAAGTTGAGACGGCCTCGGTATTATTAGACAAAGAAGACGATCCAGATGAACAAGTTATACAAAACTCAGAAAGATTAATTCAAAACAAAGTCATTTATGAGTCGAGCGATAGAAAGGCCAAGAATCTTGGTGATTATATATTAATAATCGCTTTACTGTTAATTATTATAGTAATCTTATTTAGAAAAGATTTATAAATTCACGTAAAATAAAAAAATCATGACAGATATCTTGGCAAGAGTTGTTATAGAAGTTGCTGGTTTTCCAAAAGATCACATCGAGCAGGTAATGCATAAGGTGATTGATAAGATAAAAGAAAATTTTAAAGTTATAAAAGCGGAAATATTCGAAAGTGTTGAGTTAAAAGATAAGATGGCTGGTTTTTGGAGCATCTTTAGCGAGATAGAACTAAATTTTGAAGACATTAATGCCATAACTATATTCTGTTTTGAATATATGCCAAGTTCTATAGAGATACTTGAACCAGAAGAATTAAAATTTGAGGCCAGGAATTTTGCAGGATTTTTAAATGATTTATTATCTAGGTTGCATGAGTATGATATGGTTGTCAAAAATCTTCAGGCAGAAAACATGATAATGAAGAAAAAAGAAAATAAACCTACTTAATCTTAAAAAAATCATCAGAATTTTTGTTTTTCTTCTTTTTTAAAATAAAATATATCAATCCAATCAAGACTATAAGTATTAATGATAAAAATAATACAACCAAACCCGTATTTCCCGTTTTTTCTTCTTCTACATTTTCATTTTCAATAAAACTTTGATTTATTGTTTTATTATCTCTTAATATATTATCAACAAAATCGGTAAATATAATTTCTAGGGGGATTGTTAAGATATTATCGCCATATTTCATTTCTATTTTTCCAGAATAAGATGATTTTGAGGGAGCTTGATTTTCATTTATCCATATATATTGTGTTATTATCTCATTTGGTTTTAATTCAGAGATATATGTAAGGTTTATTCTTGCGATCTCTTTTAAATTCCCTGTTAAATCAAAAACAATTCCATTTACAGGGGTATCTAATGTATTTCTAATATAAAATGGGCCTTTTAGAGAAATATCTTTTTTTATTGTAATCTTATCCTGAAATTTATTTCCGAAGGTAGAATTCAGCAAAACTACAGCATTTTCATTAGGCATTAACTGTTCAATTTCTTTGGTAATGTTTTCTTTATACGGGATTACAGGGATTAAATAAAATCTGTTACCATAATCAACCCTTATATCAAAATTATCTGTGTTTTTCGGAATTTCTAAATCAATGCTTGCTTTATCATTTAATAGAATATTTTGGTTAAGACTTATTTCATCTGCTTTTACAGTTATATTTATTGGATTATTATGGTTAGTTATTGTTAAGATTGTAGAATTTACTTTATTCAAAATTCCCGGGTATATCGAAACCGAACTTACATTCTCAAGGTTAAATTCATAATATTTGGAAGTTATCTTTAGTACATTATTCTCAAAATATTTTACATTTTTAATATTAAAATAATAAACATCCTTTTCCAGTTTTGGTAAATTAAAATAAACAAAATAATGATTTAGTGAAAGTTCTTCAAAAAAAACCGGAACAGAGATCGTACCATTGTTTTTATCAGCCAAACCAAAATTAGATGCTGTTATTTTCTCAGCCAAGGTTAAATTGATAAAAACTTCTGATTGTAAGGTTTCATATTGGTAATAATCGTTTTTTGAAAGTGAATTAGAAATATCTTGTCCATAAACTATTGGCATTAAAATTAATAATAAAATTAATATTTTTTTCATAATTATTTCTTAAGTAATTTTTGAGCTTCTTTTATCGATTTATCCAGTTCTTTTTCTAATGATTCATCAATTGTATTTTTTCCCGCTGATCTTCTTTCTTGTCTCGGAGATGATATTGATTGTTGTCTTGGCTCTTCAAAACTAAATGGGAATTTTTTATCTTCAGAACCCCCTCCTTTTTTCTTGAAGAATTTTATATAAGCAAAATAACCTCCAACTCCCAATATTATAGCTATTACAGCTAAACTAATCCAGAATAAAACATTAGAACTTGATTCTTCTTCACAATCTAAAGGGCAGGAGATACTATCCTCATTTGAAGGATCACAAATTCCATCTCCGCAAGAATTTACTGGTTCAAACTTACAGTCAAGAGGACATGAATTTTCATTTTCTCTTGTAGAATCACAGAATCCGTCCCCACATTCACTTACTCTAGGTATACATTCTTTTGTAAAAGTATCACAATATTTTCCAGTATCGCAATCTAAATCTGTGCTACAACCTATGTCTGTACAAACTCCATTAGTACATTCCTGATTAATACTGCAGTCTAAACTAGTTGTACATCCTTCTGATTCTATTTGACATAATGGGCTACAGTTATCTCCGAATATTAAATTCCCATCATCGCATTGTTCTCTTAATTCAATGATTCCATTTCCGCATACAGACGATCCTGAAGTTGGAGTAAATGTTGCACTCCCTAAAGCAAGGTACAAAGCAGAACCAGTATTCAAAACATTACCAAAGGAACCATTATTAACCAAGTCTGTAGTAATCTGTTTTGATTTTAGCCATTCTGTTGCATTTCCTGATTGATCTCTATATGCACTATTTTTCAAGGCACTTATTGCAAATGAGGTAACATAAATATTTTCATTATCCCAATATCCTAATGGATTTTGTGTTGATATTAAATTCTCTAAATATTTTTGATCTCCTGTTATAGTATACATCATTGCATTTTCTAAATTATTATCTACTTTGCCAACCAAATAAGGAGTTACTTTAACTTCTTCATTTAATCTTTTTAATACATAGGCTGTATAAAATGAAGATTCTTCATCACATTGTGTTCCAGGATAAATACCATAGCACGCATTATTTATTACTAAATTAGCAATGCTTGATTGTGTTTCCTGAATTATATAAAAATCGTTTTGTACTATTCTTAATAAAGATATAATAATACCAGGATCATTTACTTTTGTACAATCTACTCTAACTGGTTCTATTGGCTGGTCTAAATTTGCCTGTAAATCATTCTCTACATTTATCCAGTCTACTTGCTTATTATCTATCTTTATTTTGTTCGTGCCATCTACAGTTACTGTTTTGGATAAAGTTCCATCATAGGTTATTGTACATTCTCCAGCTTTAGTTGTTGTTATTTGTATATACCAATTTCTAACATCTGCTCTTGTTAATGCAGAATTCAGCCAGTTAAGCATGGGGGCTACATCATAATTATTTGACTTTAATGCCAAAGTAGCCATGGCTGTATCTTTTACATTACAATTGCCAGAAGGATAGCAGTTGGCAACATCTTTTCTCTGTAATGTTATATCATAGCCGGTTCCTAGATTATAATTATTAGATTTTAAGGCTAGAAGAGCAAAGGAGTTATCTGTTATTTGCCCATTGGTCCAATCTGCATTATTGCTCAACCATTCCAAGCTTTTTTCTTTGGAATAAGCATATACACTCAAGGTAAGAATAAACATTATAAATACATAAATCACCCATTTTTTCATTATTAACGATACGTTTAGTTAATTTAAAAAAGTTTCTATACAAATGGAATATTTTGCAAAGGGTAAACATGGCAGAGTATATCTGGATAAACACAACGCTATTAAGAAATCATCCCCATTAAGAATTAAAAATGAAGTTAAATGGTTAAAAACATTAAATAAGAATGGTATCGGCCCTAAACTAATTAGTTATAATAAAAATTCATTTAAGTATAAATTCATTAAGGGAGAGTTTATAACAGAATTCATAGAAAAAAATAATAAATCTAAGATTAGAAAAATTCTTCTAGATATATTAAAACAATGTAGAGTTATGGATAAATTAAACGTTAATAAAAAAGAGATGCATAATCCACATAAGCATATCATAATTAACAAAGACAAGGCATTTATGATTGATTTTGAAAGGTGTTACAAAACAAATAAACCAAAAAATGTAACGCAGTTTTGCCAATTTATAATTTCAAACCATCTTAAACCATTACTTATAAAAAAGGGATTTAAAATTAATAGAAAAAAATTATTATCATTATTAATAAAATACAAGCATAATCAAAATGAAGTTAATTTTAAAAACATCTTATTATTTATTAGGTGATTTAAATCTTGACTTTCTTATCGTATAATTTACCGGATTCTTAATTAGTCTGCATAAACCATCTGGATTACAAATTCCCAGACTTACATAAATATTATCCGGGTTATTTCCAATAATATTTTTATCTTTAGGACAATTTTGAGGTAATATCTTTTCTTTTTGTCTCTTATGCCAGTTTATTTGAGAGACGATATAGTTTTCACGTAAGGGTTCTTTATTTTTTTTATTCCATTCAAGAACAATTTTTTGTATTTGCTCAATATCATATCCTACGCTCGTTAAAAAATTTAATAATACAAATAAAAATCTTTTTTTACCATCGTCCAGTCCATTTAAACCCTTTAATATGCATGGGGGAAAGAATTTTGGATTTATTGCATTTTTAATCTGTTCAAAATCTTTTTTATCACGTATTAATTTTAATTCCGGCGATTCTTTTTTTGTATTTTTATGATACCAATCGTAAGCCTGAATAATTAATTGAGAAGATTCGTTCGTATTAATACTACTTAAATCTAAGAATTTAATGTTTGTCTTAATGTTATCAATTTTAGCATTTTCCTTGTTAAAATCAAGAATATCTTTTCCTTTTATAGGTATAGAAATTAATCCTGATTTTTCGTGATAAGAATAGGGTGCACGAATCATATGCCTGCTGGAAATTGCAACAGAGTCAATGTTAACAAATAAAAACGGGTCTTCCTTATTAATCATTTCCTTCAAAGGGTCTTTAATCATTTCTTTTAGATAAGAAACTATTATTCTCGCTGACTCGGGAAACAAATTTTTAGTTTCTATGTTATTTAATGTTCCTGGAAAAGTTTCAAAGGGAATTGCAATATGAAATCCGCGATTACCTGAAAATTTTATAGAATGTGATTTAACGTTGTGAAAGTTTAATGCTTCAACAATTAAGTAAGCAACCTTTTTCGAATATTCAAATTCTCCATCTATATCTATAATTAAATCCCATGCCGATCTTAGCTCATCTAGTTGTTTTTTGGTCATTCCTGGTTTTAGTGATAATGGGTTTTTCCACCTCTCTTCAGAAATATTAAAAGAAACAGCCCCTTGCTTGGCTAATTCATAGACATCTGTTTCATATTGTAATATATCTGGTCTTTTACCATAGCCTTTTTCTCCAAAGTTTATGGCTATTTCTCTATTTTTAGAAATTTCAAATATTGCTTTTTGAACATCCTTCCTAGAATAATATTTTAATAATTCATCCATAATAATAAGTTAATGTAAATATTTATAAAGATTTATTATTAATGGGTATCTATATTAATTTCAGAGACTTTAGGTTTCTTAAAAAGTTTTATTAAAAAGATGATTATAAACAAAGAGATTATTCCAATTACTATTAAATAAACTGAGCTACCTAGACCTGTATTTTTACAATCTGGCTCTTCTTCACAATCTGGGTCGCATCTTTCATCTGCTTTATAATCACAAATTCCGTCTGCCATGCCCGTAGAACAGTCATCTGGGCAATTTAAGGAATTTTCATTAGCCTCACATTGGTTATTTGAAACACATGATACAATTATTTGTTTTGAATCGCTTAAAAATACATAATTTGTTGATAAATCATTTACCTTGGTTGGAGGAATAATGTACTCTCCAAGATTATCTGGCTTTATTTTATAGGTTATTGTAAATGTCTCTTTTGGCTTAATATCTATGTTCCATTTATATAAATTAACAGAAAGGGCATTATATTTTTGAACTTCATCTGGTTCACTTGGGTCTATTAAACTAACCCCTTGGGGGATTGTTTCAATTATCTGATAAGATTTTTCTATATCATCTAAGTTAGTTATTTTTAGATTAACACTTAATATCTCATTAAAATTTATTGTATCCGGAGCTTCTTTTATGACTGTAATTTCCTGAGCATTTACAATTCCAACTAATAATAATATTATTAATAATATTTTTTTAATCATTTTAATTCTCCTTCAACTAAATCTACAACATCATTTATTACTTCTGTTATTTTAAATCCTATAGATCTTCCTTCATCCGCGATACTCTGTTTTACGTTTTCGCAGCCATAAATATTCCTCAATTGGGGGCATAATGATCTTCCGTTGTCATTATAGCAATTTTTTATGCTTTCGCAATATGGATATCCAAGAGGTGTTTTACCAAAAATTATTGCTGGATTATTATTTCCAGTGGTATCAACAAGGGTATATTTTTTATCAAGAGGGAATTTTATTAAATTATATGCATGATCAGGAGATTCTACGGTGTAAACCTCTTCTTCTTTATATCCTGTTTTTCTTAATAGGGTTGTAAGTGCAAATGAATAATCAACACATGTTCCTGTAGATAATATATTTATACTTACATGTGCAGGCACGTCTTGTAATGCAATATTATTTAATTCTAATCTCGAATCAGATACCCAAGTTCCGGGAGGATTGTTTTCAGGATTATTTTCACATTCTAATACAGATAAATCTCTTGTTGTTGTTAAAAATGGTTTTGAGGTATATAAATTTTTTTCATTAGTGCAAAGTTCACTAACACCCTTGCAGCACATCTCTGACTCAAAATAATCTTTCATATATATGCGGCCACCGCCCAAGCTTTCTACTAAATATAGGGCTTGGCATTTCTTTGTATTCCTATTAGAGTATTTATTGGCAAAATTGCATGCATTATTTTTTGCTTGATCTCCTGTATTCAAACTTTGAGTGCAGCATTCTATAGAATCTTGCACTATAAAATCTAAATTCTCGTCGCAAACCTCAACAAGATTGCATGAGTAACCTTGGCTGTTTATAAGAACTTTTTCACCTTCTTCTGATGGCCATTTTTTATTGCAGATAGTATCTTCTGGAAAATAAATTGCATTTGTTTCCTTGCATTTCTGTTTAGATCTAGAATTTACTATAATATCATCCTTGGAGCTTAATCCTTCTGAATCTGTAACCTCTAAAGTTATTTTATATGTTCCGGGAGGGTATGATTTTCTAAAATTAATGCCCTCAGCTATTTTCCTGCCGTTTTCATACCATTTATACGTAGAAGGAATATTTTCAAGGTTATTATCAAGGTCATAAGATTTAGAGGCGTCAAATATAACTGTAGTCCCGCTTACTACAACTTTATTTCCATCTGCATTGGCTACAGGGGCTTGATTTTCAGCATAAACAAAAGGAATCATTAGTATTAATAATATTATAACACCGCTTTTTCTCATAACATAGATTATACAAAAGTCATTTATATAATTATTTATTTGACAACTCTAGAATTCTTGATTGAATTAATTCACCTGATTTTTCCAGTTCATTTAATTTTTCTTCTAACTCTTGATTTATTTTTTCTATTTGTAATATCTGCGAATCAATAAGCCTATTTGTTTCTTCAATACTTTTGGTGGTAAACACATTATTCCCCACATTCACCAATAGTTCGTCTGTATTTTGTAATTTTACTTTTGTGAATATATTAAATCCAACGGGAGCATAAGATTCTGTATTATCCTTTATATCTTTAAGGGAGTTTAGATTTTCCCCAAGATTCTTTAATTCAATAATCTGATTTTGAACATTAACCAGCTGTTGCTGAATCTGGTTTATTTGTTGTATAATTATCTGAAGTTCAAGGTATTCTTTCTGCATTTCTTCATTTTTTTGTTTTGTCATTTTTCTTTGATTTCAGCTTTCTTTTCTTTCTTGGTTTTTCCTTAGATTCTTTTTTCGCTTCCTTTAGTTTAACTGTTTTTATCCCAGCTTTTGACATTGCATCAAGAACTTCCTTTGTTGAGGCATCTTTTTTGATATCAACTACTTTATCCATAAATTCCAGGTGATTTATATTGCATTTTCTTCTTTTTATATTACCATCAATTAAAACAAAGTTATCATCTAGTTGATTAACTATTACACATGTTTTTCCGGCTTCTCTCCCGCTTAATTTTACACATACCCTTCCTATCATTTTCTTACCCTGTTGATTATTTCTCTTTTAGTGCAATTACCGCATAACATTCCACCAAACATTCTTTGTGGTCTTTTCTGGGATTTTGACATGTTCCTAATCTTATATGGTAATTCGCTTGGAACACCGGAAAGAATTCCACCACAATTTGCACAATGAGCTAATTTAGGTTTTCTTCTTTTATAATGCAACGTATTTCTTCCAGATGGAGTCTTAACGTAAACTCTCCTAAATGTTCTTGAACGTTTATTTGGTCTTGGCATATTAATACACCTTTAATAATTTCCTTAAAACTATGCTAAATATTATAGAAGCTATGATGTAAATCCATAGCCAGCTTAATCCAAATAATATTTTTCCCAAAGGTTCATAAAGGTTTCTAAGTCCAAAAAATATTATTCCAAACGGTATAAAAGTATAGATTAATGGCTTGAATGACTGCTTCATTACCTTCATGTTCATCTCCCTTAATTCCTTGTTTTTTTCCATCATTTTTCCGGGGTTATCTTTTAGTAATCTCATCTCTTGTTGTAATTGCTTGCTTTGTTCCTTAAAAATTTTCATTGATGCCTGGTCTGTTGTATATTTGTAAATTAAAGTTGATATTAAAGTCATAGCAAAAGCCAGGATTAATAAGGAAAAAGCGGGGTTCCAACTAACAAAAGGTCCTAATGTAAGACTAAAAAATCCTGTTATTGAAGTTCCTAAACTCATTTTCCGATTACCTTCCTAAATGCTGGATTAATGTCCATCATATGCTGCTGAGCAATATCTTCATACAATTTATAAATTATCATTACCGCTAATAAGATTCCTGTCCCACGAGATAATGCCCCCATAACATCAGCGATTGAAGCTAAAAATCCTACTGTGATTGCCCCCATAACAGTTAATGGTGAAATATACCTTTTTAAAATCCTTTCTAATACTCTTTCGTCTCTCCTAAAGCCCGGAATTTGTAAGCCGGAATTTAAAATTTGTCTTGCCTGACTTCTTGCATCCATACCAGATGTTTGTACCCAGAATATAGAAAAAATTACAGAACCAATTACCATAAACAGAATATAAGTTAAAGATCTTGCTAAATCTGTGAATATGAAAGTTCCTGAAAATATGTTTTGGAATAAATTAGGTGGGAAAATCCAGAGTACAAATCCAGAAACAGGAGCGCCATTAACAAATGTTCCTAATAGGGGGCGTCCCCATTTTTCTAGTAATGTAGCCCAAAGTTGTATATTGGCAAGAAAGGCTGCAATTAATATAACAGGAATATTACTCGTATAAATAAATTTTAACGGCCATCTTATTCCATAACCACGAATTTTTCCAAAAGACAATGGAATTTCTACTTTCATTGATTGCACATATACGGATATTAAAAATATTAATACTGTTGCAAATATTGCTAAAAATGCCAGGAGTGCTTCTTGTGGTAATCCTTTGAACAATGATGTGAACATTACAAATACCCTTCCAACGGGAGCTTGTCCAGAACCAAAAGCCAAATCCCCTGCTGATGATAAAGGAGAAAATGCACTAATAAATATCTGACTTGCTACTCCTGCTGCGATGAATAAGCTTACTCCTGAACCAAATCCCCACTTATTCATAACTTCATCCATATATAATATTAAAATTCCACCCATAACCAATTGAATTACAATCGTCCACGGAGATGATCCAATTTCTGGTCTTAATCCTCCCATAAAAACGTAAATCAATGATTCAAATAATATAAAAAATATTGATAATACTTTTTGTAATCCCTGAAAAAATACTCTTCCTTCGTGAGTTGCTGTATCTAATTTCAAAATTCCAGAACCATTTAATAATTGCAAGACAATAGATGCTGTTACAATTGGACCGATTCCAAGGGATATTAATGAACCAAATTGTGCCCCTAAAATAATTGAAAGAAATTCGAAATTAGCAAGTTCATTCTGCCCTAATTTGTATAACGGGATTACACCCATGACAAAATAAGAAACTAAAATTATAGAAGTCCATTTAAGCTTCTGATTAAACGAAAGATATTTTTGATCTGGTCCTTTAACCTCGGGTAAAAAAGATACTATATTATTTACAAATGACATTTAAATTTCCTCTATTATTCCACCCAATTTTTCTATTTTATCACGGGCTTTTTTTGAGACTCTTCCTATAACCTTATACTTATTATAAATATTACCTGCACCAATTATTTTATTATAACCTAATTTCTTTAAATCTAATATATAAACATTGTTTTCTTTGCTTACTAAATTTTTACTCAAATATAATTCTAAATTTCTTTCGATGTCTGAAATATTAATTGCCTTGATTCTAACAACAACCTTTCCCGGTCTTTTGAATCCATGCTTACCAAAGTATTCATTGCCATATAATTTTAATATGGTGGGCTTTTTCTGGTCTGCTCTCTTTCCACTTCCGGCCATTCCAAAACCTCCACGATGTCCGGAGCCACGTCTTTTTTTCTTTGCTCCACCACCATGGGTATGACTTGCCCTCATTCTGCTGAATTTTTTTCTTTTATTCATCATTTTAAATCATCCTTTTGATTAAATCATTAATGTTATCTTTTCTATAACCTAAAGCTCCGCCCAAACTAAATGGTTTTTTGATTCCCCCTCTTTCAAATCCTTTTAATGGGGGTGTTAACCTGAAGAATCTCTTCAATCCCGGGATATCTTTAAAGGATTTTTTATTTTCAAAGAATTCTTTAACAAATTCATTCATTGAAC
Source organism: Candidatus Woesearchaeota archaeon (assembly GCA_964607255.1). Lineage (GTDB taxonomy): Archaea > Nanobdellota > Nanobdellia > SCGC-AAA011-G17 > GW2011-AR20 > GW2011-AR20. Next base: position 11,397 of record CAZSJV010000001.1, on the reverse strand, counting down.
ATTTTATCTTTTCTTTTAAATATTCTTCTGTAATCTTTTGTTTCCCTGCCAATCTGCCTCTGTGTTTTAATAATAATTCAAACGTATCCATGTTAATTTCTCCCCAGGTAACATAATCTTTTATTTTCTTGATCATACCAACATAATTCGGATTATTATCAACTACAACGCAATAATTTTTATTAAATAATTTTAACATTTTCAAAGTATCTTTATTATCTTTTCTAACATTAAGATCTCCCCTAATCCTAACTATGGCTATCTTATTCATTTTATTCCCAGCCTTTCGATTTCGCGTGTATTAACCTTGACATTTGATAGATTTTTTAATGCATAAAAACACGCTTTAATTAAACCCATTTTAGTTCTTGATTTTGAAGTTTTTGAATAAACATCCTTAATACCTGCAAAATCCAAAATCTTCTTGCATTCTTTTTCAACAGTTAACCCAGCTCCCTTTGGTGCCGGCATTAATCTTAACATCACAGAAGCCGATTTTCCTTCTATCTTAAAGGGAATAGAATGATTCTTACCACAACCACATTCCCATGAACCACAACCGCGTTTAACCTTCATTATATTCAATTTAGCATTTCTAATTGCTTTTTCCTTAGCAGGCATGGTTTCTTTAGATTTACCGAAACCAATTCCAATGTAACCATCTTTATTACCGACTAAAGCTAATGTAGCAAACTTTGGCTTATTTCCTTCACTTGTTTTTTTCTGAGTTTGCCTCCAAATGCTTCTTTTTCCACCACCAAACTTACCTTTTGATTGCCCTACCAATAATAATTCTATCTGTAGATTTTGTATTAAATAATCAACAATCTCGGTTTCAAATATTTTGGCTCCAGAATTTAAAATCTCATCTATGTTGGTTATTTGTCCATTTTTTACTTTTTTGCCTATCTCTGTCTTAGGAGTCCATCTTTCTAGATTTAATTCCTTTGTTCTTTTAATTCCCAAGGGAACTTCTTCTACAACTGGTCCAGGTATTATTACTTCTTCTTGTTTAATCATTTTTGTATTTATTTAATATCTTTGATTTTACTTCCTTAAAGTCTTTGGTTATATCTGCAGGATTAACATCATTTTTTAAATATTTTGAAAACTGTTTTTTTCTTTGATCCTGAGATAATGTATTAAAGTAATTTGCAATATGGGCCCCAGATATTCTATCTTCGCTTGGTAATACTTCTTCGCCATGAGGAATGTTTAATCCGGAATCTAATGCACCTTTTAAAAAAGAGTATATTGAAGAACCTTTAATAGACTCATTTAATCCTATATCTAAAACGACTTCATTTATCTTTAATTTTTTTGCTTCTAATCCAATTATTAATCCAAGTAAATATGCCGAAGAAAGATTTCCTGAATGATATTTCCATCCATATTCACGTAATTTATTTGTTGTTATAGATATCTTCACTTGATCTCCTTTTGAATTATACTCTACTAGTTGAGCCGTGAAATTATTTAAGGATCTTCTTACTACTAATCTAATTTTCTTAGATAAAATTAATCTTAATCTATCTCTGTAATTCGTCAGTTTTTTTCTTTTTCTCTTATACCTTAGACTATATTTTTTGTTTATTGCCATTTTCGATCAATTTATGTTCTTGTAAATAAATTTCAAGGTGACGTTTATTTCTGAAGAATCCTCCCTTGGCTTTTCTATAAAGGGATCTGTAATCTCTCCTTGATATAGATGATTTATCTCTTAAAGATTTTAATAATATTTTTTGATTTCTTATTTTTATCATCCATTCTGATTTTCTTGATAATCTCGCATTACTTGCACCCTTTCTTGATCCTATTCCTTTTCCCCTTCCTTTACGGGATTGTATATTTGCTTTTCTAATCCTAAATCTTGAAGAGCCATGATTTTGTTTTATTATAATAATTCCTTTTTTGACTAATCCTTTTACATCATTCTTGGTTATAGCCTCCTTAACTTCTTTCAATTTAGTTGGATCTATCCAAATTCTTTTTAATCCCACATTATATAAGGATTGTACGATTCTTTTCTTCATTCTTAGGTTCATTTTATTTTCCTTCTAAAGCCTTCTTTTTATCTTCTTTATCCTTCTCAGATTTTTCTTCCTCTGTTTGTTCCACTTTTTTCTCTTTTGATTTTTCTTCTGCCTTTTTCTTTGTCAATTCTTTTTTCGCTTCTTTCTTTTTTTTGGTTTCCTTAATTTTAGTAATTTCTTCATGAATATTTTTTAAGAATGCGTCTATATCCTTAATTTTGATAACATTCAAATTCAATTCCTTTGCTTTCTTTAATATCTCTATTTTCTTTTTCAATCCTATCTTTCTGGATATCATAATATATTTCTTATCAACGTTATTTAAATCATTCAAATTATTAATTAATTTATAATCAAATTCTGAATTATAAAAATTCTTGAATTCTTTTTTAGTTCCGTATCCTATTGAAACCTTATGAGGATGACCTTTTTTCTTTAATCTAACCTTATTGTGCATTCCTCTTGTTCTACGCCATCCACCGATTAGCTTAACCTGATTAACAGATTTATACCTAACAAATTTCCTTTTCTTTCTTGTAATATTTTGATTTTCCATTTTATATTATCGGCCTTCCAGCTTTTGATGTTATAAAAATTCCATCCATGAAAACTCTTCTGTCACGATTTGAAATTCTGCAGGCTTGCTCTATATTTGAAGCCGTTTGTCCCGCCAGCTCTCTATCACTGCTTTTCACAGTTATTATGTCCCCATTAATTTTTACTTCAACGTTTGGTAAAATCTTTGCTTCTCTAGGTATTTTTTCAGCGAAGAAGTTTTTTATTATTACTTTATTATTAACAACAGATACATTCATAGGAAAATGTCCAGAGCATATCTTTAAAGTATAAGTATATTGATCTAAAACACCATCAATCATATTTTTTAGATGGGCTTTAAATGTTTTCAGGATTCTTTTTTGCTTCTTGGTATAATTTTCAGATATCAAGACTAGTTTATTATCTTCTTTTTTTATTGTAATTTTAGGATCAATTAGTCTTCTTTGATTATTTCCTTGAGGGCCGTTTATTTTTATTAGAGATCCTTCTATATTTAATTCAACATTCTCTGGAATATTTAATTCTTCATTAAATACATTTTTCTTAACTTTATTAGTAGACATATGCTATTAACCTTCCACCAGTTTTCTGTTCCTTGGCTTGAATATGTGTCATTAATCCCTTTGATGTTGAAACAATGATTAATCCAAAATCTTTTGCCGGCAAAAATCTTTTCTCATATTTTTCTAGCTCATCTAATGTAAATGAAAATCTTGGCTTTATTGTTCCGCATCTGTTTATATTTCCTAAAAGATTTATTTTAATTAATCCAGATCTTCCATCTTTTATTATATTAAAGTCCCCGATATATCCCCCATCTTTAATTATATTTAGTACATTAATTATTAATTTTGATACTGGTTTGACTATACATTCTACTCTGCTTATCTTTTCACAATTATAAAGATGTGAAAGTACATTTGATAGTGGATCGTTCGTTGCCATTTTATGAATATTTTTTAAAGCCCATTTTTGTTGCACTTAATCTAAAACATTGCCTGCATAAGTTTAGATTATATGAGCGTATATGTCCCCCTATTCTTCCGCATAATAAACATCTTCTTGCGGCTATTCCGAAAGTTCTTTTTTTTGGAGAGTTATGTTTAACGTATTTCTTAAGTTTAGCATCCTTAACCTTAAGCTGCTTGAATGCTTTTTCATAATTACTATAACTCATTCTACTTCCTCCGATACAATTTCAACATTAAATCTACTTTTTATGAATTCCTTTGCTTCTTCTTTTGTAATAAAATGTTTAAATGAAATTTTTTTATTTCTTATTCTTCTTCTCTTTATTCTGTAACCAGGTCTTTCTAATGTAACTGCTGCCTCTAATCCAATTATTCCGATACTAGGATCGTATTCTACATTTGGAATATCAATATATTCCGGAATACCAAATGATAAATTTCCAGTATTATCAAATTTTTTCTCATTAATTTTATTGTCCATTGCCTTGAATAATCTCTCAAGCACTTCCTCTGCTTTTTTTCCTCTTAATGTAATCTTGCATCCTATTGGTAATTTTGGTCTTATTCCCCAGGTCGGAATTCTTTCCATGGTTATTGTTTCAACCGGTTTTGAATTTGATATTTTTTCTAAAACTTTCTTTGCTTTGTTCAATTTCTCCCCAGATTCTCCAGCCCCAATATTTAAGGTTACTTTTTCTATTCTTATTTTTCTCATTGGATTTTGATTATTCATTTTCCACCTTCAGAGAATCTTTATTTATAACAAAAACGTAATCTTTCAATGTTTCAAATTTCTTGTCTTTTGTATTTACCACAACTTTAGCAGGTTGCAGACCTTTTCTTTCTTTAATTGATTCTATTTTACCGATATTACCAATATATTTTCCACCAATTAAATATGCGGTAGCGCCTTTTTCTAATTTTATATGAGAAATGATTTTATTAGCATCTAAATCAACAATTATTGTATCTCCTGTTTTATAACCATGATTATCTACCAGGATATTTCTGCCATCATAAAGGTTTAACTGGATTTTGCCTTTTTTTAGAATTTGTTTATTTATAATCTTACATAATTTTTCTTTGGCTTCTTCTTTTTTTAATTTTTTAAATTCATATTTATTATCTGAATTAATAAACAATCTAAAGTGTTCATTTTTGCTTTTTATTTCAATATTATCCATTAATCCAACAGGGAATTTGTAATCTTTTCTGACTTTTTTATTTACCATAACCTCATTATTCATTAAAATTCTTCTTACTTCCCTTAATGTTGTTGCATAATTTAATATTCCCTTTAAAAACAAACTTAAAGGCAAACTTCTTCTTAATTGATGTGGACCTGGATTTGGTCTTGCAACCCATTTATTCTCCTTTCTAGATATAGGCCAATTTACGGGTGCGTTCAATGAAAATAAATGTCTTTTTGCCATTTTATTTTTTCTTTATCCTTTTCTTGTCTTTTATATTTGGATTGATTATCATAACATTTGATGGGTGTATGGGATAATATGATTTATTTCCGTCAAGTTTCAATTTATAAGCCTGGTCAATATAAACCCTAATTTTTTTTCTGTTGACATTTGTTATTTTTCCAATTTTTCCCTTATATTTTCCTCTCATTATCTTTACTTCGTCATCCTTTACTAAGGGTAAGTTTCTCCTTTCGAATTTTTTCCTTAATTCCTTTGATAATAATGCACTGAAAAATTTCCTTCTTATATGTAAAGGGGCGTTATGCAAATATTTCCTTTGCTTTCTAGGTTGTTTACTTGCTTTCCATGATTTTGAAAATAATTTGTTCATTTTTACACCACGATTGAAGCTACTTTTGCTATACCCGGCCATCTCGAAGCTGCTTCTTTTGCTATTGGACCCTTAAAAATTGTTCCTTTTGGATTTCCTTTATCATCTTTTAATATAACTGCGGCATTATCTTCGAATTTTATTCTTTCACCTGTTTCTCTCCTATATTCTTTCTTCTGTCTTACAACTATTGCTAAAACAGTTTCTTTTTTCATTCCCGGCTTACCTTTAACAATTGAAGCATAAACCAAATCACCGATGCCTGCTGCAGGATATTTTCCTTTTTTTGTCTTCAACCCCTTTACACCGAATATTCTGATTATCTTAGCTCCCGAATTATCGCAAACTCCTATCCTTGAGCCAAAAGGCAATCCTCTGGTTATCCTTGATCCTACCGATTTCATTTTTTAAGAACCTCTACTATTACAAAATTTTTTGTTTTTGATATTGGCCTTGATTCCATTATCTTTACATAATCTCCTAGTTTAGCATTTACGCATGGAGGATTATGAACTTTTAATTTAACAATTCTTTTTTCATATCTTTCATACTTATGCAAATAGTAATAATTAAGGAATTCTACGGTTGCTGATTTGTTTATATCAACCTTTGTTACATTTCCATTGAATACCATGCCGCGAACTTTTAAACTACCATGAAAAGGACAATGGTAATCATTACAGTTCTCTTTAGGTAAACTTACTTCGATTCCTATTGTTTTGTTTTTCATTTTTGTATATTTTTTGATAAACTTCTCTATTAATCTCCAATGAACTTTTTCTGTTTAAACTCACATCAATTTTATGCTGTCTTCATCAAATCCAAGTTTTATTAGTTCTTGTTTTGTCTGACTTACGTGGTTTCCTTGAAGCTCTATTACTCCATCTTTAACTGTGCCACCACATGCAAATTTTTCTTTTAATTTTTTTGCGATTTCTTTCAGGTTAACTGATTTTTGGTCAATTCCCTCAACTAATGTGGTTAATTTGCCAAATCTTCTTTTCACAGTTCTTATCTTAACAATCTGTGATTCAAGAGCTATGGTCTCGCACACGCATAAATCCTTTGTAAGTCCACATATGGGACATATCTGGCTCATTTCTTTTCTAGATTTACCTCCTGTTTAGTTTTTTGACTTTCGAATGTCAATATCCTAGCAATATTTCTTCTTATTAATTTTAACCTGCCCGGATTTTCTGGAACTGTTTTGGTTGATCTCTGAGAGTTTAGTCTCATTAGTTCTTTTCTCAACTCAACTAATTTCTCGTTAAGCTGATCTTTACTCATCTGTTTTAATTCCAGTTTCTTCATTCTCCTTTACCTTTTTCTTTCTTGGTTTTTTTTCCTTTTTCTCTTTACTTTTTTCTTCTTTCTCTTCTTCTTTAACTTCTTTTGATTCTTGAATCTCAACTTTTGGCTGAATAGTTCTTATTTTTATTTCATCAGGCATAATTACATCCGGTGTCAATATATCTACTTTAATTCCAATCGTGCCCGATTTCAAATTAGCCACTGCAATTGCTTTTTTAATATAATTTTGTGAGATGTCTCCCGATTTCTTTAGATGTCCAGCTTGGAAACGCCAGCTTTTTGCTCTAGCACCAGGAACACCTCTTCCAGAAATTACAATCTCTGCTCCCAAAGCACCAGCATCAATTATATTCTGTAATTCTTTATATCCAATTAATTTAAAACGCTTAGGACCAAATCTTTCAAATGATGATGCAATTCTTTGTGCAACAGACATAGGATCAAGATTAACATTATTAATTTCACTGACTTCTATTTGGGGATTTTCCATATTAAATTTTGATTTGAGCACCTTAGTTAATTCAGATATGTTTCCACCTTTTCTTCCAACCACTAAACCAGGCATCGCAGTATGAACTATAATTTTTTCTCCCATCGGTGTTTTCTTTAAATCTATCTTGCTATAGCTGCCTCTAGGAAAATAATCTTTAATATAATTCTGCATCAAATATTCGCGTAAATTCTTTGATACAACTTGTTTTTCAATCATTTTTTAGTCTCCTTCTTTTCTACTTCCTTAACAACTATTTTCAGATGAGTTCTTTTCATTTTGCCTCGATTTCTACCAGAATGCATCTGTTTGTTTCCCTGATTAGCAATCATTTCTGAAATAACTAAATTTGAGGACAATCCTTTGTTTTGTGCATTTGCCTGTACATTATTTAATAAATCCAAGATCACTTTGCACGTTTTTATAGGATAACGTCCAGCCATCATTCCAGCACGATGAGGAATATCTTTATTATGACGCTTATATGGAACTGCTTGATCCATATCTATTACCCTCTGGAGCATTTTTTTGGCCTGTTCAATATTCTTATGTCTAATAAAATTTGCAATTTCAATGGATTTCTTCGTTGAAATTTCAATGTTTTTTACGTTGACTAAGGCTTCCATTTTTATTTTACAGATACTGCAGCACTTGATCTTGTAGCTCCTATACCTGGTGCTGAGTGTTCTACTTTTTGACGTGTCATTGTTAATTCCCCAAGAAACATTCCAACTGCTTCTGGTGGAATTGTAACCGGAACAAATTTATTTCCATTATAAATATGAATAGTAAGACTAATCATTTTGGGAAGTACAACTAAATCACGGCAATGAGTTCGCAAGGGTTTTTTATATTCACCTTTTATTGTCTTATCAATCTTTAACAATAATTTTTTCTGTTCTTCTGAAAACCCATTCTTTAATGATCTTCTTTGTCTAGATGGAACCATTTTTATAAATTCACTTAAATCAAGCTTCTTTAATTCTTCAGTTGTTTTTCCTCTGTATGTAAATATCTTTGCCATTTTATCGTTTTCTTCCCGTTCTTCTTGCTCTTATCAATCCTACATTTCTTCCAGGCGGAGCATTCTTTGGAGGAGTCTTTGGTTTACCAACATGTCTACCACGACCTGAACCAAATGGATGATCTACTGCATTCATTGCTACTCCAGATGTTACAGGATATAATTTATTTCTAGCCTTCATTGCATGATAATGTTTACCAGCCTTTAACATTGGCTTTTCTAATCTTCCTGTTCCCGAGATTACTCCAATTGTTGCTTTGCATTCTGGATTAAACTTACGTTGTTTCTTTGAAGGAAGAGAAACTAAAATATAATCTTTAAATTTAGAAACTAATTTAGCTGAGGTTCCTGCTGCTCTGCAAAACTTGCCCCCATCTCCAGGATTACCTTCAATATTAAATATAGCTGTACCTTCCGGAATATCCAATAATCTTAAAGTTGTTAAAGGAGCCGTTTCTTTAGCATTATTATAATTTACATTATCACCTTCCCTAATATTCAGTGGGGCAGGTAATGCAATTATTTCTTTATTATTGAATTCTATTACAGCGGTAGGAGCATTTCTTGCAGGGTCTTTCATTATTTCTATAACTTTTCCTTTTAATTGTTCGTTTGTTTTTGGATAATTAATTTCATAGTGGAAATTATGACTTGGAGCTCTATATCTGGGTGAGCCTTTTCCACGTCTTTGTGTAACTATTCTCTTACCCATTCTACATCAATCCTAATTTAGTTGCAACATCAATTGCAGGATTTTCTTTTGATAATTTAATGAAAGCTTTTTTTTGACCAAGAGGAGTTATTAATGTATTAACTTTTTCAACCTTAACGCTGAACATTTTTTCAATTTCTTTTTTTATATCGCTTTTATTTGCTTTTCTTTCTACAATAAAGGTTAACTTATTATCAGATTCCATTAAACGTACTGCTTTTTCCGTTGATATTGGATATCTTATCGCTTGCATTTTAATTAAACATATTCTCCTTTTCTAATCTTTCAATTGCCCCTTTTGTATAAATTGTCAATCTTCCTGCATGAGAACCTGGAGCGAGTAATTCAACATTAACTAAATTTATTGGAACTATATCCATTCCCTTAATATTTTCAACAGCTTGAACTAATTTACATTTTTTTGATACAATTACTAAAGGACCTGTTTTTGTTTTATGTCTTCTTCCTTTATTTTTTCCCTTACCACTTCTCACTTTGCTAATATCCAGTCTTTCAAGCTCTTTTCCAAGACCAAGATTGTTTAATATTTTAATAACATCTTTTGTCTTATTAATATCCTCAAATGTATCCTCTATTATTAATGGATATATACTTGGAAGCTTATGATTTCTTAATAAAACTAAATCCTTGTTTAATGTTGCAGATAATGCTGATCTTATTGCTTTTTTTCTTTCCTTAATATTAATTATTTTATCCCAGACTTTAGATGCTTTTGGAGGATGCGCTCTTCTACCCCCAACTGTTCCGGGAGCTGTAGCACCAACCCACCCAAACTGAGTTCCCCTTCTCCATAAAACTTTTCTAGGTACACGGGAAATACCATGACCATAACTTCCCTTATAATCTCTTCTTCTACGAGAAACTTTTGAAGAAGCTCTCATTCCCGCATTTGGATTTGTTCCATAAGGCTGTCTTTTATTTGCTCTTATTGTTACAAAAGCCCTCTGGATTAAATTGGGATGATATTCTTCATTAAACTGACTAGGAAGCTCAGTTTCTTTTACTTTTTTCCCTTCTTCATTAACTAGATTCATTTTTTAATAAATTTTAACTCCATAGGTAATAGTTTTGATGCTCTCATTGGTTGTGTTAATATTATTAAACGTTTTTTTGATCCGGCTATAGAACCTTTAACCAATAAATAATCATTTTTTATAAAACCATAATGTTCTAATCCTGATTTTGGATTTATTTCATCAACATTATTAGAAATTTTTAATATGGTTTTATTGTATTCTGTTCTGGTATGAAAACCCATCTGACCTGCTTGCGGCACAGTAAATAAAATTTTCTTTGGTGTCCATGATCCCAGATTACCAGGAGCTCTTCTCTTCTTTTCAGATTTATGAGCCTTAAGATCAACACCAAATCTTTTTACAGGACCTTGAAAACCTTTTCCCTTTGTAACGGAATGAATATCAACGTTTTGATTTACTTTGAAAACTTCACTTACTTTTATTTCTTTGTTTAATAAATTTTTAGCATATTCTAATTTTTCTTCTTTATTTCCGGAAATCCCCAATTCCAGAATTTCTGGCTTTTTCTTTATTCCAATTAATTTTGGCTGTGTATAAACAATTAATTTTAAATCATCAAAATCATTAATTTCTTTATTGTTAACTTTTTTTGGGATGTTTATTTTTCTTTTAAGTTCTTTATCTAAACTTTCAGAAGTAATCTGTCCGAGGTTTTTTATCCCATATAGGGTATTTTTATAAAATTTAATTCCAAAAACTTTCAATGGCGGACATTCCAAAATTGTAGCTGCATGTGCTCTAAGTCTTGATTGCTTTGCTGCAGGATTATTTTCTAGAACTTGGACGTGAGTCATTCCAGCTTTGTAACAGAGAAAACCAAGCAGATTGGCTGATTCAAATTTAGCCCAGGATCTCACAATAGGATAAATTCTTTTAGCCCGCTTTCTAGGCCAATATTGCATACTTCCTGCTTTTGATTTATGTGCTCTTCCCATTATTCTTTATTCTAAATCTGTGGTCTATAGGCATCTGACCATTTCGCCTTTAGAATCAGCGGCTTATTATAAAATAGACTTTGCTATCTTATTATCAGTAGGGTAAGATTTTGATTTTTCTGAGCATTTATAAAGATTTTGGTAAGGTTTTTATATAGTAACGTTATATTATTTCCATGCCTCGAGCAATATTACCCTTAGCTGCAATGGAGAAATTATTAAAGAAATCTGGCGCTGAAAGGGTTGCCGATAATGCAAAAGTTGCTATGCGTGAAGAACTTGAAAAAGTTGCTGAACAAATTGGTGAGAAAGCGGTTAGATTTGCAAGACATTCTAAAAGAAAAACGATTAAAAGCGAGGATATTAAATTAGCGGTGAGGTAGTAGAATTATCAAAAGATATTTCTATTTTTATCAATTAATATCCTAAAAATTTCACAGCTTCTGGTGATAGATATTCTTTAATTGAATTAAAATTAATCCCTGCTGTTTTTTAAGTA